>NZ_CP092483.1:1542708-1851250 GCF_022429625.1 Devosia lacusdianchii | reverse complement strand
TGACGAATCCCACAAACACCCCTGCGGCCGCCCCCTTGAGCGACGCCTCACGCCAGTAAAGGCCCGCCAGGATGGCCGGCAGAAACTGCGCCACGCCGGCGAAGGAGATGAGCCCGATCGGCGCCAGCGCGTCGCTGTCGCCCGTCAACGAGAAATAGAAGAAGCCCAGCGTCAGGATGAGCGCGATCGAGATGCGGCGGCTGGTCAGCAGCAGGCGCGTAACGCCGCGACCGTCGCCCTGCCCTGTACCGCTCGATGTGCGCAGCACAATCGGCATGATGATGTGGTTGGAGACCATGATTGAGAGCGCGATCGACGCCACGATGATCATCGAGGTTGCCGACGAGAAGCCGCCGATGAAGGCAAAGAGGGCCAGCCCGTCCTGCCCGGCAGCTAGTGGCAGTGTCAGCACGAACATGTCCGGATTCGAGCCGACGGGCATCGTCGTCAGGCCATAGAGCGCGATGGGCATGGTGAAGACGCTCATCAGCAGCAGGTAAGCCGGAAAGGCCCAGCCGGCGGTACGCAGATGGTTTTCGTTGGAGTTCTCGACCACGGTGATCTGGAACTGTCGCGGCAGGCAGATGATGGCGGCGGCGGATAGCAGCGTCATCGCCAGCCAGCGTGGGCCAAAGGTATCCTCAGCATAGATCTCGATCCCGGCGTCCACGGCGCGATCGTAGATCGCCTCGAAGCCGCCACCGAGTCCGAAGGTCACAAAGACGCCGACCGCGACGAGCGCCGCCAGCTTCACCACCGCCTCGAAGGCGATGGCGGCCACCACGCCATGGTGCTGCTCCTTGGCGTCGACATTGCGCGTGCCAAAGAGGATGGTGAACAGCGCCATGCCCGCCGCTATGCCAAAGGCGAGCGCTCCATCATCGACGCCAGCGAGGCTCCCTCTGGCCCCCTCATAGGACGACGCAACCGCCTGGATCGACGAGGTGATCGCCTTGAGCTGCAGCGCGATGTACGGCGTGATGCCGATCACGGCGATCAGGGTGATCAAGACGGCCAGCCGGTTGGACTTGCCGTAGCGGGACGACAGCAGATCGGCGATGGAGGTGATGGCCTGCGTGCGGCCAATGCGGACCAGCTTGCGCAACACGAACCACCAGCCGACGAAGACCACGGTTGGCCCCAGGTAGATCGTTAGGAATTCCAAACCGTTACGGGCGGCATTTCCCACGGCACCGTAGAAGGTCCAGCTCGTGCAGTAGACTGAGATCGACAGTGTATAAACCGCCGGCGAGTGCAGGAACGAGCGCTTGTTGGCGCGAGCCCGCCGGTCGCCAAAATAGGCGAGCACAAACAACAGCCCGACATAGGCCACCGCCGTCGCAATGACGAAGTCGGCCGACAGCATCAGCCGTCTCCGTCGCTGGGATCGGGGTCACGCGGCAGCCGGTGGGTCAGCCAGGCGGTGCCGGCGATCATCACGATCCACCAGGCAAACAGATAGAGCACCACTTGCGGCACGCCGAAGTGGCTGATGGGCCGGTTGAACAGGTAGACGAGCGGCGGCACGATCAACATGGCGCCGAACACCGCCAGCACCAGCATGCCGCCTTCGAGCTTACGCCGGTCCGCCATTTTCGCCCAGCAATTGCCGCACCGCGCCCACCACATCCGCATTGGCATAGGGCTTGGTCACGAAGGCGTCGGCGCCCAGCTCCTCGGCGATGCGCCGGTCCTGCAACTGCCCTTTTGCAGTCAGGATCAGCACGGGCATAGCGCGCGTGGCGATCCCGGCACGAATGTGCTTCAGCACATCGAAGCCGCTGCGTTTGGGCAGCATGACATCGAGCACCACCATGCGCGGATTGAGCCGCCGCACCGCCTCCAGCGCCGCGTCACCGTCAGTGACCGAGCTGACGTGCCAGCCGGCGCGCCGCAGAATGAAGTCGAGCGATTCAAGAATGCTCGGTTCATCCTCGGCGATGAGAATATCGATTGCCAAAGCTCCCCCTCGAAACACCGGCGGTCTCCCCTCCGCAAGCGTTGATGCACTAAAGCGCAATCACGCCGGATCGCCAAGCGCTAATGCGGATGGTAGCAGCGGCGTCCGCGTTGCCGACCCTCCCCCGCCCGGCGACAGGGTCTCCTCCTGCCGGCTGGCGCAGTCGCGGCGTGTACAGAGGCGGCAGCTTGGTCCCACCGGGATGTCGGAGGCGGGATCGGAGAGGTCCAGGCCCGCGGCATAGACCGTACGATCGGCGTGGAGCACGTCGCACGCCAGCATGACCGAGGACATTGCCGCCTGCTGGTGAAACGAGGCTGTCCGCCGCTGCACCGTTCGCGCCAGGAACAGGTAGCGCGAGCCATCCGAAAATCGAACCACCTGCCGCAGCGGCGTATCGGGAGTCCGGAACGCCCCATAGATGGCCCAGAGCGGGCAGGCATGCCCACTATTGGGCAGGAGCAGGCCCGGCAGAGGAAAGTGCTTGGTCAGCCTGCCCGCAGGATCGGAGCGCAGAAAGCCGAAGGGAATGCCCTCCTCCCCCGGCCGCCGCAGCGTTACCAGCCGATGCGCCACCTGCTCGAAGCTGGCATTGTATGCCTGCCGCAGATGATCGATGTCGTAGGCCGACGCCTCGGCGTCCGCGAGAAAGCGGGTGTAGGGGAACACCATGGCTCCCGCCAGGTACGAGCCAACTGCGCGCGAGGCCAAGCGCCGCGACGTAGCTGTCGAGAGCACTGTGCTGCGCAGGATGTCTTCGATCACATCGGCGGCCGCCAGCTCGCCAAACAGCCTCGCCAGCTGGAATTGGCGGCTGGCCATAGTGCTCGCCCCGTGGAACCACATCGAGCGGCTGGACGGGTCGAACCGATACTGACCGGGAAAGTCCGCATCAGCAGGCGGGCCGCCGATGGTCACATCGACGCCGAACTTGCGTCCCAGCAGCTCGGTCAGTGTGGCGATGCCGAAGGGTCCGATCGTCGCCAACTCGTGGCGCAATGCCTCTGCCGCGGCTTCCAGCGTCGGAAAATGGTTCTCGCGCTCGATGATGAGGTCATCGATCTCACGGGCCGGTGATACGCCGCGCCGGCTCTGGCTCGACGTGTCGAACTGGCCGATGAGATTGCGCGCGACGTCGGACAGTGCCCGGGTTTCGCGCCCGATCGCGGCCAGGAAGCGCTGTCGTTCCGCGTCGTCGAGATCGGTTACATCCTCCAGAATTTCGGCGCTGGAGCGAATAGCCGTCACGCCCGACAGAATCTGGTGCAGCAGCTGGCTCAGCAGCGGATCGGATCGCAGCCGGTCGGCGTAGGCGTCGGCACTGGCCACCGCCCCGGCATAGGCCCGATGCATCCGGGCCAGCGCCGCCGCACTGGCTGGATACTGCGCTACCAGTTCGCGCCTTTCGTCAGGTCGAAACGCCAGCGACTCGACCATGGGGTCGGCGAAGGCTTCTTCGAGGTCTTGCAGCAGCTTCTGCTCGGCGCGACCGGCCAGTTCATCGACATCGATATCAAGATGCTGGGCCACGCGTGCCAATAATGAACCGGCAATGTCGCGCTTGTTGTTTTCGATTAGGTTCAGATAGCTCGGCGAAATACCGACCAGACGCGCCAGCGCAGCTTGGGAAATCTTGAGCGATTTCCGCCTGTTGCTGATGCGAAAACCAATTGGCGCGCGCATCCAAATCCTCCTCATCGCGGCCACCGAGTCAATGAATTGACTTCTGTTGCGACCCAAGAGAACAACAATTTACAGAATATCTCTGCAATTACAACGGACTATTGCATCCGTTTTCACACAGGAGGAATAATCACGGTGCGGTGAGCTGCTGGCTATGTATCGGTCGCCCCGCGCCAAAAGGAGGAAATCGATGACACTTTTGAAGCGTGGCCTAAGCCGCCGCCGCCTGCTGCAAACCGGCATGGCCGGCATTATCGGCTCGGGCGTCGCCCCGCTGATGTTCACCAAGGGCGCCTGGGCGCAGGAATTCTGTAACAACCCGACCGGCGATACCGTGACCTTCGGGCTCAATCTTCCACTCACCGGCGCTTATGCCGAAGAAGGTGCCGACGAGCAGAAGGCCTATGAGCTCGCCGTCAAGCACCTCAACGGCGAAGGCGACGGCGGCCTGATCAATGTCCTGACGCCGACCGCGCTCAAGGGCAATGGCATCCTGGGCAAGAAGGTGGCCTTCGTCACCTCCGACAGCCAGACCAAGGCCGATGTGGCGCGTGCCGGCGCCACCCGCATGATCGAGCGCGATGGCGCTATCATGGTTTCGGGCGGTTCTTCCTCGGCTGAGGCGATTGCCGTGCAGGGTCTGTGCCAGGAAATGGGCGTCATCTTCATGGCGGGCCTCACCCACTCCAACGACACGACCGGCAAGGACAAGCGTCGCTACGGCTTCCGCCACTTCTTCAACGCCTACCAGTCCGGCATCGGCCTCGCGCCGGCCATCGTCAACGCCTACGGCGCCGATCGCAAGGCCTATCACCTCACCGCTGACTACACCTGGGGCTGGACTCAGGAAGAGTCGATGAAGGCAGCCACCGAAGGCCTGGGCTGGCAAACCGTGCAAGCTGTCCGCACACCACTGGGCGCAGCCGACTTCAGCCAGTACCTGACGCCGGTGCTGAATTCTGGCGCCGACGTGCTGATCCTCAATCACTACGGCAATGACATGGTCAATTCGCTGACCCAGGCTGTGCAGTTCGGCATGCGCGACCGCCAAGCCAACGGCAAGGACTTCCAGATCGTCGTTCCGCTATTTTCCGAACTCATGGCCAAGGGCGCCGGCGCCAATATCAAGGGCATCTACGGCACGTCCAACTGGCACTGGAACCTGCAGGATCCGGGCACGATCGCTTTCACCAAGTCGTTCGGCGCCGCCTACGGCGCTCCGCCGTCCCAGGCTGCCCACACCGCCTATGTCCAAGCCCTGCTCTATGCCGATGCCTGCGAACGCGCCGGCACCTTCTATCCACCCGAAGTCATCAAGGCGCTGGAAGGCTTCGAGTTCGACGGTATGGGCAATGGTCCGACGCTCTACCGCGCCGAAGACCACCAGTGCATCAAGAACGTGCTCGTCGTGCAGGGCAACGAGAGCCCGACCAGCGAATATGACGTGCTCAACATCGTCGAGGAAATCCCACGGGACAAGGTCGCCTACGACCCGACGATCTTCGGTGGCGAGCTTGGACCGGCCGAGCCGGTTCCAATGTGCTGATGTACTGCACGCCCTGGCGTTCAGGGCGGGCACTCCCACAGTAGACCTCATCCTGAGCTCGTCGAAGGACGAGGTCGTGCCTCCGCAGCCTGTCGTGCCACGCCTCGTGGTTCGACAGGCTCACCATGAGGCTACTGGTCACTTACCCGGCCGGAGCACGGTTCATGTTCGAAGTCATCTTCCTGCAGTTTCTCAACGGCCTCGACAAAGGCGGTGCTTACGCGCTGATAGCGCTGGGCCTAACCCTGGTGTTCGGCACGTTGGGCGTCGTCAACTTCGCGCACGGCGCGCTGTTCATGCTCGGCTCCTTCTGTGCCGTGCTGTTTCGGCAATTGATCACGCTGGAAACCGTTACCACCGATCCCGAGAAACTTTCCCCCTGGGGCGCGCCGCTCGAAATCCGGGCACCGCTGGTGCAAACCTGGTTCGGCGATTTCGGTACGGTGCTGGTCAATTATTCCGTGCCCTTCTCGATCCTGCTCACCATCCCGGTCATGCTGCTCGTCGGGATCGGGCTTGAGCGCGGCATCATCAAACACTTTTACAAACGCCCGCATGCCGAACAGATTCTTGTGACTTTCGGCCTGGCGATCGTGGCTCAGGAGGTCATCAAGTCCTTCTTCGGGCCCAATCCTATTCCCCAGCCCATGCCCGAAGACTTCCGCGGCGCAGCCGATATCGGCGCCTGGCTCGGCATGCAGGCCAATGTCATCACCTATCCGATCTGGCGCCTGGTCTACTTCCTGTTCGCTGCGGTGATCATTGGTGGCGTGTTCGCATTCCTGCAGTTCACCACCTTCGGCATGGTCGTTCGCGCCGGCATGGCCGATCGTGAGACAGTGGGACTGCTTGGCATCAATATCGACCGGCGTTTCACCATAATGTTTGGTCTGGCCGCCGTCGTCGCGGGGCTGGCCGGCGTGATGTACACGCCCTTGCTGCCGCCCAACTACCATATGGGCATGGACTTCCTGGTGCTGAGCTTCGTCGTGGTCGTGGTGGGCGGCATGGGTTCCCTGCCCGGCGCCGTCGCGGCGGGGTTCTTGCTCGGCATCCTGCAGTCCTTCGCGTCGATGACGCAGGTGAAAGCCCTCATTCCCGGCATCGACCAGATCATCATCTATCTCGTCGCCGTCGTCATTCTACTGGTTCTGCCGCGTGGCCTGTTTGGCCGGCGTGGCGTGATGGAGGCCTGAGATGCGCGCCATGTCCCGCAACGACCTTCTGCTTTTCCTGGGCTTCACCATCGTGGTGCTGGCCATGCCGATCTGGCTCCACCCCTTCGGCGCCGCCTATCCCGATCTGTTGCAACGCTTCATGATCTACGGAATCTTCGCTGTCGGCTTCAACATCCTCTTCGGGCTCACCGGTTACCTCAGCTTCGGCCATGCCGCTTTCTTCGGCGTTGGCTCCTATGCCGCCGTCTGGTCGTTCAAGCTGCTCAGCCTCGACGCGATCCCGGCCATGATCTTCGCGATCGTCATCTCCGGCGTCTTCGCGCTGATCATCGGCTATGTCAGCCTGCGCCGCTCGGGCATCTACTTCTCGATCCTGACGCTGGCCTTCGCGCAGATGAGCTACAACCTGGCCTATTCAGTGCTGACACCCATCACCAATGGTGAAACCGGCCTGCAGCTGACGCTCAACGATCCGCGCTATCTTGATACCGCCATGGGCAGTGTGCAAGCCGGTCAGCCGGTGCCCACACTGCTGGGGCAATCGCTGGGTGGTTTTGCCGGCTTCTATTTCTGCGCGGGCTTCCTGATCCTGGCTTTCTTTATCGCCCAGCGCATTACGGCGTCGCCTTTCGGCATGATGCTCAAGGGAATCAAGTCAAACCAGACCCGCATGAACTACACCGGCTTCAATACGAAGCCCTATACGCTGGCGGCCTTCGTCATATCAGGCATGTATGCCGGGCTGGCCGGCGCCCTGCTCGCCGTCACCGACCCGCTGGCCGGTGCCGAGCGCATGCAATGGACCGCCTCAGGCGAGGTGGTGCTGATGACCATTCTCGGCGGCGCTGGCACACTTGTCGGCCCAGTGATCGGCGCCTGGCTGATCAAGTACTTCGAGAACATTTTCTCGGCCATCAACGAGACCATCCTGCACCGGTTCTGGGACTTCCTGCCTGATGGCCTCGATAGCGCCATGGTCACGATTTCCAGCAAGTTTGTCGGCGAGGGCTGGTTCCTCACCCTTGGCCTGGTCTTCGTACTAATCGTCGTGTTCCTGCCGGGCGGCATCATGGAGGGCGTGCGTCGCATCGCCCACATGTTCAATCGCTCCAAGCCATCGCCAAAGGCGCCGGTCGCGCCGCAACCGCAACCCGCTGAATAGGACGAGCACCATGACCACACCCAATGTCGTCCTGCACGTTGCCGACGTCCACAAACGGTTCGGAGGGCTTCATGCCCTGGCCGATATCGATCTCCAGGTTGAGGAAGGCCAGACCCACGCGATCATCGGCCCCAACGGCGCCGGCAAATCCACCTTGCTCAATGTCATCATTGGCAAGCTGGCCCCAACCAGCGGCCAGGTGGTATTTGATGGCGCTATTCTCACCGGCCGCAAGCCCTATGAGATCAACCAGCTCGGCATCGCCCGCGTGTTCCAGACGCCCGAGATTTTCGCTGACCTGTCCGTGCTCCACAACGTGATGATCCCTGCCCTCGCCAAGCGCGATGGCGCCTTCAAGCTCAATATGCTTCGCTCGCTGGACAGTGAGACCGGCATCCGCCAGGAAGCCGAAAGCATGCTGGAAGATGTCGGCATGCTCGGCCGCCGTGAAAGCCCGGCGGGGAGCCTCAGCCGTGGCGACAAGCGTCGCATGGAACTGGCCATGTGCCTCATCCAGCATCCGCGTTTGTTGCTGCTCGATGAACCCACTGCGGGCATGTCGCGCCACGACACCAATACGACCATCGAGCTGCTCAAGAAGATCAAGAGTCGCGGCATGACCAAGGTCATTATCGAGCACGACATGCACGTGGTATTCTCCCTGGCCGACAAGATTTCGGTCCTGGCCCAGGGACGCATCATCGCCGACGGGACGCCCGACCAGGTTCGCGGCAATCCCAAGGTGCAGGAAGCCTATCTAGGAGGGACCCATTGATGAGCGCGATCGCCATGGAAACCCAAATCGTCTCCGACAGCCACGCCGTCAGCATGGAGGCGACGCGACCGTTCTTCTCGGTGCGCGACATGCATGCCTATTACGGCGAGAGCTACATCGTGCAGGGCGTCTCGCTCGATATCCGCCAGGGCGAAATCCTGGCGCTGCTCGGTCGCAACGGCGCCGGCAAGACGTCGACGCTGCGCACCATTGCCCGCACCGACGATCCGCAAATGCGGCAGGGCGAAATCTGGCTCGACGGCAAGCCGATCCACCAGATGAAATCCTTCGAGGCGGCGCGCGCCGGTATTCAGCTGGTGCCGGAGGATCGGCGCATCATCGCTGGCCTAACGGTCGAAGAGAATATTACCCTCGCCAAAGTCGCGCCGGGCAATGGCTGGAGCCTCGAGCAGATCTACCAAAGTTTTCCGCGCTTGGCCGAACGCCGGAAGCAGGAGGGCGTGACGCTCTCCGGCGGCGAGCAGCAGATGCTGGCTATCGCGCGTGCCCTTGCGCGCGATCTCAAGCTTCTGTTGCTCGACGAGCCCTACGAGGGCTTGGCGCCGGTTATCGTGCACGAAATCGAGCGCATCCTGCACTCGATCAAGCCGCTGGGCATCACCACCATCATCGTCGAACAGAACGCTGTAGCGGCCCTGAAACTGGCCGATCGCGCCGTCATCCTCGATACCGGCGAGGTCGCCTTTGCCGGTTCGGCCAAGGATGTCCTCGACAATACCGAACTTCGCCACGAGTACCTGGCGATCTAGTTTTCGGCCGCGCGGCCGACACCCTCTACCCTGGGCCTTTCGAACCAAAGGCATTCCGCCGATCTCACCCTCTCCCATTCGAGAGGCTCAGGGTAAGTCCTTCCGCGTGAGCACCACGTGCGCACCCAGCAGCGTTCCCTCGGGCCCGACCTGAGGGCCCCTCAAAGCACGGCGCAAGCTTGGAAGGTCCTCGGATCAAAGTGCGAGGGAAGCGTGGTGGGAAACCTATCCCTCCGCTTCAAACTCCATCTCAGGCGCCTCGGCCTTGATAGCGATCCCCTCGCCCTCCAGTGCGTCGCGCACCTCGCGCGCCAGATCGACCGCGCCCGGCGTATCGCCGTGCAGGCAGATCGAGCGCGCTGAGGATTTGAGCACCGTGCCGTCGATCGCGACCAACTCCCCCGACTTTGCCAGCCGCAGGCAGCGCTCGATGACGGCATCGACGTCGTGGATCACGGCGCCGTCCTGCGCCCGTGGCACCAGCAGGCCGTCGGAGGTGTAGGCCCGATCAGCATAGGCTTCGCGGATCAGCGGCATGCCGACGGCATTGGCGGCGCGAACCTGCTGGCTGTTGTCGAGAGCCAGGACGGCCATTCGCCGATCCATGGCCTGTATCGTCGCAAAAATTCCGACGGCGAAGGCGAGTTCCTCGGCGGTCTGGTTGGCCAGCGCTCCGTGCAGCTTCACATAGGCCAGCGGCACGCCCACCTCGTCGGCGATGAAGCGGACGAGAAACAGTTGGCTGCGGATTTGCCCGAGCAATTGATCGAGCGGCATGACCACGCGAAAGCGGCCAAATCGTTTGGGGTCAGCATAGCCGGGGTGGGCGCCGGCGCGAACACCGCGCGCCTTGCAGAACTTGAGGATGTGCCGGATGGTCGCCGCATCGCCGGCATGTCCACCGCAGGCGATCGATGCGCTGGAGACGATCTCGAGCAGGTCCTCATCAGTCCCCATGCCTTCACCAAGATCGGCGTTGAGGTCGATCGAAATCATGGCCCGCTCCGCAACACATGGTGGGCATGTTCCACAGTGACGGGTTGGAAGGCAACCGTGCTACCGGGTCGCATCTGCGCGAACCGGTCGAGGTCAGCGGTGATGATCGTGGCGATGCGCGGATAGCCCCCGGTCGGCTGATGGTCGCGCATCAAGACGATCGGCGTGCCGTCCCCGAGTATCTGAATATCCCCTGGTGTCACAGCGTCCGAAACCAGAGACAGGATCGTCGCATCGGAGAACACACCGCTCCCATCCGTCAGACGCACGCCCATGCGGTCGAGCCGCGTGGACACGACAAACTCGGCGCGCAGGAAGTGATCCTTGATCGCACTTGGGAACGCGTCTGCGTGCAGCCCCCAGACCACCCTGAAGGGTCCGTCTTGGCCAGTGGGGGGCTGCCGCGCTTCTCGGGCGGAGCGCCCGTGGCCGGTCAGCGCTACCACGTCGCCTGTTCGCAGGGCGCGGCCGTCCAGCCCGCCGAGGCGGACGCGGCTATTGGTGGCGATGCTCCCCAGCACCGGCGCAATATCGATGTCGGCATCAAACCGCAGGTAGCCGTAATTGCCTGATGAACCCGGCGTTATGGCGAGAACGTCGCCAACCTCAAGGGCAGAGGTTCCCGGCCAGTCTGCAACCCGCCCATTCACCCGCACCGTGAAATGGCCGCCCGCAAAGCCGACGAGACACTCGCCGCTGGTGACTTTGAACTCTGCGCCCGCGGCGGTTATTTCAATGCCGCCTAAACCAGCGCCGACCACCGTCCCCGCCAGCTCGTAGGCGCGCCGATCCATCGGACCGGAGGCGCTGATGCCGCTGCGCAGCATTCCATGGCGCCCCAGGTCCTGAATGGTCGTCAACGGTCCGGCGCGCTGCACGCTGAGGACGGCACTCAAGATGCGACCTCGAATGTGATGCTATCGCCGGCGTTTAGCCGCGTCGGCGGATTGCGTACTGGATCGAAATTGATGAAGCCGGTGCGGCCTATCACGTGCCAGCCGGTGGGCATTTCAGTTGCGGCAATAGCGGTCTGGCCCGCGGCAAACAGCACACTGCCTGCGGGCACCAGGGATCGAACGCTCGATCGTCGCGGCACCAGCAGCCGGTCTGGATGGAGACCGCAATAAACGAAACCGGGCGCAAAGCCGGTCGCCAGCACACGCAATGCCGACGCGTTGTGTGCGGCCACGAAGGCCGCGGGCGACACACTCAGGGAAGCAGCCACCTCGTCCAGATCAGGGCCATCGAACGCCGTCGGGATTACCCACTCGGTCCTATTCGTTTGCTCCCCCGCCAGGCCATTGAGTCGCAGGCCAACCTCACCAGCAATGCCTGCAGGCGCCGTCGTCAGGGGATCATAGCGAAGCAGTACCGAGACCAGGTTCGGCACGACCTCGACCACGCCGCTTATCGGCTCGCGTTCCAGCGTCAGCGCAAAGGCAGTGGCCGCCCGATTTGATGGGTCGGTCAGCGTCGTTCCAAACCGCACTAGTAAGCCGCTGTCCCCCAGCGGCAGGATGGTCGGCATTGGAAATGTGTCGGGGGTGGACGGGCCTGCCATGGCGCAGCCTCCTCGGCTGAAGCATGGAGCTAGTCCTGTCGGACCCGCCCGGATCAGTCAACCCGGTCCATAAGCGCAGGAACTCTGCCTCGCTCGGAAGACCGTTCGTATACACCGCGCCTCAGCGAAGGGCAGCGGCCGGATTTGACCTGCCGGGACGGTAGCGTCCGGTCAGTTCGGGTCTTTGCCGTCCTGTTCGACCACGGCATCGAACAACTGCCTGACCTGCCCGGCACCGATCGCCTCGATGGCGACCGCTGCGATGGCAGCAAACAATTCTGCGATTTCCTGGGGATCGGTGATTTCGGCGTCGTCGTCTTCGGCGTCGGCGTTGATCAGAGTGAACACAATAACGCGCCTCCAAGTAAGCCAATGGACCGATTGTGCGGCGATTCCCGTTACGGAATAAATAATGTAAATTTGTGGGCGACCAGCCGGAGGCCAATTGCCATGTAGGTCAGCTGCTCTTACTCTTCCGCAGCTCGTGCTTATCGAGATAAGATTCGATGTCTTCCAGGCACATCGCGGTACTATAAGTGCTCGAATGTGCCCAGGCCCGCCGCCTGACCGGCACCCATCAGGCGCTCGGCGTCGATGACTTGGTGCGAGTGAAACACCCCGCCACGCCGGTCGGTCCGCATGATGTCATGCGCCATCAAAGCCGCCAGTTCGGCTGTCGTGCGCGTTTCTTCGCTGCCGATGAAACGCAGCCGGTGAGTCCGCTTGCCATCGCTGACCTCGGCTAGAATGCCGCAGACCTTGCTGCCCAGACCGATGGGATGAGACGCTGCGGCCACCAAGCGCCGCACGACTGAATTATCGCCGAACATACTGGCTGCGGCGAAGGCCGCTGCAGTAGCTATCCGCGAGTCGAAGCCTATATAGGTGGTCGCCGACAGGCCGGGATGGGTGCGCGCCAACGCGAACTGGTCGGCGAATCCTACGCCGTACATGCGGCGACGGCCCCATGGCCTGCCCCAGTCCAACTCGGCCACAGGGCGGTCCCGGGCTCCCGCAAAGATGGCGCCCAGCGTCCAGTCCACCCCCGCGGCGCCATGCTGGTCGTTGATGCCGAAGAGCAATCCTAGTCGGAGCGTGCTGGCGTGCTCGACGCTTCCGATCAGGCGCGCCGCCATCAGGTTGCTCAGGCCCGGCGCGAATCCCAGCGACAAAAACGCCCCAGCATTCGCGGGGATCGCGAGCGTCTCCACCCGGCGGAAATGCGCGTCATCGGCCGATATGTCCATGTACAGGAGCCCACGCGCCAGCACATATTCGACAAAGGAGGTATCCCGCTGGTCAATGCAGACGATGACCACGTCGATCCCGGCCAGCGCCGCGTCCCAGCCATCGCGCGACTCGACATCCACCTGGCGCCATTCCAGGCCCAGTCCCTCGACAATGGCGCGCCCAGGGTCCGCCCTGCGTCCGCCGGCGGCCACGGCATATCCAAGCTGAACCAGTCGGAGACCGAGAATTTTGCCGACCGCGCCGTAGCCGCCAACGACCAGAACCTTGCCAGACACCTTCGCCCCCGCCTTCGCCTGGCGCGACTGTGCGACCTTCCAGCATGGCAAGGTCAAGCTGCCGTGTCAGAGCCGAAGCGCCATTGCGGCGTGAACCAGCATGGCGACCGCCGATAGATCAGTCGCCCTTAGTCTTCCGCAGCTTCGAGCTTGTCGAGGTAAGCTTCGATATCTTCCAGCGTTGCGGTAAATGGCAGCGGGTGGTGGCCATAGACCACTTTGAAGCTCTCGTCGTCACGCAATGCATGCCCACCCTTGCCCTGCTTGGCCGTGAGCTTTTCGGCGGTGAGGATGGTCAAGCCATGCCGCCCAGCAACCCGCCTCATGCGGCGCATCCGCGATGCTTCGAATTCCTTGCGGCTCACAGGGCTTCTCCGTTGGTTGGTGGCGCTCGCGTACTACGCCAAACCGAGGGAAATCAAAACGGCTTTGTCGCGCGTTGGAATGACCAAACGGGCTAAGGCAACGAGGTATCGTAGTTTTGCGGCGATGTAGTCGAAGCGGACCAACTCAGAACTCTGCCAACGATCACTTTTCCAGTTGCGTCTTGATCGCCACGAACTGAGTCTGAACGTTGTCGCCTTCAGGGTTGTTGGTGATGTCTGTCGGCCGCTCGAATGCCGACCCCGGATTGGTGACGAGCGCCGCCCGCCACGTCACCTGTGTAGGGTTGTCGCCAATGAAGGTCACCGACACCCTCGTTTCGACGCGGCCGTCGTACCTTGAACTCAGTAGTAACGTCGCCATGAAGTTCTGCGTGTTCGTGGCGAAGTCCATGACAAAGTCCGTGTCACGCTGGATCTGATAGCCTCGGGAAACCATAAGCGCGGCCACAGCCTCTTTCACCTTCATCTTTGGTGCTGCGATCGTGAGTTGGCGCTCCGGCGCCAGTCGAGGTCCGCTGGTTGTTGAACAAGCTGAAAGCATTGCCGCCGTCATGACGACAGCGGCACTCAAAAATGCGCGACGTTTCATTTGTCCCCCCAGACCTTTACATGCCGACTAAACACCAATGAAAGGCGAATAGCCAGACCCTCGGTCGCCTCGTCTTTCAAGGCCCGTGTGGCAAGCTTGAGGCGCTGCGATCTGTGAAGAAATGGACATGGGCCAACATCGACGGCCTGCCCACGCGCGCAAGCGCGGCTTCGTACCGCAAATCTCTGACCTTTTGAAAATGGCGGGTAGAGAGGGATTCGAACCCCCGGAACGCTTTCACGTTCGCCGGTTTTCAAGACCGGAGCAATCAACCGCTCTGCCATCTACCCGTTGGCTGTGCCTTTACCGGCAGAAGGACAAACTGTCCAGACCGCTAGGGGATGAGGATCACCGACCCAGTCGTTTCGCGGCCCTCCAGGGCCCGATGCGCAGCGCCCGCCTCCGCCAGCGCGAAGGTCTCGTTGATCCGAACCTTGATGACGCCTGTGGCGACAGCTTCGAATAGCGAAGCCGCACCCTCGAGCAGATCCTCGCGGCGGTTGAGATAATGTGCGCCTGTGGGCCGCGTAACGTAGAGCGAGCCCTTGCGCGAGAGCACGGTGATGTCGGGTATCGTCACGACACCTGATGCATTGCCGAAGCTAACCATGAGCCCGCGCGGCCGCAGGCAATCAAGCGAGCCCTCAAACGTCGACTTGCCGACGCCGTCAAAGACGACATCCACACCGCGCCCCTCGGTCAGGGCACGGACGCGGGTGGCGAAGTCTTCCGTCTTGTAGTTGATGACGTGATTGCAGCCATGGTCGAGCGCAAGCTGAACCTTTTCGTCGCTGCCGGCGGTGCCGATCACGGTCGCGCCGAGCGAGCGGGCCCATTGCGTAGCAATGAGCCCGGTGCCACCCGCTGCGGCATGCCAGAGGATGGTTTCGCCGCGGGTCAGCGGCCAGGTCTTGAACAGGAGGTAGTAGGCCGTCAGCCCCTTCAACATGATCGCGGCGGCGGTTTGATCGTCGATTCCATCCGGAATCGGCACCAGGCGGTCAGCCGCGGCCAGGCGTTCGGTCGCATAAGCGCCGATCTGCCCCTGATAGGCTACCCGTTGGCCAATTTCGAGACCGGTCACGCCATCGCCGATCGCGGTGATGACGCCTGCTCCCTCATTGCCGGCAACGAACGGCATGTTGACCGGGTAGAGCCCGGAGCGCTGGTAGGTGTCGATGAAATTCAGGCCGATCGCCGTCTGGCGTAGCGCCACCTGGCCGGCGCCAGGACTGGCCAGTGGCCAGTCCTCGTAGCTCAAGACTTCGGGGCCACCGGCCTGCCGGACGACGACAGCCTTGCTCACGACTTCGGCGTCCGCGGCTTGCGGGGGGCCGATTTCGGACGCGCCTGGGCGCGAGCCGTCGGCGTGGACTTGGCTCCAACCTTCTTGCCGGTCACCGCAGCGACTCCGGCCTCGGCCGAGATCGAGCCGGTGTCGCCAGTGAAGGGCGTCATCTTGACCGGCGCGGCGGCCTTGCCGCTCGCCAGTTTGCGCTGCTTGGCGATGATGTTGATCGCCTCCACCAGCACCGAGAAGCCCATGGCAGCGTAGATGTAGCCCTTCGGAATATGGAAGCCGAGACCATCGGCCACCAGCGACACGCCGATCAGGAGTAGGAAGGCGAGCGCCAGCATCTTGGTGGTGGGGTGGTCGGCCACGAACTTGGCAACCGGGCCGGACGCCACGAACATGACGCCTACGGCGACGATCACAGCCGCGATCATCACTTCGACGTCGTCTGCCATGCCGACGGCGGTGACGATCGAGTCGATGGAGAACACCATGTCGATGACGATGATCTGGCCGATGATCGCGGCGAAGACCGCGGTAGCACCCTTGGCAAGGCCCGTCTCATGCGGTTCTTCGATGGCCGCATGCATTTCGTGGGTCGCCTTGTAGACGAGGAAGGCGCCGCCGGCGATCAGGATCAGGTCCTTCCAGGAGAGATCAAGCCCAAAAACGGAAATCGCCGGCTGGGTCAGGCTGATGATCCAGCTGATCACCAGCAGCAGCAGGATGCGGAATATCAGCGCGAGGGCCAGGCCAATCTGGCGGGCGCGGTCGGCCTGCTCTTTCGGCAGCCGCGACACGAGAACTGAGATGAAGACGATATTGTCGATGCCCAGCACGATTTCCATCACCGTGAGGGTACCAAAGGCGATCCAGGCATTCGGATCAGCCAATAGCTCTAGCATTGTCGGCTCCATTTCGAATTTGCGCGTTGCATCTATCTAAGCGGTGCACCGCGTGCGGGAAAGCCTTGCTGGCAGAGTTTTCCTCGGCCTGCGGCGTTCCGCAGCACAAACTAGCCGTGGCAAAGCTGGCTTCGCTCCGCCGGCGGGTGATAGCTTCGCCGCCGACGCAACTCGCGAGTGATAAGATGGAATCGTTTACCCCCCTTACGGCCGCTCTAGGCGGCAGCCTCATCGGCCTGGCGACGGCCGTCTTGTGGCTGGGCAATGGCCGGATCGCCGGCATATCTGGCATATTCGGCCAATTGCTGCCTCCGGCGCAGACGGTCGTGTGGCGGCTGGTCTTCCTCGTCGCGCTGGTTCTGGCGACATTCGTCACGGCCAAGCTCTTTCCGGGGCTTGGTGTCGGTGGTGTCGAGCCTGCAAGACTGGTCGAGGCTCCCGCGTCATGGGGGGTGCCCACACCGGTCTGGCTTGGGATAGCGGGGCTGCTGACCGGCCTCGGCACCAAGATTGGCAATGGTTGCACATCCGGGCACGGCGTTTGCGGGCTTGCCCGGCTTTCGGTCCGCTCGCTGGTCGCTGTCGCCGTGTTCTTCGGCGTCGCTATCATTACCGTCGCCGTGACGGGAGTGGTGTGATGGCCAGCCTCAAGCTCCCCTATCTCGCCACCGCCGCCCTGAGCGGAGCGCTGTTCGGCGCTGGCCTTTATGTCTCGCAGATGGTCGACCCGCTGAAGGTTCTGCACTTTCTCGATTTCACGGCTATCCCGTCCGGCGGCTGGGACCCAAGCCTGGCGTTTGTCATGGTGCCGGCCGTCATCGTGATGTTCATCGCCGTCCGGCTCGGCAAACGCCGGCAGGCGCCCCTCTTCGACACGGCTTTCCACGAGCCGGAATACAAGCGCATCGACAAGCGCCTTGTCGGCGGCGCAGCCCTGTTCGGCATTGGCTGGGGCATGGCGGGCATTTGCCCCGGCCCCGCCATTTCCCTGATCGCCTTCGTACCCGACAATCTCTGGATATTCCTCGTCACCATGCTGATCGGCTCACTCGCCGGCAGTCTGGTGATCCCCAGCGGCCATTCCAAACGCCTGGTGGATGCCCAATGACCCAGGATGCAGACGCCATCATTGTCGGCGGCGGACTGGTCGGCATGGCCGCGGCGGTCGCGGTGGCCAAGGCTGGCCTCAAGACCGTTCATCTGGCGCCGGCTGGCCCGGTGGACCGCCGCACATCCGCCCTCATGATGCCGAGCGTGGATTACCTGACAAGCGCGGGCCTCATTGGCGGTCCGGATGCTGTCGGCCATCCGCTGACGCAAATTCGCATCGTCGATGCGACCAACCGGCTTATCCGTGCGCCCGAAACTCTGTTCGACGCACAGGAGGTAGGTCTCGACGCATTCGGCTGGAATTTCGCCAATCTGCGGCTCATGGAAAGTTTCCAGACGGCGGCGCGCGCGCTGCCCAATCTCGAAACCCGTAACGTTGGCGTTACCGAATTCTCGGGTGACGGCGGCGTTCCGCGTCTGACCTTAGCCGATGGAAGCGTTCTGACGGCACTGCTGGTGGTCGGCGCCGACGGCAAGAAGTCGCTGATCCGCTCCGCCGCCGGCTTTCGGGTGCGTGAAAGCGTGTTTGCCCAAGCGGCCCTGGTCTGCGACCTGGAGCTGGGTCGTCCGATTGGCGGCACGTCGATCGAGTTTCACTACCCGCAGGGCCCATTCACGCTGGTTCCGGCCGGCGGCAACCGCGCCAACCTGGTCTGGATCGACGATGAAGCGGTGCTGCGCGAGGCGCTTGCCAGCGGCAAGGAGGGGCTGGTGCCGACGTTCCTCTCCAAATCGCAGCGCCTGTTTGGCAGCGTGGCCATGCTCACGCCGGCGCATGTCTTTCCGCTCAGCACCCTCACTGTCGATGCGGCTGGCGCGGATGGCGTCGTGTTGGTGGGGGAATCCGCTCATGCCTTCCCGCCGATCGGGGCGCAGGGGCTCAACCTGGGCCTGCGCGATGTCGCCGACCTGGCCGATGCGTTGAGCGCCGCCGACCTGTCACAACCTGGTTGGGCCGTGTCGGCGAGCGAGGACTACTCCCGCCGCCGCGCCGCCGACCTGGCCCGCACTGGCGGCATGGTCGATACCCTGTTCCGTTCCCTGCTTGCCGAGATGATCCCGGCCCAGGCATTGCGTGCTGGCGGGCTCTGGGCCCTCAAGCTGGTGCCCGGCCTGCGCCGGCAGGCCTTCGGCATCGGCATGGGCGAACGCTAGGCAAGGAAAAAGGGCGCGGTCTCCCGCGCCCTTTTCAAATTTCCAATGCGCCCGGTGCTACTGAGCCGGAGCTTCAGCGCCTTCTGCGGGAGCCTCGGCGCCTTCGGCCGGAGCGGCTTCGCCATCGAGCTGCCGACGGAGTTCTTCGGCGCGGTCCTGCAGGACCTGCTCGAGGGCGTTCTCGCCCGAGGTTTCCTGACGGAACTCGTCGAAGGTCAGGGCAGCTTCGCCATCATAGGTGGCGGTGAAGCCGGCCAGGTTGATCTCGATGGTCAGATCCTGGTTCTGGCGGTTCTTGGCAGTGAGCTTGAGCACGCTGCCGCGCTTGAGCGAATTGACATACTGTTCGTTGATGACGAGCTGGGTCGCGCACGACGTGGGGTCGCAGAGCATGTAGGGCACGCGAACCGGCTTGGAGCCGTCGATCTGCCAGGTCAGGCCGAAGGGCAGCAGCACACCGAGCGGCACAGCGGCGACGGCGAGCAGGCGGCTTTCCTGACCCGGGTCATCGCGCAGCAGGAACGAGCCCAGGAACTGACCATTAGCCAGGACGACCTGGCGCATGATGCAGGCCTTCTGGCCGTCTTCCAGCGGATCGCAGACCTTCAACCAGTTCTGGCCGGGCGTAGCGGCAGCACCTTCCGCCGCAGCGGCAGTCGGCGCAGCGGCCGGAGCCGCAGGCGTTTCGGCAGCGGGTGCTTCGGCGGGTGCCGCCGGGGTTTCCTGAGCGTAAGCCGACAGCGGGGACAGCATGAGCGCAGCCACCGCAAATCCGGCGACGAGGGGTTTCCTGAAGTTCATAGAATTTCCTTGGCTTCTTTGGCGGTCCCGGCGACGTCCTGTCACCTTGAGAATGAACTGCCCTTCAAGTGCTGAAATCGGGCAATAACATGACCGATACCCGTTGCCAAAGCATTATGGCACAAAGGGTATGTTACATGGCGACTAGGCCGCATTTTCGGCCAATTTTGCTAGACGCGACAGGATTGCGGCCGCCCCCTTGAGGCGATCATTGGGTGTCGGCCAGTTGCGGGCGAACACGAGTTTCTGATCGGGCTTGATCCGGACCTGATTGGCGGGATCGCTGACCAGCCGCACCAGCGAGGCCGGGTTCGGGAACTCGTTGTTGCGCAGGGAAATCACCGCCCCCTTGGGGCCCGCGTCGACCTTTTCAACGTTGGCCTGGCGGCAGAGTGCCTTGACCAAAATCACCTTCAGCAACGCCTCGACCTCTTCCGGCAGCGGGCCGAAACGGTCGATCAATTCTGCGCCAGCAGCGTCGATATCGCGGATATCGGTGAGGTCGCCCAACCGGCGATAGAGCTGCATACGCAATTGCAGATCGGGCACATAGTGCTCGGGGATCATCACCGGCATGCCCAGCGATATCTGCGGGCTCCATTCGTTCTTGTCTTCATAATCCTCGTCGCCATTCTTGAGGTTAGCTACAGCCTCCTCCAGCATGGCCTGGTACAATTCGTACCCCACTTCGCGGATGTGGCCCGACTGCTCGTCGCCGAGCAGGTTGCCTGCCCCGCGGATGTCGAGATCGTGACTGGCAAGCTGGAAGCCGGCACCGAGGCTTTCAAGCGATTGCAGGACGCCGAGACGGCGTTCGGCCGTGTCGGTCAATTTTCTGTCAGGTGGCACTGTGAACAGGGCATAGGCGCGAGCCTTGGCCCGGCCAATGCGTCCGCGGATCTGATAGAGCTGCGCCAGGCCAAAATGGTCGGCGCGGTGCACGATCAGCGTATTGGCATTAGGAATATCGAGGCCGGACTCAACGATGGTCGTCGCCACCAGCACGTCGAACTTGTTGTCATAGAAGGCGTTCATGATGTCATCGAGTTCGCCCGGCGGCATCTGGCCGTTGGCGATGACGAAGGAGACTTCCGGCACCTGCGCCTTGAGGAATTCGGCGATCTCGACCTGGTCCTTGATGCGCGGCACGACATAGAAACTCTGGCCGCCACGATATTTTTCGCGCAACAGCGCCTCGCGGATCGACAATGCGTCGAAAGGCGAAATGAACGTGCGGATAGCCAGACGATCCACTGGCGGCGTGGCCAGCAGGCTCAGGTCGCGCACGCCTGTCAGCGCCAGTTGCAGCGTACGCGGGATCGGCGTCGCCGTCAGCGTCAGCACGTGCACGTTGGCCTTGAGCTCCTTGAGGCGCTCCTTGTGGCCCACGCCGAAATGCTGCTCTTCGTCGATGATGAGCAGGCCGAGGTCCTTGAATTTGATGGTCTTGCTGAGCAGCGCATGAGTGCCGACCACGATGTCGACCTGACCATCTGCCAACCCATCCTTGGTGGCCTTGAGCTCTGCTGACCCAACCATGCGCGAAGCCTGACGCACGCGTACCGGCAGGCCGGCAAAGCGCTCGGCAAAGGTCTTGAAGTGCTGACGCGACAGCAGCGTCGTCGGCACCACCACCGCGACCTGTTTGCCCGAGAGCGCCACGGCAAAGGCGGCGCGCAAAGCCACTTCGGTTTTGCCAAAGCCCACATCGCCGCAGACCAGCCGGTCCATCACGCGGCCCGAGGTCACGTCGTCGAACACCGCCTCGATGGCGGCCATCTGGTCCTCGGTCTCTTCATAGGGGAAGCGCGCCGCGAACTCGTCGTAGGCGCCGGCATTGATCTCGACCACATCGGCCCGCGTCAGCAAGCGCGCTGCCGCGATCTTGATGAGCTGCTCCGCCATTTCGCGGATGCGCTTCTTGAGCTTGCCCTTCTTGGCCTGCCAGGCGACGCCGCCCAGCTTGTCGAGCGTGACATTGCCCTCGTCGGAGCCGTAGCGGGTCAGCAGCTCGATATTCTCGACCGGCAGGTAGAGCTTGGTATCGCCGCCATATTCGAGCTCGACGCATTCGTGCGGCGCCCCGCCTGCCTCGATCACCTTGAGCCCGAGGAAGCGGCCGATACCGTGATCGACGTGAACCACGAGGTCACCCGCGGCGAGGCTGGCCGCTTCGGTGAGGGCGTCGCTGGCCTTCTTCTTGCGCTGGGGCCGCAGGATGCGCTCGCCCAGAATGTCCTGCTCGCTGAGGACCAGCAGGTCCTTAGTCTCGAAACCGGTTTCGAGCGGCAGCACAACCAGCGAGGTGGTCGCGGCGCTGGTGGTTTCGGCGTCACGCCAGTTTTCCGCCAGACGTGGATTGGTCAGCCCATGGTCTTTGAGCACCTGCACCATGCGATCGCGGGTGCCCGTGCTCCAGCACGCGACAACGGCGCGCCGGCCATTGCGGCGCTCGGCCAGCAGCCGGTCCACGACGGACTGGAACAGGTTGGTATCGGTTGCCTGCCGTTCGGCGGCGAAGCTTGGCGCAATATGGCCGCCAGCGTCGTCAGCTGCCTTCGTGCCCGGGGCCATGAACTGGCTGAGCTGCACCACCGATGCGCCGGAAAGCGCGTACGGATGGCTATCGACGGCATAGAGCAGTTCCGGCTTTATCGGCTTGTAAGGCGCCCCTGCCCCGGCCACCACCGGCGCCAGTCGCGCTGCCTCGCGTGCTTCGTAATAGTCCCGCACCTGCGTCGCGCGATCCGCATAAGCCTCCGCCGCCTGCTCATCGAAGATGAACGGCGCGTCCCCGACATAGTCGGCCAGCGTATCGAGATGCTCGTAGAAGAACGGCAGCCAGTGCTCGGTCCCCGAATAGCGCGATCCGCCACTGACCGACGCATAGAGCGTGTCGTCGACGGTGTTGCCGCCGAACGTCGCCGTATAGTTCTGCCGGAACCGCTTTATGGTTTCCTCGGTCAGCACGACCTCGCTCATTGGCGTCAGGTCGACACGCTTGAGCGTACCGGTCGTCCGCTGGCTGTCGGGATCGAACGCTCGGATCGATTCGAGCTGGCTGCCGAAGAAGTCGAAACGCAGCGGCGCTTCGGCGCTCGCCGGGAACAGGTCCACCAGCCCGCCACGCACGGCATATTCACCGCTCTCACGCACGGTCGGCACGCGCAGGTAGCCGTTTTTAGCCGCCCAGCCGATCAGCTTCTCGCTATCGACAATCCGCCCGGTCGCGGCCGAGAACGACATGGTCTCTACCACATCGCGCGGCGGCAGCTTCTGGATCAGTGCATTGACTGCCGTCAGCACGACGGCGCCCTTGGCACCGCTGGTCAACGCCGCGAGCGTGTTCATTCGCGCCGCGATCGTTACGTTGTTCGGCGACACCCGGTCGTAAGGCAAACAGTCCCAGGCTGGCAGCGTCAGAATGGTATGCCCCGGCAACAGCGCCGTCAGGATATCTGCCATCCTCTGCAGCCGGCGCCCGTCGCGCGCCACGAAGACTATGCTTGCGGCGTCCTCCGGGGCTGCTTCGATGCGCTGCTGCACCAGGCGCGCCAGCACCATGGGCTGCATGCCATCGGGCACATTGGCGATGGTGCGCGTTGGGCGCTGGGCAACCACTTCGTTCATTTGGCGATCCGGGCCTTATGGTCGGCAATCACCTCGGCGAGGAAGGCCGTATCGACATTGGCAGGCGGCGCCTCCTGACCCATGACCCATTTGAGCAATGGCGGATCTTCCTCGCTCATCAGCGCCTCGAGTCTGTCGAGTTGAGCATGATCCATGGCATCGGTATGCGCGTCGGCATAGGGCCCGAGAACCAGGTCCATTTCGCGCGTGCCGCGATGCCAGGCGCGGTAGCGCAGCTTCTTGCGGCGCATAGCAATGTCTTCACCGGCTGTCATTTGACGCGCCATGATCCCGAATGGTGGTTGATTTGGACGCCCTGTGTAGCCCCATTCGTTCGGTGTGTCAGCCCTTGCGCAACGCGCTAGAAATCGCGCGACCCATCAAACCAGGCCAAGGCTTCCTCCGGCTTGGCCAAGTCAGGCTTGACCCGTGCGAGCAGCACTACCGCGTTGCCGGTATCCTCACGCTCACTGGTTTCGATGCCTGGCAAGGCATTGATGGCTTGCACGAATGCAATGATCACAGCCTTCGCTTCGGCTTGAGTAGTCGCGATCGTCAGTGCCTTGCTGGCCAATTTGTAAGCCTTGCTGGCCGCTTTTTCATTCTTGCTGGGCCAGGCCCCGAACGGCAATCCGTATTCTTCGACAAACCATTGGCGGCTGCGCAATTGGCTGACGCCGGCATAATTATCCTCGCCTGACGGGAGTCGCTTGATCGCCTGCTTCAGTGCCCTGCCGGCTGTTTCTTCCACATTCCAGGCGACGAAATAGCCCAATTCCGGCCAGATCGAGAGATCGGGCAGGCCATCGAGATTGGGGATGAAGCGCAGCTCCAGCCCCCGCAAGTTCATTCCGGCCAGCGCGTCGAGATTGGCCATGGCCCCATGCAGGCGCACACGCCGCAGGTCGCCTAGCGCCAGCAGGCTGCGGCAATCGAAGGGCGTATCGAGCACGGCATTGTGGATGCCGAGCGACTTCACGCTCCGAAGATAGTGAAGCCCCTCGACACTGCCCAACGTACCCTTGTCGGGGGCAACCAGCGTGATGTCGGGCAAGGTTTCAGGACTGTTCAGCTCGACCCTGTTCGGATCGCCCATAATGCTCAGATGATCGAGGGCGGTCGGAAGCGTGATGGTGATGCAATGCGCGCCGGGCGAAAGCGTCAGGCTGCCGAGCTTGGCGTCACGTGCGTCGATGGTCACATCGGCGCGAGCCAGGAAGGTCACCTGCTCGGTCTCCCGCTGCCGCATCCAGGCAAAGAGCGCGGTATCGTTGCCTTCGTAATGGATATGACGCGGCCAATTATAGCCTGCGCCGGTTTGCATCTGGTCGAAGACCTGCCAATGGATGGTCTGGTCGGGCGCAACCACCAGGTCCGGTCGCCTCTGGCCATCCCCAGGCCCAAGTATCAGGCTTCCAACACCCGGCTCGCGTTTGAGACGATGGCTATCGGGGCCAGTCAGCGAGAGCGTAAAGATTTCCGCGTCCAAATGCGTTTTCCTCGGGTGGTTTGCTACGGCAGCAATAGCAAGAATTCCTGCCCGGCCAAACTTGGGTAAGCTCGCCGGGAGGAGAATCACACTTGTCGCGCCCCGAATCTCTCTCGCCGCTCTTCCGTTCGCTGCATTCCATCAAGGGTGTCGGTGACAAGCTGGCCGCCCTGCTGACGCGCTACTTCGGCGCGCCTGAGGGGCAAGAGGCGATCGCCCTCGACATCCTCATGCACATGCCCTCGGGCGTGGTGGACAGGCGCCGCCAGGTGGGTATTGCCGAGGCCTATCTCAACCAGATCGTCACCCTGCGCCTACACATAGACCGCCATCAGCCGCCACCCCGTGGCAAGCCGCATGTTCCGCACCGCGTCTTCGCGCATGACGATACCGGCGACGTGCAGCTGGTCTTCTTCCGCGCGCAAGGCGGTTGGGTGGAAAAGGCTCTGCCCATCGGCGAGGAGCGCTTCGTCTCGGGCCAGATCGGCTTCTTCAACGGTGAGAAGCAAATCACCCATCCCGACTACGTCGTCGAGCCAGACAAATTCGCCACCCTGCCGCTGGTCGAGCCTGTCTATCCGCTAACGCAGGGCCTGAGCTCCAAGGCACTCGGCAAACTGGTGCGGCAGGTGCTTGAGAGCTTACCCGAGCTGCCCGAATGGATCGACCCGGCGACCATAGGCGAGCGCAAATGGCCGAGCTTTGATGACGCCATGCGGATGGTCCACCTTCCCGCCAATCCCGATGAGGCGCAGCTTTGGGCACCTGCCCGCATGCGTCTGGCCTATGACGAGTATTTTGCCGGCCAGCTCACCTTGCAGCTCATTCGGTCAACCATGGTGGCAGCGCGCGGCATTGCTCGCAACTTCACCGGCGAAATCACACAACGCGTCGCGGCGGCCCTGCCATTCTCGCTGACCACTGGGCAGCAACAGGCCGTGGATGAAATCCGGGCCGACCTCGCCTCGCCCGACCGCATGTCTCGTCTGCTGCAGGGCGATGTCGGGGCCGGCAAGACCGTCGTCGCATTGATGGCGATGGCTGCCTTGGCGGAGAGCGGCGCCCAATCGGCGATGATGGCGCCCACCGAACTGCTCGCCGCCCAGCATTTCAAGACCCTCAAGCCGCTCTGCGACGCCGCCGGCCTGGGCTGTGAGCTTCTCACCGGCAAGATGCCGGCCGCCGAACGCCGCGCCAAGCTGGCCGGCATTGCCGACGGCGAGATAATGATCATCGTGGGCACGCATGCGCTGTTCCAGTCCGGTGTCGAATTTCGCAATCTTGGCCTGACGGTCGTCGACGAACAGCATCGCTTCGGCGTGCATCAGCGCCTGGCCCTGTCCGACAAGGGCAAGCACACGGACCTGCTTGTCATGACCGCCACGCCGATCCCGCGCACGCTGGTTCTTACCCATTTCGGCGATATGGCCGTGAGCGTGCTCCGCGAGAAGCCGCGCGGTCGCCAGCCGATTGACACCGCAGTGCTATCCATCGGCGATTATGGCCGGGTCATCTCGCGTTTGCAGGCGCGCCTGGGCGAAGGCGCGCAAGCATTCTGGGTTTGTCCGCTGGTCGAGGAAAGCGAACATCTCGATGTCGTGGCCGCCGAAGACCGCTTCGCCGAGTTGCAAAAGGTGTTTGGCGATCAGGTGGCGTTGGTGCACGGCCGCATGAGCGCCGCCGCCAAGCAGGAGGTGATGCAGCGCTTCGCCGCCAACGAGCTCAAACTGCTGGTCGCCACAACGGTGATCGAGGTCGGCGTTGACGTCCCCAATGCCTCGATCATGATCATCGAGCATGCCGAGCGCTTTGGTCTGGCCCAGCTCCACCAGCTTCGCGGCCGCGTCGGTCGCGGTTCGCAGCGCTCGGCCTGCCTGTTGCTCTACAAAGAGCCATTGAGCGAAACCGCCAAGGCTCGGCTCGAAACCATCAAATCCACCGAGGATGGCTTCGAGATCGCCGAACGCGACCTGGAGCTACGTGGACAGGGCGACGTCCTCGGCACCCGCCAATCCGGCATGCCCGGCTACCGGCTCGCCGTTCCTGACGTGCACCGCCACCTGCTCGACTTTGCCCACGATGACGCCAAAGCATTGCTGGCCGCCAATCCGGGGCTGACCGGCGCTGACGGTGAAGCAGCGCGCACGGCGCTGTATCTGTTCCGCAAGGACCTGGCGATCCCGCTGATCCGGGCGGGGTAGCCGATAGCTAGCACACTCCCGCGACATTACCGGCGCTTCCTCTACTCGACCGTCACCGACTTCGCCAAATTGCGAGGCTGATCCACGTCGGTGCCCATGAATACCGCCGTATGATAGGCCAGCAACTGCACAGGTATCGTCGCCAAAATCGGTGCGACAAAGCTCGAGACATGCGGGATGACAATGATATCGGCAACGCCGTGGCCAACCGTCTCGGCGCCCTCGGCATCGGTGATGAGGATGATCTTGCCGCCGCGTGCCGCCACTTCCTGCATGTTGGACAGAGTCTTGTCGACCAGCTCGTCCGAAGGCGCCACGACGATGACAGGCATGTCTTCGTCGACCAGCGCGATCGGGCCATGCTTCAGCTCACCTGCCGCATAACCTTCTGCGTGGATATAGCTGATTTCCTTCAGCTTCAATGCGCCTTCCATGGCGATCGGGAACATCGGACCACGGCCGAGATAGAGCACGTCCTTGGCCTTGGACAGGCGTTTGGCGATATCCATGATCTGCCGTTCAGTCGCCAATGCCTCGGAAACGGCAGTCGGCAGACCTATCAGCGACCGCACGAATTCGCTTTCCTGCTCGACGCTCAGCACACCGCGCGCGCGGCCCGCCGCGATGGCGAGGCTGGCCAACGCCGTCAATTGTGCCGTCAACGCCTTGGTCGAGGCCACGCCGATTTCTGGTCCGCAGAGGATCGGAAACACGACGCTCGATTCCCGGGCAATGGTCGATTCCAGTGTATTGACCAGCGAAGCGACATGCTGCCCCTGCCCCGCGCAATAGCGCAAGGCCGCCAGCGTGTCGGCGGTCTCACCCGACTGCGAGATAAAGAGCGAAAGACCACCCTTCTCCAACGGCGGTTCGCGATAACGGAACTCGGATGCCACATCGATATCAACAGGAAGGCGCGCATAGCGCTCGAACCAGTATTTTGCCACCGCGCCGGCGAGATAGGCCGTGCCGCAGGCGCTGATAGTCAGCCGGCTCAGGTCGGCGAAGTCGAAGGGCAAGGTCTCGCGCAGCGCCACCTTCTCGGCACCCATGTCCACATAGTGGCTCAAAGTATGCGAGATGGTTTCAGGTTGCTCGTAGATCTCCTTGGCCATGAAGTGGCGATGGTTGCCCTTGTCCACCATCAGAGCCGATGCCTGCGAAAGCTGCTGTTCGCGATGCACGATCGCGTCCTGACCATCGCGGATGGTGACGCCGGCCGGCGTGATCACCGCCCAATCGCCGTCCTCGAGATAGGTCAGGCGCGAGGTGAACGGAGCCAGCGCCATGGCGTCCGAGCCCAGATACATCTCGGTCGTGCCATAGCCGATGGCGAGCGGCGCACCATGACGCGCGGCGATCAGCAAGCCTTCTTCACCCCTGAACAGGAAGGCCAGGGCAAAGGCGCCCTTGAGCTTCTTGAGGGTGCGCGCGACGGCCAGTTCCGGATCGGCGCCGGTGGCCAATTCGCGACTGACCCACAGCGCGACGGATTCGGTATCCGTCTGCGTCTTGGGCAGGTAGCCGTCCTTGGCGAGGTCGGCCAGCATCTCGCGATAGTTCTCGATGATACCGTTATGCACGACGGCAACGCGGTCGGTGGCATGGGGATGCGCGTTCTGCTCGGTGGGGGCGCCGTGGGTTGCCCAGCGCGTGTGGCCGATGCCGATGCGGCCATCCAGCGGCTCGAAGGCCAGCTTCTGCGCCAGGTTGCCGAGCTTGCCCTCGGCCCGACGGCGGCTGATGTCTCCACCCTCGAGCGTCGCCACGCCGGCGCTGTCATAGCCCCGATACTCCAGGCGCTTCAGCGCGTCGACCAGCCGGGTCGCGACCGGTTCACTGCCAACAATCCCGACAATGCCGCACATGCTACTTCCCCTTGGCTGCTTTTTTGGCGAGGGCCTTCTCGCGCAATTTGGGCGCGTAGCCCGGTTTGTTTTCCTGACGGGCCCGGCCGAAGGCCACTGCATCCGCCGGCACGTCCTCGGTGATCACGCTACCTGAAGCCGTATAGGCGCCATCGCCAATGGCCACCGGCGCCACCAGGGAGGCGTTCGAGCCGATGAAGACATTGTCGCCGATGACGGTCTTGTCCTTGTTCACGCCATCGTAATTACAGGTGATAGTGCCCGCGCCGATATTGGTCTTACTGCCGATCTCGGCATCGCCAAGATAGCTCAGATGTCCGGCCTTTGTGCCGGCGCCGATCCTCGACTTCTTGACCTCGACGAAATTGCCAAGATGGACGTCCCGCTCCAGTTCCGCCCCGCCTCGAATGCGCGCAAAGGGGCCGATCGACGAGCCCTCCCCGATCGTGGCGTCTTCAATGTCGCAGAAAGCGCGGATTTCGACGTTGTCGGCGATTTTGACCCCAGCGCCGAACACGACATTTGGGAAGATCGTCACATCGCGGCCGATCTCGGTGTCGTAGGAGAACCAGACGCTCGACGGATCCTTGAGCGTTACACCGGCCTTCATGAAATCCTCGCGCCTCAAGGCCTGGAACTGCGCTTCGGCCGCTGCCAACCGAGTCCGATCGTCGACGCCCATGACTTCGTCCGCGTCGGCTTCGATGTATTCGACACGGCGGCCGTCACTATTGGCCAGCTCGACCGCGTCGGTCAGGTAATACTCGCCCTTGGCGTTCTTGTTGCCGATCCGGTCGATGATGCTGCGCAGCGCCTCGGCGCGGAAGCCCATAATGCCGGAATTGGCCAACCCGATCTTGCGCTCTTCCTCGGTGGCATCGCGATGTTCGCGAATGGCCAGCAGCCGTCCATCCTGGGTCAGCAGGCGCCCTAGATTGGTGGGGTCGGCAGGACGATAGCCGACGACGACAATGTCGGCGCCGTCGTCGAGCCGGGCGGTGATGGCGTCGACAGTGCCGCTCGATACCAGGGGATTGTCCGCATAGAGCACCACGACATTGCCGGCGGTACCGTCAAAGGCTTCGCGGGCCTGGCGCACCGCGTGACCTGTGCCGAGGCGTTCGAGTTGGCTGAAAATGCGGGTGTCAGCACCATGGCGGGCGACTTCGGCCTGCACGGCCTCATGATTGGGGCCGACGACGACGCTGATGCTGGTGGAACCGGATTTGAGGGCGGTGCGCACGACGTGGCCGACCATCGGCAGTCCGCCAACCGGATGCAGAACCTTGGGCGTCGCCGACCGCATGCGCGTACCCTCGCCCGCGGCAAGAATGATCGACAACAGTTCAGTCATGGGGCTTCTCCGGTACACGCCCGTTATTGGCGTGCATTTTCACAGATTTATGGCAGGCAAGAGTTGGCGAACCGCTAATCACAACGGCATGGTTACTGTCGAGCGCAAAGCCTGATTCGATTGCGCATAGGGATTGCTGCATTGGCTAAGGCATCGGAACAATTCCGGCAATCGGATGTCGCCGTTTGGGGCATAGTGGCCCTGGTTTTTGGCGGCATTGCTGTCCTGGGTGCCAATATCTCGGCTGCCATTCCATCAAGCATACTTGGTGGCCTCCATAAAACACGCATCGAAGGCGCCTCGCTCGAGCAATTGCGCCTGCAAGTCGCCGACCTGCGCGAGGAGACCCTGCAGCTCAAGCGCGAGAATGGTCTGCTGGCCACCCGGTTCGCGCTCGAAGAGCGGCAGGGCAATGAGATAACCCAGCGCGTCGGCGCGCTCGAAGTCAGCCTGCCGAAGCTGCTGGAGGCCCTACCCAGCGGTGCCGAGATCGATCGCTCGGCCTTCACCGCTTCGATTGGCGAAGGCGAGGCGCTGATTTACGACGCCGATGGCGGTTCGGTCATGGTTCGCCAGAGCCCCATGGCCGAAGCGCAACCGGCGCAGCCGCTGCCTGCCCTTGTCGAGCAAACCGCAGCCTTGGCCGTGCCCAACGAAGCTGCGTTTGGCATCGCATTGGGCCCGTCGATCGCATTCGAGCAAGCTCCCGAGACCTGGAAAGACCTCTCAATCAAGCTCGGTCCGCTGCTGTTCGGGCTGGCGCCGCTGCTGGTCGACGAGGCCAATAGCGATGACAAGCGCATCGTCGTGGGTCCGATTACACAGCTTACCGAGGCCACTTCGCTGTGTGCCCGCCTCGAGCGCGTATCGATTTCGTGCATGCCCATGCCCTTTACCGGAACGCCACTCAGCTATTGAGAGCGGCGCAATTGCGGTTGACAGCGGGGGCTACGTGGCTATGTTCCGCCGCGACGCCACCAGCGTCAGCAAGTGCGTGCCGGTAGCTCAGTGGTAGAGCATTCGACTTTTAATCGAATGGTCGAGGGTTCGACCCCCTCCCGGCATACCACTCCTCCCATTCTGATCGGGGTTCCCGCGGTGTCACAGGATACCATCGATCTCCTCAAGGTGCTCGCGGCCACGGCCATCGTGTTCGCGATCGGCACGTTGACCATGCTCTACGTCATCTACCTGCTAGCCCAATACGGCGCTGACCTGCCCATGGTCGGGTCGCTGCCCCTGACCGCCCCGCCTGAAATGGTACCGCTCCTGGCCGATGGAAGGCTGTTTTCCACCTTGGCCGCGGTGCTGGTCACGGCCACGGGCCTCGCACTGATCATTGCCAGTAACACTGTCGATATGGCGCTGCTGATAACGGCCAAGGCCGTCGCTGTGGTCATCACGGCCCTGCTGGGCTTCGTCGGCGGGCATATGATCTACCTGCAGCTCACAGAAAAGACGGCATTCGTCCTTTCGCCGCTGACCCCGGCCTTCATTGCGCTGGCGGCATTTCTGGTGCTGTCGACGCTCCTCAGCGTCCCCAGCCTGCGCCGACTGGGCAACCTCCGGTTCGTGGCGGCAATAGCGCTGGTTCTGATCGGCCCAATGCTGCTGGTCTGGCTGTAAGACGCGGTATCTCTGCGAAATCAGTCAACCCTTTAGGCCGCCAGCGTCACCACAACAGCGCCACGCGGTGTGGCCACGACCGTATGTTCATACTGAACACAAGGCGCTGCGGGGCGGCTGATCAGGGTCCATTCGTCATCGGGCGTCTTCTGGTCGGCCATCCGGCCGCCGAGCGACAGGAAGGGTTCGATAGTGAACACTAGTCCGTTGGTCATGCGGCGGCGTTCGGACTTGTCGGGCCAGGTTGAAATCTCGGCCGGCTCGTCATGCAGGCTGTCGCCGACGCCGTGGCTGGCGAGGTTGCGGATCAGCGTATAGCCGCCCTTTTTCGCAAATTTTCCAATGGCTTCGCCGATATCGGCCAGCGGTGCGCCGGCCTTGACTGCGCCGATGCCGGCCCACATGGCCTTCTTGCCATCGCGGCAGAGATTGACCAGACGCTGGTCGCCCTTGCCCAGGATGAAGGACGAGCCACAATCGGCGTAGACCCCGTCCTTGACCGCGGAAACGTCGATATTGACCAGGTCGCCTTCGGCGAGAACGCGGTCACCCGGAATGCCGTGGGCGATCTCTTCGTTGACCGAAATGCAGGTCGCGCCGGGGAAGTCATAGGTCAGCACCGGGGCAGAAAGCGCGCCGTTTGCTGCCAGCATGCTGGCACCTATCTCGTCAAGTTCTTGCGTTGTCATGCCCGGACGCATGGCCGAGGCCATGGCGTCGCGGGTAATGGCGCAGATGCGGCCAATGGCCTTGAGCTTTTCGAGCTGTTCTTCGGTGGTGATGGTCACTTGTTCGCCAGATAGTATGCCAGCAAGCCCTGGGTAGAGCTGTCATGCCCTTCCCCGCTCTGCTTGCCCTCGACCTTGGGCAGCAGTGCCTTGGCGAGCTGCTTGCCGAGTTCGACGCCCCACTGGTCGTAGGAATTGACGTTCCAGATCACGCCCTGGGTGAATACCTTGTGCTCGTAGAGCGCGACCAGCGAGCCGAGGGTCTCGGGGGTGAGCTGCTCGTAGAACAGGGTGTTGGAGGGACGGTTGCCGGGGAACACCTTGTGCGGGGTCAGTTCCTTGATCTTGGCCTTGTCAAGGTTCTGGGCCTTGAGTTCGGCGACGACTTCTTCCTCCGTCTTGCCCAGCATCAGCGCTTCGGACTGTGCCAGCACGTTGGCGACCAGCTTGTCGTGGTGTGGTGGCAGGTTCTCATGCGGCTTGGCGGCGATGAGGAAGTCCGCTGGGATGACGTCGGTGCCCTGGTGGATCAATTGATAGAAGGCGTGCTGGCCATTGGTGCCTGGCTCGCCCCAAACGATTGGGCCGGTAGACCAGCCGACGGGCTTGCCTGATAGCGTGACCGACTTGCCGTTCGACTCCATATCCTGCTGCTGCAGATAGGCGGCGAAGCGGCTGAGGCGCTGGTCGTAGGGCAGCACGGCATGGGTCGAGAAACCCCAGACGTTGCGGTACCAGACGCCAAGCACGGCCATGATCACCGGAAGGTTTTCCTCCAGCGGGGCGCTGAGGAAGTGGCGGTCCATGGCATCGGCGCCCTTGAGGAACTTGGCGAAATTGTCATAGCCGATAGCCAGCGCGATGGGCAGGCCGATGGCCGACCAGACCGAGTAACGCCCGCCGACCCAGTCCCAGAAGCCGAAGATGCGGTCTTCGCGGATGCCGAACTTGGCGCAGGCCGGAATATTGGTCGAGACGGCGGCGAAATGGTTCGGCACGGCCTCCTCACCCAGCGCGTCAGCCAGCCATTTGCGGGCCGAGTTGGCATTGGTCATCGTCTCGTCGGTGGTGAAGGTCTTGGATGCGACGATGAACAGCGTCTTCTTGGGATCAAGGCGCTTGAGGGTATCGTGGATGTGGGCGCCGTCGACATTGGAGACGTAGTGAGCCCGAAGGTCGGCGCGGGTATAGGGCTCCAGCGCCAGGGTGACCATGGCCGGGCCGAGGTCGGAGCCGCCAATGCCGATATTGACGATGTCCGTGAACTGCTCGCCGCCATGGCCGCGGATTTCGCCTGACCGGACACCATTGGTATAGGCCTCGATGGCATCCAGCACGGCGCGGATGTCTGGCATGACGTCCTTACCGTCGACCGGCACCGGCTTATCCCCTTGATATCGCAAGGCCATGTGCATCACGGCGCGGTCTTCGGTGATATTGATATGCTCGCCTTCGCACATCTGGTCGCGGCGTTCTTCGACGCCGGCCGCGCGGGCCAGATCGAACAGGGCCGCGAGCGCGTCGCCATCGATGCGGTTCTTGGAATAGTCGAGCAGGATGCCCGCGCCAGTAGCCGAATAGCGCTTGAAGCGGTTCGGATCGACGGCGAACTGCACGCGCATCGGCTGCTCTTCGAGGCGCTTGCGATGCTTGTCGAGGCTCGTGAAACTCGCCTTGCGTCCAGCCTTAGCCATATCGAGAACCCTTGTTTCTGATCAGAGGACCGGCAGGTCGCCGGCGGCCCATGCCGCGCGCGTCTCTGCCGCAAAATCGTTGAACCGGCCGCCTTCGATTGCCCCGCGGCAGCCCTGCACCAGCTCTTGATAATAGGCCAGGTTGATCTGGGAAAGGATCATCGCGCCCAAAATCTCCTCAGTCTTAACGAGGTGGTGCAGATAGGCGCGGCTCCAGCGGCGGCAGTTGGGATTGGGGGAAGCCTCGTCGATCGGCCGGTGGTCATCCCTATGCCGGGCGTTCTTCAGATTGATGACGCCGAAGCGGGTGTAGACGTGACCATGGCGACCGGCGCGGGTCGGGTGCACGCAGTCGAACATGTCGATGCCGCGGCCCACAGCGCCGAGAATGTCGTCAGGCTTGCCGACACCCATGAGATAGCGCGGACGATCGGTCGGGAGTTCTGGCGTGATCTCCTCGATCACTTTGAACATGACGTCTTGCGGCTCGCCGACAGCGAGACCACCGACCGCGTAGCCGTCAAAGCCGATGGACTTGAGACCCTGGGCCGAGCGGGCGCGTAGTTCGGGGTTGTCGCCGCCCTGCACGATGCCAAACAGCGCCCGGTTGGCCTGATTGTTGAATGCGGTCTTGGAACGGTCGGCCCAGCGGAGCGACAGCTCCATGGCGCGCTCCATTTCCTTGTATTCGGCGGGCAGCTTCAGGCATTCGTCGAGCTGCATGATGATGTCGCTGTCGAGCAGCGTCTGGATCTCGATGGAGCGTTCGGGGGTCAGCTCATAGCTGGAGCCGTCGATATGCGATTTGAAAGTAACCCCCTTTTCGGTGAGCTTGCGCAACTGGGCCAGCGACATGACCTGAAAGCCGCCGCTATCGGTCAGGATGGGTCGCTGCCAATCCATGAAATCATGCAGCCCGCCCTGCGAGGCCACGCGCTCGGCGCCGGGGCGCAGCATCAGGTGATAGGTATTGCCCAAGAGGATATCGGCACCGGTCTCGCGCACCTGTTCGGGATACATGGCCTTGACGGTGCCGGCCGTGCCGACGGGCATGAAGGCGGGCGTCTGGATGTCACCGCGTGGCGTGTCGATACGACCGCGTCGCGCCATGCCATTGGTGGCGGAAAGGGTAAAGGTGACTTGCTTGGTCGTGGAGTTCATGGCCGGCGTTGTACCGGTTCATCTTGTGCAGGACAACTGGTCGGCGCGGGCCGATTTTGGCCATGATTGCTCACGAAGCATTGAGCCGAAGCCCATTGGTCAATCAGTCCAGAGTCTAGCCATGAAACGTTTCGTCTTGCCCATCCTTGCCGTCGCCATCATGACGGGGAGCTGCCGGAAATGGTCTCCAGCGTGACGTCGAACATATCGCCGTCCTGGCGCTCGAAGGTGGCAGTAATCTCGCCTTCCCCGGAGCCGACATAGGTGCCGGCAATGTCCCAGCCCTCCGGCTGCGCCACGGAGCTGTAGCGGCTCGATCGCTGGCGAAATGGCGTTCACGCTCGATGGCGGCACGCTACAGGTCGCGAACGAAAATCACGTCGAGGGCTCCGACGGCGAGCAGTTCTGCGAAGTCAACATGACCTTCGACGAAGAGGGCTTTCTCAATCTCGAGGAAAGCTCCGGCTGCGTGAATTTCCACGGCGCGGCCTGCAGTTTCGATGGCCAGGTTGTCAGCCTGAAAGCGGCCGGGTGATCCCCGCACACACCCCGCTTGTTTCGTGGGGCGGCCTTGTACCGGTTCACCATAGGTGGGACAACCGGGCCGATTCCGGCCATAATTGCCCGCGAAGGCTCGTTTTAGTTTGACCCCTGACTATAGGCTTATCCCATGCTTCGTTTTGCCCTGCCCCTGTTTGCCATCGCCTTGCTCGCTTCTCCCGCCCTTGCCCAGGAGGGCAGCTATGTCGGTAGCGGCGAGGGCGAGCTGACCGCTGAAATCAAGCATATCGAGAACGACGTCTATGCCGTTTCGCTCGGCACTGTCGTGGCGATGACCGAGGACGGCATGCCTGGCTGCGGCGGCGGCATCGAGGGCGAGGCTATCCTTGACGAGACCGGCGGTAATTTCTTCGTCGAGAACGAAGACTACGACCCAAAGTCGGACAGCCCAATGCTTGGTGAGCAGTACTGTGAAATTGCGCTGAACTTTGACGAGGACGGCTTCCTCAATATCGAGGAGAAGTCCGGCTGTATCGCCTATCACGGCGCCTCTTGTGGCTTCACCGGCCAGCTGATCAACACGAGCGCGATCAATTGATCGTTGCTAGCCTGCTTCGGCCGGCGCTCGCATTGCTCGTGCTCGCTACCTTTGCCTGCCCTACACTCGCCCAGGAAGGCGAGTATTCGGACGGCAAGGACGGCGAGCTGTCTGCGAAAATCAGCCACATCAAAGACGATCTCTACGCCGTCGCGATCGATACCTTCGTGCTGGAAGGTGACGTGGCGGGCTGTATTGCCTTCATCGAAGGCGAGACGAACCTCGACGCCACGGGTGGCACCTTGGTTGTCGAGGACGGCGGGGAACACCGCGAGATCAGCCTCAGCTTCGACGCGGCCGGTGCCCTGACCATCACCGAACAGGGCGGCTGTTTTGCATTCACTGGCGGTCAATGCAGCTTTGACGGCCAGGTGATGAAGGTGGTTGCGGCCAACTGAGGCGCGTCGCCGCCCACCCGACTTTCGCGTGATCCCAGTGATATCGGGCTCAACCTGGACTGCCCGGACGAGCCGGGCAATCCAGGTGAGGCGCCCCCTCTAGTTCAGCTTGGCCAATTGCTCCAGGACGGCATGGGTGGCGGTGACCCGGGCCGGAATTGGGAAGGCGGTATTGGCGAGCATGACCACGCCGATTCTCTGTGCGGGCACAAAGGCCACATAGGCGCCGAAGCCATTTGTGGAGCCGGTCTTGTTAAAGAGCGTCGGCCCGGATGGCTGGGCTGGCGGATTGAGCGCGGTGGCGGGATTGGGCTCCATGGACATGGCGGGAGAATTGCCGGCCAACAACTGATCGAGCGCAACCGGGAAGGGATATTGCTCCCAACCAAGGCCCTGCACGGTGTCGTTGACACGGAAGTAGCCGACCTGGGTGGCTTGCACCGCGCTTTTGAGCGGGCCGGAGAGGTCATCGGGCGCGATATTGGCTTCGACGAAGCGGATCATGTCGGCCGTCGTGGATTTTACGCCATAGGCTTCGTCGCTCAGCCAGCCGGGATTGACACGCATCGCCCTGCCATCCCTGTAGCCCCAGGCGTAGTTGGCCATCGCCGCTTCGGGGACGTGGATATAGGTGCTTTGGAGGCCCAGGCCGGGGAAGATTTCCGTCTGCGCGATATCGGCAAAGTCCCGGCCCATCGCTTTGGCGGCGACATAGCCGAAGAGACCGATGGCAGGGTTGGAATAGTCGCGCCGGGCGCCGGGCGCGGCTTGTGGCTGCCATTGCTGGAAGAAGGCCTCCATGGACGCGGCCTCGGGGAATTGCAGTGGCAGGCCGCCGACCGTGTAGGTGCCAAGATGCAGCAAAGCCGCCTGGTCGATCGGCGTTCCGGCGAGTTCCGGCATGTATTTGGACGGATGGTCGTCCAAGGCCATGTGGCCCTGCGCCACGGCGTAATTGCCCAGGGTAGAGGTGAACATCTTACTGACCGAGCCCAGCTCGAACAGTGTGTTCTCGTTGACCGCGGCCCTGGTATCGCGAGCAGCGACGCCATAGTTGAAGAAATAGTGCTCGCCATTCACGGTGACGCCGACGGCGAGGCCGGGCACGTCATACTGCGCCAGAAGCGGCTCAAAGGCCGCATTCACGGCGGCGACGACGGCTTCCGGCGCTTCGGCAGCATGGGCAGACAGACAGGACATGGCGGCCAGTGCCAGCGGCGCGACCGTCTTTATCAGAATACGCAAAACCAGTTTCCTTCAGGCTGTCAAAAACGAACGCCGGGAGGAGGCCGGGGCAATATGGCAAGACTTTGGGTGGGCGGCTGTACTATTACGAATCCGCCCGCAGGAGCAGGGACGAATCCCCATACGAATAGAAGCGGTAGCCGGCAGCGATCGCGTGCTCGTAGGCCTGCCGCATCATGTCCATGCCCGCAAAGGCGCTGACCAGCATGAACAGGGTCGACTTCGGCAGGTGGAAGTTGGTCATCAAAGCGTCGACGATGGCGAAACGGAAGCCGGGGGTGATGAAGATATCGGTATCGCCCATGAAGGGCTGCAGCGTGCCCGTCGCCCGGGAGGCCGTCTCAAGCAGGCGCAGGCTGGTGGTGCCCACGGCGATCACGCGGCCACCGAGCGCCTTTTTGGCATGGATGCGTTCGACCGTGGCCTGATCGATCTCGCCCCATTCGGCATGCATGACGTGGTCGTCGGTATCATCGACCTTCATCGGCAGGAAGGTCCCTGCCCCGACATGCAGCGTCACCCGCTCGATGGTGACGCCCTTGTCGGCAAGCTGCTGCAACAGCGCTTCGGTGAAATGGAGGCCCGCCGTCGGCGCGGCGACAGCCCCATCCTCTGCGGCATAGACCGTTTGGTAGTCGACCTTGTCGCGCTCCTCCACGCCGCGCTTGGCGCCGATATAGGGCGGCAGCGGCATGGCGCCGTGTGACTTGATGGCTTCGTCGAGCTCGGCGCCGCCGAGATCGAACTCCAACGTCACCTCGCCGGTATCGCCCTTGCCGGCGACCCGGGCGGTCAGAGCATCGGCCTGTCCGTTGCCCAGTTCGAGCTGATCGAGCAGCGCCAGCCGCTTGGCGGGACGGGCAAAGGCGCGCCAGGTGTGGCTGTCGACGCGCTTATGCAGGTTGAAGGACACGGTCGCGCGGTTATCGCCACGGACACGCGTGCCGCGCAGTTCGGCGGGCAGTACGCGGGTGTCGTTGACGACGAGGACGTCGCCCGGCTTCAGGAGCCACAGCAGATCGGGGATGTGCCGGTCGGAGAGCCCCACCTCTGGGTCCACCACCAGCAGGCGCGCGCTGTCGCGTGGCTCAACCGGGTGGAGGGCTATCAGCTTTTCGGGCAGGTCGAAGTCAAAATCGGAAACTCGCATGGGGCGTCCGTTAGCACAGCGGGCGGAGGGCGGGTAGCAGGGGAATAGCCGCGGGTACGCAGTGGTTCCCTATAGCACCCGGATCATCAGCGCGCCGGTGACCAGCAGGATCGCCCCGCCAATGCGGCCGACAGAAATCTCGCGCACGGCCATACCCATGAAGCCGATCTTGTCGAGGAACATGCCGCCCACCAATTGCCCGGCCACCGACAGCGCCATGACGGCCGCCGCGCCGATCATCGGGGTCAGCATGATGTTGGAGAACACGTAGAACGCCCCAAGCACGCCTCCGGCAACGAAGGTCCATGGCGCGGGCGCGCCAAAGTTGATCGGGATGGCAGCGACATTGCTGTAGATGAAGGCAATGGCCCAAAGCAGGATGGCACCGGCAACAAAGGACACACCGGCCGCGGCGATCGGCACCCCGAGATTGCGGCCGAGTTGCGCGTTGATCGGCGCCTGGGTGGCGATGCAGGCACCCGCGACGATGCCCATCAACGCCCAGAGGACTGTATCCATTTTCATCAAACGACCTGAAGTGGTTCGCCTTACGGCGCGGGTGGCGACCTAAAGCCGATTCCCGGACCAAGGCAATGCACGGTCAGCCTTCGCCGCAACGCACCGGATAGGTTGCGCCGTTGGCAGCTACCGTTCCGGTCAGCGGCCAGTCCTCATCGCCATCAAAGCGGAGGCGGACGCTGACAAGGACAGTTTCCATATTGGGATCGGTGAGGTCGACCAGAACCTGCTGGTCATCGGCAAAGGCCTGTCCGACCACAAACGGAATGCCCTCGCCCCGTTCGGGGCCGGTAGACCAGGTCGTGCCATCTGCCTGCGCATAAGCGCCGATGACGTAGAGCACCGGCAGGCGCCCGGTGGCCAGATCGAGGGCAATGTTATCGCCCTCGCAGAAGATGCCGCCACTGGCCGCCGCAGGGACAGCCAGGGCTAGGCTGGCTGCGAAAGCCAGCCCGGCGGGCTTAGGCAGCGATGTCAGCCGCGACCTTGACCGAGACCATCTTGTCCGGGTTGATGACAGGTTCGCCGCGCTTGATCTTGTCGACATTGTCCATGCCCTCGATGACCTTGCCCCAAACGGTATACTGCTTGTTGAGGAAGGGCGCATCGGCGAAGCAGAGGAAGAACTGCGAATTGGCCGAGTCCGGGCTCTGGGCGCGGGCCATCGAGGCGGTGCCGCGCACGTGGGGCTCGGCGTTGAATTCCTGCTTGAGGTCCGGATACTTGGAACCGCCGGTGCCGCGGCCCTGCGGGCAACCGGTCTGGGCCATGAAGCCCTCGATCACGCGGTGGAACACGATGCCATCGTAGAAGCCTTCACGCGCCAGCTTCTTGATGTGCGCGACGTGGTTCGGCGCCAGGTCCGGACGCATGGCGATGACGACATTGCCCTGCGTGGTTTCGATGACGAGGGTGTTCTCGGGATCGGCGTATTCAGCCATTTGTGCAACTTTCGATTGGGAGGTTGTGGCCCGCATTTAGGCCGAAAGGGTGGTCGGTGCAAGGCCAGGGCGTTGGGGTCTGCCACCGCAATATCTAGTCGACGGCTGCGAAACCCATCCCGCTATCGTCATTGCCCGGCTCGTCCGGGCAATCCATCGCCATCCCGGTCGCCGAAAAATGGATCACCCGGACAAGCCGGGTGATGACGATAAACAGATGGGTCCGAGCGGATCTTACTTGTATTCGATCTTTGCCGTGACAATCTTGTCCGGGTTAGCCACGGCGCCGTTCTGTTCCTGCGGGCCCTTTTCGAGCGCGTCGACAGCTTCCATGCCGCTCACGACCTTGCCGAAGACGGTGTACTGGCCGTCGAGGAAGCTGGCGTCATCGGTGGTGATGAAGAACTGCGAATTGAACGAGTTCGGGTCCTGCGAGCGAGCCGCGCCGAGCACGCCGCGCTGGAAGCTCTCGGCATTGAACTCGGCCTCGACGTCGGGCAGGTCCGAGCCGCCCATGCCGGCCTGGGCCAGGTTGAACTCGGCACCGCCGGTCTTGCCGAACTTGACGTCGCCGGTCTGGGCCATGAAGCCGTCGATGACGCGGTGGAACACTACGCCGTCATAGGCGCCGGCTTCGGTCAGTTCGATCACCCGGGCGACGTGCTTGGGGGCAAGCGCGGGCAGCAGTTCGATATCGACCGTACCGTCCTCCAGCGTGAGGATCAGGTGCGGCGTGCCGGCCTGGGCGAAGGCAGGCGCGGCAGTCAGGGCCGCGGCGCCGATGACGAGGGCGCCGAACAGGCGACGGGTAAGGACGGTCATTTGGTTTTCAGGGCCTTGAGAACGATTTGCGGGACGAAGGCGGAAATATCGCCGCCCATTTCTGCGATCTGGCGCACCAATGTGGCCGAGATATGCCGAACAGGAGGGCTGGACGGCAAGAAGACGGTCTGTAAATCGGGCGCCATCTGCGCATTCATGCCGACCATCTGCATTTCGTAATTGTAATCGGTGGTGTCGCGCAGGCCGCGGATGATCAGCTTGGCGCCATGTTCGCGCGCGGCATTGACCATGAGGCCGCTGAAATCGACGATCTTGAATTCGGTGTCGGTGCGCTTGCCGACCGGCCCCAGCACCTGTTCGAGAATCGCGAGGCGATCCGCATGGGCGAAAAGCGGGGTCTTCTTGCCCGCATTGATGCCGACGGCGACGACCAGCGTGTCGACCAGCTTGCAGGCCCGCTCGATGACATCGAGATGACCATTGGTCAGCGGATCAAACGAGCCGGGATAAAAACCTACGAGCCTGCCCATGCCGCCCTCCCCTTTGTTGTTACAGGGGTTTTGTCACGCAAGCAGATTCATGGCAAGGCGCGGCGGAAGATGTAGAGGTGGTCGCGTCCCACATCGCTCTCGACCAGCGTCCAGCCGCGTAGCGCGTAGAAGTCGTGCAAATGCGGCCGGGCCGAGAGATAGGCTTTCTTGAAGCCAAGGCTGACATAGAGGGCCAGCACCGCGCCGATCAGCGATTGGGCAATGCCCCGACCGCGCGCGTCCGGTTCGACCCACAGGGCGGCGACGCAGGGACCGAGATGCGGGCGGTCCGAAATGTCAGACTGGATGGCGGTGACCGTGCCAAGAAAACGATCGTTATCGCTCGCGACAAAGGTGCAGGGAAAACCGTCGGCGGCGCCGACCTCGCGCAGCCCCTCGACCAGATCCGAGATCGGGTCGCCGTCAGCCTCCCACCAGGCGCGCCAGATGCGATCGGCGACCGTGTCGAAATGCTGCGGTGCCTGTTTGAGGTCGGTGATGATCATGGTGTTCTCGACTTGCCAACGAGGGTGACGACGGCACTGACAGCGCCCAACGTGAACAGCAATGCGCCGCCGGCTAGAAAGGCCATGCCGGTGCCGAAGGCGGCAGCGATGGCACTGCCGATGAAGGGGGCCGACAGCATCACGGCGGTCGTCACCGCCTCGCCTGCGGCGAACACCCTGGCGATGCGGTCGGGCGGCGTTTCGGTCTGCACGATGGTGCGATAGGGCACGAGCATGAAGGCGAATGACCCGCCCATCAGTGCCAGGATGATGAAATAGGGGATTGCCGGCATGTCGTAGCCCTGCAGCGCCGCCAGCGATACCAGCATGGTGACTGTGCCCGAAAACAAAGCCGACACGATCATGCTGGAAACGGGATGCCTGGTGGCGAGGCTACCCGCCAGCAGCGCGCCGATCAAACCGCCGCCGCCGGAAGCGGCAATGCCGAAGCCAAAAGCGGTGACGCCAAGCCCAAAATCTTCGGCCAACAGGGCAATGAGCGCGTCGTAAAGAAACACCGCGAAGAACGCCACCGCCGAGAAAACGAGCGCGACCAGCAGCAGGCGGCTGCGGCGGAATTCGCTCACACCAGCCAGTAGTTCACTCCGGAAATCGGTGGCTTCGCTCTGCGGCTTGGGCGGCAGGGCAATGTCAAACACGAGGGCCGCCGCGATCAGCGACAAGACGGCGTTGAGGCCGAACACCGATTGCGCCGGCATGACGGCCAATAGCAGCCCGCCAACCGCGGGGCCGGCAATCTTCGAGGTTTGATTGATGGCTTGATGCAGCCCATTGGCGCTGGCCAGCAGGTCGGGTGGGGTCGATGCCTGGATGGCCGCCTGCCGGGCCGGGGTGAAGGCGGAATCGATGCAGGCCCGCACGAAGACGATGGCGAGGACAATCGCGGTGTGCCCGGCAAAGACCAGGGCCAGGGTCGCCAGTCCACGCCCGAGATTGCTCACTACCAGGACGCGAGCCAGCGGTGCGCGATCGACAAGCACGGCCAGCAGCGGCCCGACCGCGACATAGGGCAGCGTCAGGCAGAAGGCGAACAGGGCCAGCACGAAAGGCCCCTCGCCCCAGGCGAAAACCAGCAGAGCAACGATGGCGGCGTAGTCCAGCCAGTCGGCGAAGTCCGCCGGAATCGAGGCCAGTGCCAATCGGCGCGGCACCGGCATCGCCAGCAGCGACCGGTAACCCGACGGCTTCGAGTCCACTGTTAGGCCCGCTTCTGCAGCGCCAGCCAGACGCCCCCAGCCATGAGGATGGCGCCCGAGACCCGGTTCACCATGCGCACGCGAGCAGCGGTCAAGAGATGACGCGCCTGTCCGGCCGCGATGGCGTAGACGCTATCGCTGATGGTGGCGACCGCCATGACGATCAGGCCGAGGGTCATGATCTGGCCAAAGGCGGGCCGGCTCAGGTCGATGAACTGCGGCAGGAAGGCGCTGAGGAACAGCAAGGTCTTGGGGTTCGACCAGCTGATCAGTGCGCCCTGCCAGACGTATCGGCCGATCGGCAGGCGTTCGCCATCGGCAAAGCTCAACTGGCCGGTGGAGCGAACCATTTTCCAGCCGATCCAGATCAGATAGGCGGCGCCGGCGAGTTTGATGAACTCGAACGCGCCCGAGACGACATTCATCACCGCTTCAAGGCCCACTGCGACGGTAAAGACCATGCTTAGCATGCTCAATTCGGTACCGAGGATGGTGAACAGACCCGCCCTGGTGCCGCCCGCCAGGGAATTGGCGATCACCACCGATACCGATGGTCCTGGAATGATGGAGAACAGCAGGCAGGCCAGTACGTAAGGCAGGATGATTGCGGGATCGATCATGATCGGTTCTTTCCGGCGACGGGGATGGTCAGAAAGCCATTGCCCCGGCCAAATGGCAAGGCCCCACCGCGCGCTGATCCGCAATCGCTAAAATTGTAGCGAGTTCGCGTATCGAAAAACAACGCGCATCAAATATTCGTGGTGCGTCGATACATCCATTGGGGACTGGGATGCGCTCTTACTTTGACGGATTGCTGCGGTATTTCGAATTTTCGGGTCGCAGCACGCGCATGCAGTACTGGATGTTCTTCCTGATGCAGATCTTCGTATACGCCGCGGCCATAGCCGTGGACTATTCGCTCGGCGGGATCGATCCGAAGAATCCCTATATGCCGGCGACCATCTTCGTGATGATCTTCCACGTCATTCCCGGCCTCACCGTGCAGATCCGCCGCCTGCATGATATTGGCAAATCCGGCGCTTGGTGGCTGCTCAACTTCGTGCCCTTCGGCGGTTTCGTGTTGCTGTTCTGGGCCTGCTGCCCGTCCGAGGAAGGCTCGAACGCCTATGACGGCCCGGCCCCGAGCACCTACGAGCCCCGATACCGGCCGCAGCCACAGCAGCAGCCGCGCTACTCCACCATCCCGCGCGGCGTCCGCATGGGCAATAACAGCCGCACGCCATCTATGGGTGGGGGTGCGCAGTCTCCGAGTTCGGGGCGGTTCATCTAACTCCCCGGGTGGAAATCCGAGCCACCGATACACCCAAAAAGGGGCGCCTGGGCGCCCCTTTTGCTTACTCGGTGACCGGGCTTTCCGGAGCCTCGGGGGCATCCGGTGCCTCGGGCGTATCGTCGCCCTCGGGTTCGCTGATGTGTTCCACCGACATCACTTTCTCGCCCTCGGCGGTGTCAAAGACGATGACGCCCTGGCTGCCGCGCGAGACGATGCGGATTGGCTTGTCGCCGCCCACGGGCAGACGAATGGTCTGGCCGCCGTCGCTGATCAGCATGATCTGGTCGTCGTCCTGCACGGGGAAGCTCGAGACGAGATTGCCGTTGCGCTTATTGACCGCCATGGCGACGATGCCCTTACCGCCACGGCCGGTGATCCGGTACTCGTGGCTGGAGGTGCGCTTGCCGTAGCCGTTTTCCGAGATGGTCAGGATGAACTGCTCGGTGGCGCTCATTTGAGCGTAACGCTCCTGCGGCAGTTCGCCAGCTACTACATCGCCCTCATCCGAACCCGCCTCTTCCTCGGCCCCTTCGCCACGCACTGCGCGGCTCATCTTGAGATAGGCGGCCCGTTCTTCGGCCGAAGCATCGGAGTGGTTGATCACGGCCATGGAGATGACGACGTCACCTTCAGCAAGCTGGATGCCACGCACGCCCATGGAATCGCGACCCTTGAACACGCGCACGTCGTCGACCTGGAAACGGATGGCCTGACCCAGCGCCGTGGTCAGCAGCACGTCGTCATTCGCGGTCGCCGTCTCAACACCGACGATCTGGTCGCCTTCGTCGAGCTTCATGGCGATCTTGCCGTTCTGGCGCACTTCGACGAAGTCCGCGAGCGAGTTGCGGCGCACCGTGCCGCGCGTCGTGGCGAACATGATGTCCAGGTTGCCCCAGCTCGTCTCGTCCTCGGGCAGCGGCATGATGGTGGTCAGCCGTTCGCCCTGCTCCAGTGGCAGGATGTTGATAAGCGCCTTGCCGCGCGCATTGGCAGCGGCCAGAGGCAGGCGCCAGACCTTGAGCTTGTAGGCAATGCCTCGGTCGGTGAAGAACAGCACCGGCGTGTGGGTATTGGCCACGAACAAGCGGCTGACGAAATCCTCGTCGCGCGTTGCCATGCCCGAACGGCCCTTGCCGCCGCGGTTCTGGGCCCGATAGGTCGAGAGGGGCACGCGCTTGATGTAGCCTTCATGCGACACGGTCACGACCATGTCTTCGCGGGCGATCAGGTCCTCGTCATCGAAATCGCCGACGAAATCGGAAATCTCGGTGCGCCGCGGCGTGTTGAACTGTTCCTTGATCTCGGTCAGTTCATTGCGGATGATTTCGACCACGCGGTCGCGGCTGCGCAGGATATCGAGATAGTCCTCAATCTCGAGGCCGAGGCCGTTGAGCTCTTCGCCGATTTCGTCGCGGCCGAGGGCGGTGAGGCGGGCGAGGCGCAGCTCGAGGATGGCGCGGGCCTGCTCTTCCGACAGGTTGAACGTACCGTCTTCGTTGATACGGTGGCGTGGATCGTCGATCAGTGCGATCAGCGGCGCCACGTCTTGCGCCGGCCAGCGGCGGGTCATCAGCTGCTCGCGCGCCGTCGCCGGATCGGGCGCGGTGCGGATCAGGGCGATGACCTCGTCGATATTGGCCACGGCCACGGCGAGACCGACCAGGATATGGGCGCGATCGCGGGCTTTGTTGAGCAGGAAGCGGGCGCGACGCGTAACCACTTCGTGACGGAAATCAATAAACGCCTGCAAAATCTCGCGCAGGTTCATCAATTGCGGCTTACCGCCGTTCAGCGCCACGAAATTGCAGCCGAAGGACGATTGCAGCGCGGTGAAGCGGTAGAGCTGGTTCAGCACCACGTCTGGCAGCGCGTCGCGCTTGATCTCGATGACCACGCGCATGCCCTCGCGCGATGACTCGTCGCGCATGTCGGCGATGCCCTCGATGCGCTTGTCGCGCACCAGCTCGGCGATCTTTTCGACCAGTACGGCCTTGTTCACCTGATAGGGCAGTTCGGTGATGATGAGCGCTTCGCGCTCCTTGCGGATCTCCTCCACGGCAACGCGACCGCGCACCATGATCGAGCCGCGACCTGTCTCATAGGCCTGCCGAATGCCGCTGCGGCCCAGAATGATGCCCGCGGTCGGGAAATCCGGCCCGGGCAGCACGGCGAGCAGTTCCTCGGTAATGACCGATGGATTATCGAGCACCAGCAGCGCGGCATCGATGGTCTCGCCCAGATTGTGCGTGGGCACGTTGGTGGCCATGCCGACGGCGATGCCGCTACCGCCATTGACCAGCATGTTGGGGAACCGCGCCGGCAGTACCGATGGCTCCTTTTCGGAGCCGTCATAGTTGTCCTTGAAGTTCACCGTGTCCTTGTCGAGGTCGTCGAGCATGGAATTGGTGATCTTCTGCATGCGCACTTCGGTATAGCGCATGGCGGCGGGCATATCGCCGTCGACCGAGCCGAAATTGCCCTGGCCTTCGACAAGTAGCTCGCCCATCGAGAAGTCCTGCGCCATGCGCACCAAGGCCATGTAGACGGCCTGGTCTGAGTGCGGATGGTACTTACCGATAACGTCGCCGACGACGCGGGCCGACTTGCGGTACGGCTTGTTATACTCGTAGCCGTTCTCGTTCATCGAGAAGAGGATGCGCCGGTGCACGGGCTTGAGGCCATCGCGCACATCGGGCAGCGCACGGCTGACGATCACACTCATCGCATAATCGAGATACGATTTGCGCATCTCGTCGGTGATGGAAATCAGCGAAATGTCGGAGGGCGGCAGCGCGCCAGTTCCGTTTTCAGGCGTATCGGTCACTGGGGTGATTCTTGGTTGGTTTTGCTAGCCGATATGTAGGCGATTCCGGGGGGAATTGCTAATTTCGGGCCGCGAAGGCTGTGGAGAGGCAAGGCCGGTCTCCAGCGAGCAACGCCCCCTCCCCTTGACACCTCCTCTGAATGCGCATTAGTTGCGCACTAACGTAATTACTAAGGCATGCAAATATGGACGACGGACTGACGTCGACATTTGCCGCACTCGCCGATCCAACGCGTCGCGCTATCCTGGCGCGGCTGGCTCTGGGTCCGGCGACGGTCAATGAGCTCGCCGAGCCGTTTGCGACCACCCTGCCAACGGTGTCGCGGCACCTCAAGGTGCTCGAAGAGGCAGGGCTTGTGGTCAAGGAGCGGACGGCGCAGTTCCGGCCTTGCCGGCTGGAGGTCGCGCCACTCGAGGCTGCGGATGCCTGGATCGCCCAGTATCGCGCCTTCTTCGGCGAGCGCTTCGACCGGCTCGATGCCCAACTCAAGACCATGATGGCCAAAAAGGCCAAGGAAGGAGAATAGCTATGGCAACCTACGATCGGGGTCGCGGCCTAACGCTCACCCGACTGTTCGATGCGCCGCCGGAAATGGTGTTCGACGCCTGGACCGACCCGGCCAGCCTCGACTGGTTCTACAATCCCAACAATCTGGTCACCGAGCCGCTATCGGTCGACTTGCGCGTCGGCGGCGCCTGGCGGCAGCTCATGGTGGAGAATGCCGGGAAGCAATATTTCACCGGCGGCATCTATCGCGAGATCGTCCCGGCCGAAAAGCTGGTGTTCTCATGGGGCGCGGTCGGCGGTTGGCCCGATCTGGATCCGGACCGGCTCGAAGATTCTCCGCTAGTAACGGTGCTGTTCAGGCCCGTAGGCGCCGGCACCGAGATGGTGTTCCGGGTGCAGCTGGCCGACCACCTGACGGAGGACCGCGTCACCGAATGGATGAATTGCGGCATGGTGGAAGGTTGGAACATCACCATCGATCGCATGTTGCCGGATCGGCGGCGCAAGGCGGCGTAGTCTTGTCGGGCGACCGACCGCCCTCTACTGCTCGTTGGCCCCGGCCCGATCCGGGGTCCAACGGATCACAGCCCGATGCCCAATCTCGTCAGACCTAAGCGACTTTCGCCCGGAGACCGGATCGCGACAGTGTCACCGTCATGGGGCGGTCCGGGCGCGTTCCCGCATCGCTACGAGGCGGGCAAGCGGCAGCTGGAAGAGGCATTTGGCGTCACCGTGATCGAAATGGCGCATACGCTGGCATCGGCGGACTGGATTGCCGACAATCCCCAAGCGCGGGCCGAGGACCTGATGGCCGCCTTCGCCGATCCCGATATTGCCGGGGTTTTCGCGACGATCGGCGGCGAGGATTGCATCCGGCTGCTGCCCTATCTCGATCTTGATGTCATCGGGGCCAATCCGAAGGTGTTCCTGGGATTTTCCGACACCACCGCGCTGCACCTCGCCTGCTATGCGGCCGGTGTGACCTCGTTCTATGGCCCCAGCATCATGGCCGGCTTCGGCGAGAATGGCGGCATGCATGACTACACGGTGGCGGGCGTGCGGCAGGCGCTGTTTTCCTCCGGACCTATCGGCACTATCGAGGCCAATACCGCGGGGTGGACTAGCGAGCATTTGGGCTGGGCGGACCCTGCGCTACAGGCGCAACGCCGAAAAATGTTGCCGGCGGAGCGGCCGCGCGTGCTGCAGGGTAGCGGTTCAGCGATCGGCCATCTGCTCGGCGGATGCGCCGAAGTGCTGGAGATGGTCAAGGGCACGCCATGGTGGCCGGAGGCCAGCGCGTGGGACGGCGCGATACTCTTCCTCGAAACATCCGAGGAGGCGCCACCTCCGGGCTTCATGCGCTTCTGGCTGCGCAACTATGCGGCGGCCGGTATCCTGGGTCGGCTTTCTGGGCTCCTGATAGCGCGGGCTGATCCGCGTGGTGATGCGGGCTATCAGGCAGCGATCGAGGCGGCGGCGGTGGCAGTACTGCGAGAAGCTGGGCTTGATGATCTACCGGTGCTGGCCGGCCTCGATTTTGGGCATACGCAGCCGATGCTCACCCTGCCCTACGGCACCGACGCCCGCATCGACTGCGCGGCGGCTACGCTGACAATTCTGGAACCTGGCGTCAGCTAGTTTTGGTGGAGCGGCTGGTTCGGAGCAAAGTCCAGTCCCCCGCATCTACGCCGCCTTGTCGAATTCCACCCGCGCCCTATCGATGCGGGGGTGATTGTCGTCGGCCCAGCGGATCAGGTGGCCGAAAGGGACGATGATCGACTCGCCCAGTGGCGTCAGCCGGTATTCCACTGACGGCGGCTTGGTATCGAAGACGCGGCGGGCGACCATGCCGTCGCGCTGCAGGTCGCGCAGGGTCTGCGTCAGCATCTTCTGGGAGATGTCGGGCACGTCGCGCCGAAGCTGGTTGAAGCGCTTGGGGCCGGCGCCAAGGGTCATGATCAGCAGCATGCTCCACTTATCCCCGATCTTGTCGAGCACGCCTCGGACCGGGCAATTCTGCAATGGCCCATCCTGCTCGTTCCACTTGGTGACGAAACGGTCGGCTTCCTGCATCGCGTTGAGCATGGTGGTTACTTCCAGGTGACGTTTGGCGTTTGAAGTGCCTCCTTTCGCACCGCGATGCGGGCGACTAGATAGCAGTCTCCATTCGATACTTACTCTCCATTGGCATGCGCCACAAGGGAGGGCGGGTGCACAACAAGGAGAGTAAGCCATGTCTCAATTCAGGGATCAAACACTGCTGGTCACCGGTGCGGGTGGCCAGTTCGGCCGCCTGGCCGTCGAAGAGCTGTTGGCCAAGGGTGCCAGCAAGGTTATCGCCGGCACGCGCGATCCGTCCAAGCTCGCCGATCTGGCTGCGCGTGGCGTCGAGGTGCGCAAGGTGGATTTCGACGATGCCAATCTCGCATCGGCCTTTGCCGGCGTAGACCGCCTGCTGCTAATCAGCACGGATGCCATCGGCAAGCGCGTCGACCAGCAGCGCAACGCGGTCAATGCCGCCAAGGCAGCCGGGGTGAAGCACATCGTCTATACCTCGGCCCCCTCCCCGCGCCCCAATGCCGGCGGCGGCGTTTCGCCGGAGCACTACTGGACTGAACAGGCCATTGCGGCATCGGGCCTCGACTACACGTTGCTGCGCAATCACATCTATGCCGAGATTTCGCTCTTGGGCGCTCCGTCGGCCATCGGCTCGGGGCAGCTGTTCGACGCCACTGACGGCAAGGGGCGCAGCTACGTGACGCGCGCCGATACCGCGCGTACTGCCGCGGGCGCGCTCCTCTCGGCCGAGGGCAAGACGATACATGACGTTACCGGCCCCGCGGCCGTGACTCAGGCCGAACTGGCGGCGCTGTTTGCCCAGTTCAGCGGCAAGCCAGTTGCCCGTATCGGGCTCACCGCATCCGAATTGCGGGCGGGCATGGTCGCCGCAGGCTTCCCTGAGGGCATGGCCGATGTGATGGTTGCCTTCGACCGGGACGCCGCCGACGGCTTCCACGCGGTCGTCACCGATACGGTCGAAAAGTTCTCCGGTCGCAAACCGATGGCCCTCGCCGACTTCGTTGCCGAAAACCGCGCGGCTCTGACTGCCTGATGGTGGTGGCTCCGCATTTCGGTGCGGAGCCACTAATCCCAAGCACAATTGCAACAAACCTTGGGGAAACCCCCGCGCCGCCTGACGTAACTATCGCCAACCCGCAGAAATCACGCCACCTTGTCGCCGTATTCGCGGAGTCGGGTCGCAGTGTCCTCTGGTTCGTTCTTCCATCGTCTGTGGGCGCGCTTTGCGTACGACCGCTCCATTGGCTTCGGCCTTGAATATATCGGCCTCACCACGCTGCGCTTTCCTCGCGCCGTCGCCATCGCCGTGCTGGCCTTTTCGATCCTTTGCTTCACGCAAATCCCTCGAGCCAATGTCGACGGCGACCTGCTGCGCGTCTATGCGCATTCGGGCGAATATTACGACGCCTACGAACACCTGTCGGAGACCTTCGGCACCTTCGAGAACGACATTTATGTGCTGGTCAATTCGCCGCGCCTGACTGAGCCCGAGACGCTGGAGCGCGTTCGTGAGCTGGCCTTCGACCTTGAGCTCAACGAGTTCGCCGTGGGCACCATGTCGCCCTTCACGCTGCGCAAGCCGGATGGCAATGGCGCCACCGTACCGGCGGTGCCCGAGGGCATGGACGATTTTGCCGAGGTCGCCATCGCGCTGGCCGACCTGCAGCAGAACGACCCGATGATGCGCAACCTCATCACGCCTGACCTGTCGGGCGTGGTGCTGATCATGTTCCCCAATCAGGAAATGACCAAGGGCGACGGCACCAAGCGCATGATCGCCAGCCTGCGCGAGACGATCGCGCCCTATCAGGACGAGAATATCAGCATCGAGCTCACCGGTCCGCCGATCTGGACCTCGGAAATGCTCAATGCGGCAGTCGACGACCAGGTGAAGTTCACCGTCTGGGGGTTCGGGCTCGGGTCGATCATTGCGCTGTTGGCACTGCGCTCGCTCACGGGCGCCCTGCTGGTGGCGGCCACGCCGTTCCTCGCGGTGATGTGGTCGATGGGTATGATCCTGCTGGTCTTCGGCTCGTTCTCGTTCCTCACCATCATCGTCACCACGCTGGTGCTGGTGATTTCGTTCGCCGAGGCGATGTTCTTCATCTTCAACTGGCTCGCCTATTGGCGCGACGGCATGGAGCCCAACAAGGCCGTGGACGCGACGGTTAAGCTGGTCGGCCCAGCCAGCGCCCTGACCATGCTGACCACTTTCGTGAGCTTCGCTTCGCTCTCGCTGACGCCGGGCCAGGGTATCCGCGAATTCTCGATTGCCGGCTCGATCGGCACGTTCTTGCTGTTCGTGTGCCTGATGACCTTCCTGCCGCTGATGCTCAAGGCGGCCGTGCGCCTGGGCTTCAAGGCGCCCAAGCGCAGCAGCCTCGTGCTGACCGCACCGCTGCCGCTGGCCTGGTTCTTTGCCAGCCGCTTCGGCCGCCAGGTTTCGATCCTGGCGATCGCGGTCACCATCCTGCTGTTCATCCCCTATTTCCTGATCAAGCCGCATTTCTCATTCGAGGATTTCGTGGCCAAGGACTCGACCGCCCTCACCGCGGCCGAGGAGATCGACCAGGGCGTCGGCGGCGTGGCGCCGCTCTATATCCGCGTGCCGCTGGCGGAGAATGATCCCAATCTGGGTCCGAAGGATTTCGAGACCGTCCGCGCGGTCCACGAAATTCTTGAAAAGCACCTAGGTGAGAACAAGGTCATCTCGGCCGCGAGCATGACCAATTACACCGAGACCGGCTTCACCCGCGAAGAGGTGTTCGACGCTGTCGGGCCCTTCATGCGCAAGCGCTTCATCACCGATGACGGTTCGCAGGCGCTGGTGACAGGCTTCATGCCCACCATCATCGATTCCGAGGCGCTCAAGCAGTTGGTCATCGACGTGAACCGGGAGATGGACGCGGCTGGTATCACCGACGCCGAAATCGGCGGCTTCCGCATTCTCACAACCTTCGCGACCGACCAGATCGTCAGCGGGTTGCAGCTCGATCTAACCGTATCGGTGCTGGTCAACCTGGCGCTGATCGGCTTTGCCTTCCAGTCGTTCCGCGTGGCGCTGGCCTCGGCCATTCCCAACCTGTTTCCGGTCCTCGGCACCGAGGCCTGGCTCTACTTCAGTGGCCAGGGTCTGCAACTCACCACGGTGATCGCGCTGACCATCGCCTTCGGTATTGCCGTGGACGACACGGTGCATTTCCTATCGCATTATCTGCATTCGCGGCGAGAGGAAGGCCGGCCGCATATGGAGGCGGTCAAGCACACGCTCGACCGTATCGGCGGCGCTATCGTGGCGACGACGATCATCCTGTGTTCGGGCGTGGTGATCGTCACCTTCTCCGCCCTGCCCCAGGTGGCGCTGTTCGGCACGCTCTTCGTATCGACACTGGCCTTCGCCGTTATCGGCGACCTGTTCATCCTGCCGGCCTTGCTGGCGGCGGGCGGCAAGTTCTTCCACCCGCTCGGCAAGATCAAAGTGCGCACTGCCGACCATGACGCGACGCCCGATGACCCGACCGGCGACACCATTACCGGCGACGGCGGCACCGAGGGTGGCCAGCCCAATCCCGGGACGACGTGATGGCCGGTCGCTTGCGAGAAAAAGCGGCGCCCGCTTACATGGCCGGAGATGATTCTGGCGGCGCAAGCCCGCAGGTATCGGTTTCCGGCATCGGATTTGCCGGGGGGCAAGATTTTACTGGAGGCTTACCGCAATGACCTATTTCGCACCCCTGTCGCGCATGATCGCGCTGGCGGGTCTGCTTGTTTCGGCCGGCGCAGCCAGCGCTCCGGCCTTCGCCGCTCCTGCCGACGTCGCCCTGCTGCAGTCCTATCTGGGTGACTGGCGCGGGCGTGGCGTATTGATCGGCGCGAATACGGAGACGGTCGTCTGCCGTCTGGCGCTGACGCAGGGCAACCAGGACAAGGTCAACTATAACGGCCGCTGCACGCTGGCAGGCACTCAACTGTCGGTTGCGGGCACCATGGCCTATGTGGAGGCCAACAAGCGCTTCGAAGCCGCCATGAGCTCGAACGCCACTTTCACCGGCATAGCCGTCGGCCAGAAGCGCGGCGGTGGCCTGGTGTTCAACCTGCGCGAGCGCGACGAAGACGAAGAGGGCAAGGACATCAACATCTCCGCCCAAATCACCCTCAGCAATGAGGCAATCAACGTGGTGTTCGAGGTGGTCTATGTCGACAGCGGCGACAGCCTCCGCGCTGAAGTGCCGTTCAGCAAGTAACGCGGCTGATTGTTTTCAATCTCAGCGGCCTGTGGCTGAGGAAGTCTTAACCAAGCTCGCGCTAGCCTTCCCGGCCTATCCGGGAACGTCCAATTGCGCAGCCTCGCCGCGACCGCAGCTTTCGCATTGCAGACGCCCGCCGCCGAAACGCGACGGGACGAGGCGATTGATCTGCGATTGCAGCGTTTATGTGCGCTGCTCGGCATTGCCGGCGCGCGACTCAGCAGCATTGCCGCGGACATATCGATCGTCGTTGCCGCAGCAGGGGCCGATGCAGATCTCGCGGCGCTCGAAGCTCGCGCCATTGCAGCGGGAAGGCCGCTGGTCATTGCCGATGCTGGGCAGTATCCGCGCTTCTATGTCGGCATCGTGCTACCGGCCCACGACGATCGTCCGGCGCAATTGTTGAGCCTGTTCGATCCACGCCCCCGCAGCGCCATGATGGCTACCACTCTTGCCGCGCTGGCGGGTGAGGTCCTCGCGCGGGCCGCTATCACTCAGCAGCGCCGGCAGATCGAGTCACAAAGCCGCGCTATCGCCGACTATGCGGCGCTCGAAGAGCATCGGCGCAACCTGTTCGACCGCGCCTCGGCGACAGCACGCATCGGCATCTGGCAGTGCAACCTCAGCGACAGCAGCCTGATCTGGACCAATGGCGTCTATGATCTGTTCGAGATCCCCCGTAACACGCCGGTCACGCGCGAAATGACGCTGGCGCTCTACACCGAAAAGTCCCGCCTGGAGATGGAAGCGGCGCGCGCCAGGGCCATCGCCACCTGCACCGACTTTGCCCTCAACTGCGAGATCATCACCACATCAGGCAAGCGGCGATGGATGCGGCTGACCGGAGCGGTCGAGAGCCGCGACGGCCTCGCGCACCGCATTTTCGGCATGAAGCAGGACATTACCGAAGAAAAGCTCTTGGCCGATCGCACCCGCTATCTCGCCGAATTCGACGTGATGACCGGCCTCGCCAATCGTAGCCTGTTTCAGGCGCGGCTCGCTGCGCTGGACGAGGGGCGCGGCAACATCGACGCGCTGCTGCTGGTCGATCTCGACGGCTTCAAGCAGGTCAACGACACCTATGGCCACGCGCTGGGCGACGAGTGCCTCAAGGAAGCGGCCCTGCGATTGCTGGAAAGCTGTAGCGGTGCAGAACTGGTAGCCCGCATCGGCGGCGACGAATTCGCTGTCCTGCTCAACGACGCCGGATCACCTGATGATGTCGAACATCTGGCCGAAACGATCGTGCGAGTGATGCGCCGCCCGGTCACGCGCCTGGGCCAGACGCTTAGCCTTGGTGCCTCGGTCGGGGTAGCGCATTATCGCGGCGGCTCATCGGAACAGCTGTTCCGCCACGCCGATATTGCCCTCTACGCCGCCAAAGCCGCCGGTCGCGCCACCAGCCGCACCTTCGCCGCCTGAGAGCACCCTGCCCCCGACAAAAATGGGCCGCCAAGGCGACCCATTTGTCAGCGTATAGTCCCGCTCCTTAGAACGGGATATCGTCGTCCATGCCGCCGGGCTCGAAGGCCGGGGCGTTGGCACGTGGGCGCTGGGCACCGCCGCCGCCATTGTTGTCGCGGGCGCCGCGGAAACCACCGCCATTGTCGACGCCGCGGAAGCCGCCGTCACTATCGCCGGCACCGCCGCCTTCGCCACGACCATCAAGCAGGGTCATATTGGAGTTGAAGCCCTGCAGCACGATCTCGGTGGAATACTTGTCCTGGCCGGACTGGTCCTGCCACTTGCGCGTCTGCAACTGGCCTTCGAGATAAACCTTGCTGCCCTTTTTAAGGTAGCTCTCGGCCACGCGGGCCAGACCTTCCGAGAAGATCACCACACGGTGCCACTCGGTCTTCTCGCGGCGTTCGCCGGTATTCTTGTCTTTCCAGTTTTCCGAGGTCGCGATCGACAGGTTCACCACCTTGCCCCCGCTGGGAAGATTGCGCACTTCCGGATCCGCACCGAGATTGCCGACCAGGATGACCTTGTTCACACTGCCTGCCATCGCTCATTCCTTTCGATTCAGTCCCGAGGGCCTCTGCCGCTCGGGACGCTCACTTACATAGCGGCCGCCACTCTACTCCGCCGCAGGGGCTCCGTCCGAGGCCTTGGCAGAGTTGTGAACAGCACATTTGTTCTCATTATGTTCCACTCGATCGCCACAGTCAAGACCGGCGGGAGTTCGCCTCCTCCAACCTTGTCGCCTAGTCCGGGCGAAAGCACGCCACCAAGACAAGCCGCTCATCACATGAGGTTTGCATGCGAGCACGCCCCGCGTCGGCGTCAGTCCCCAGGCCTATCGCGACCGCTTTGCCCGTTGACCTGGACCGTGGGGCAAAACACCAACCCTGCTGACACAGGATGTCAGCAGGGTTGGCCGACATCGTCCTCGCGCGGAGGCAAGCGGCGGGGCGATGGGTTACAGTGAAGCTTTATGGATCTATCTGGTCCTGTTGTTCGGCATCATCGTGGTGCCGGGCATGGACATGTTCTTCGTCATCGCCAATGCGCTGACCGGAGGGCGCCGCACCGGCTTTGCCGCCGTTGGCGGAATCATGTTGGGCGGAGCGGTGCATACGCTGTTCGGTGCGCTGGCGGTCGGGGTGCTGACGCAGCTTCCCACCATGCTGTTCCAGGGCATGATCCTGGTCGGCGCTGCCTACATGGCCTGGATTGGCTACACCCTGCTGCGCAGCTCGATCACGGTGGACAGTATCGGCCAGGCCAAGAGCCGGTCTGACTGGGTGGCGTTCCGGCAGGGGCTGATCACCTGCCTTCTCAATCCCAAGGCCTATCTGTTCGTGCTGGCGGTGTTTCCCCAATTCATCAAGCCCGAATATGGACCGATCTGGTCGCAGGCCCTGGTCATGGGCGTGATGACCGTCGCGATGCAGTTTCTTATCTACGGCGCACTGGCGCTGGCCGCCGGAAAAGGCCGCGACGCACTGGTCGGTAACCCCCAGGTTACGATCTGGATCGGCCGCGGCGCTGGCGCGTTGTTTGTGGTCGTGGCGCTTTTTACGGCCTGGCACGGAGTGACGCAGCATGTCGGGCCTTGACCGAATCCCGATTGTTCCGCTTATGTTCACGATAGTGATTGCCGCTTTGGCAAGCCCCTCGCCACACGCTAAGGTGACTGGTACGCGGGGCGGCCATGCGCCTGCCCCGCTTGCGGCAGAAGGTACCTACGCCTATCTGTCTGGTCTTCCTAACCTCATGCCCGTTTACGACTTTGCCGCCGTGCTGCCGTTTGGCGCACCGAGCCATGGACTGATATGATGACGCCAAAGCCCAGCCAGAACCGTGAGATCATCGTGCGCGGCGCCCGCGAGCACAATCTCAAGGGCATCGACCTCAAGCTGCCACGCGACAGCCTGATCGTGATGACCGGCCTCTCCGGCTCGGGCAAGTCCTCGCTCGCCTTCGACACCATCTATGCCGAGGGGCAGCGCCGCTACGTGGAGTCGCTGTCGGCCTATGCCCGGCAGTTCCTCGAAATGATGCAGAAGCCCGATGTGGAGCACATCGAGGGCCTGTCGCCGGCCATTTCCATCGAGCAGAAGACCACGTCGCGTAACCCGCGCTCTACCGTTGGCACGGTGACGGAGATCTACGACTATCTGCGCCTGCTCTTTGCGCGCGTCGGTATTCCCTATTCGCCAGCCACCGGCCTGCCGATCGAAAGCCAGACCGTCAGCCAGATGGTCGACAAGGTGCTGGAAATGCCTGCCGACACGCGGCTCTACCTGCTGGCGCCGATCGCGCGCGGTCGCAAGGGTGAGTACAAGAAGGAACTGGCGGACCTGATGCGCAAGGGCTTCCAGCGCGTCAAGATCGATGGCCAGTATCACGAGATCGAGGATGCGCCTGCCCTCGACAAGAAGATCAAGCATGACATCGAAGTCGTGGTGGACCGCATCGTGGTCGGGCCCGATATTTCCGGCCGCCTAGCCGAGAGTTTCGAGACGGCGCTGAAGCTGGCCGATGGCATTGCCCTGGTCGAATTCGCCGACGAGAAGAACGAGGACGGCACGCAGCGTCAGGTGACGTTCTCGGAAAAGTTCGCCTGCCCGGTCTCCGGCTTCACCATCGCCGAGATCGAGCCGCGCCTGTTCTCGTTCAACAACCCCTTCGGCGCCTGCCCGGTTTGCGACGGCTTGGGCACCGAGCAGAAGATCGACCCGGACCAGATCGTGCCGGATGCGACCATGTCGATCCGCGACGGGGCCATCCTGCCCTGGTCCAAGACCTCGGCACCCTATTACCTGCAGACCTTGCAGGCGGTGGTGAAGCAGTTCGGCGCCTCGACAGGCACGGCCTGGAGCGATCTGCCGTTCGAGGTGCAGCACGCCGTGCTCTATGGCACCGGCAAGACGCCGGTGGAATTCGTCTATGACGATGGCCTGCGCCAGTACAAGACGACCAAGCCATTCGAAGGCGTGATCGGCAACCTTGAGCGCCGCTACAAGGAAACCGAAAGCGCCGGCATGCGCGAGGAAATCGAAAAATACATGTCGGCCAAGCCGTGTGTCGCCTGCGGCGGCTATCGGCTGAAGCCTGAGACGCTGGCGGTCAAGATCGATGGCCTGCATATCGGCCAGGTGACCGAGAAGTCGATCCGCTCGGCCTCAAATTGGTTCGAGCATCTGAGCGAACATCTCAACCCGACGCAGAAGCAGATCGGCGAGCGCATCCTCAAGGAAATTCGCGAACGCCTGAACTTCCTCAACGATGTCGGCCTCGACTATCTGACTCTGGCTCGCAATTCGGGCTCGCTGTCGGGTGGCGAAAGCCAGCGTATCCGTCTGGCCAGCCAGATCGGTTCGGGCCTGACCGGTGTGCTCTATGTGCTGGACGAACCGTCCATTGGCCTCCATCAACGCGACAATGCCCGCCTGCTCGAGACGCTGCAGCGGCTGCGCGACATTGGCAATACGGTGATCGTGGTCGAGCATGACGAAGACGCGATCATGACGGCCGATTATGTGGTCGATATCGGCCCGGGCGCCGGCGTGCATGGCGGCCACATCGTCGCCGAAGGACCGCCGGAGGTCATTCTCAACCATCCGGACTCGCTGACCGGCAAGTACTTGTCGGGCCGCATGGGCATTGCCATGCCGGCCGAGCGGCGTGAGGGGAAGACGGGCAAGGCACTCAGCATCAAGGGCGCCACCGGCAACAATCTCAAGAATGTCTCGGTCGATGTGCCCTTGGGCATGTTCGTCGCTATTACCGGCGTATCGGGCGGCGGCAAGTCGACGCTGATGATCGACACCATGTATCAGGCAATCTCGCGCCGGTTGAATGGCGCCCGTGTGGTCCCTGCCCCGCATGAAAGCCTGACCGGCCTCGAGTTTCTCGACAAGGTCATCGACATCGATCAGTCGCCGATCGGCCGCACGCCGCGCTCCAACCCGGCCACCTATACCGGTGCCTTTACCCCGTTGCGCGAATGGTTCGCCGGCCTGCCGGAAGCGAAAACGCGCGGTTACGGACCGGGTCGGTTCAGCTTCAACGTCAAGGGCGGACGCTGCGAGAAGTGCGAGGGCGACGGCGTCCTCAAGATCGAGATGCACTTCCTGCCCGACGTCTACGTCACCTGCGACGTCTGCAAGGGCAAGCGCTACAACCGCGAGACGCTTGAGGTTCAGTTCAAGGGCAAGTCGATCTCAGACATTTTGGACATGACCATTGACGAGGGCGTCGACTTCTTCTCGGCTGTGCCCGTCATCCGCGACAAGTTTGCCACTTTGCAACGGGTCGGGCTGGGCTACGTCAAGGTCGGCCAGCCGGCCACGACGCTGTCGGGCGGCGAGGCGCAGCGCGTCAAGCTCAGCAAGGAACTTTCAAAGCGCGCCACTGGCCGCACGCTCTACATGCTGGACGAGCCGACCACGGGCCTGCACTTCCACGACGTCGCCAAGCTGCTTGAGGTTCTTCACGAACTGGTCGATGGCGGCAACAGCGTCATCGTCATTGAGCACAATCTCGAAGTCATCAAGACGGCCGACTGGGTCATCGATCTGGGGCCGGAGGGCGGCGACGGTGGCGGCGAGATTGTCGCGGTGGGCACACCCGAAGAGGTCGCGGCCAATCCGCGCTCACATACCGGTCACTTCCTCAAGGAAGTGATGGCCAGGCGTCCGCACTTCGCTACGCGCGCGGCTGAATAGCAGGCTTTGCTGCTTCTGCGTCTTTCAGGGGTAACAGTCTGCTAGCACTTGGCGCCGTGGATTTCGCGATATCGAGTGGGGTGCGAAAGGGCCCCATTATCGTGCGGCGACGCACTTCGCGACTGTTCCGTGAAATTTGCCATGCGCGCCGCGCATAATGCGGTTGACGTATGCGGCATGGCGCTGCCGCTCAAATCACACCATGTTCCGGGCGTGGTAATACCAGCACCAGGGAATACGTCGATGTTTGTGCGAGCTGTCTGGCGCATCAAGCGCCTGATCGACATCAAGCAGACGTTGCGGGAAATGGACGTTCCCTCGACGCGCGATGCCGATTTATTGGGGATTTCCGGCCCCGACTTTGCGAAGATGACGCGGTCGCTTTTCGACCGCTGAGCATGGAAGTGGGTTTTGAGTTTTGCGGGGCCGCCGGATCGCCATCCGGCGGCCTTGGCGTTGCCCGATCGCTTAACCAGAGATGAACAACACTGGTTAAAGCCCCGCGTAGACCGCATGGCTCGTTTGACCAAAGACCCTCTGCTCATCTGGCAAGCACTGAACTAAATATAGCCTTGTAAACGAAAGGAGACTACCAAATGGACATCCGTAAGACTTTCAAGAAGTGGGCCGCTTATCAGCAGACCGTCCGTGAGCTTGCCGCTCTCGACAATCGTCAGCTCAACGACCTGGGCATTTCGCGCACCGACATCAATCGTATCGCGCGCGACCATGCTGCCGGCCTCTAATATTTGCTCCGCTGATCTTTCAGATTGTGCAAATCGAACGCCCGCTTCTCTCTGAGACGCGGGTGTTTTGTTTTCTGCCTGAGAATTCGCCATATGAAATTCTGCCAACAACTTAGGCAACTTATCCTCGCCTCTTGGATGGCGCGATAGTCTGATCGCCACAGTTGTTGCGCTTGCCGCCGGTGCTTGCTACCTGACGGCCATGCAAAACCAACCAATTCATATTATCGGCGGCGGGCTCGCCGGTTCCGAAGCCGCATGGCAGGCTGCCGAGGCTGGCGCCAGTGTAATCGTCCATGAAATGCGCGGCGTCAAAGCCACCGATGCGCATAGTACCGACAGCTTTGCCGAGCTGGTCTGCTCCAACAGCTTTCGGTCCGACGACCACGAGCAGAATGCCGTGGGCCTGCTGCACGAGGAAATGCGGCGCAAGGGCTCGCTGATCATGCGCGCGGCCGACCTGCACAAGCTGCCGGCCGGTGGCGCGCTGGCGGTGGACCGGCATGGCTTTTCCGATGAAGTGACTCGGGCCATCCACAATCACCCGAACATCACCGTAGTCCGCGAGGAGATTGCCGGCTGGCCGCCCGAAGACTGGCGCAATGTGATCATCGCCAGTGGGCCGCTGACCTCACCGGCGCTGGCCGAGGCTATCCTGGCCAAGACCGGCGAGGATGCGCTGGCCTTCTTCGACGCGATAGCGCCGATCGTGCACAAAGACAGCATCAACATGGACGTGGTCTGGGCCCAGTCGCGCTACGACAAGGCCGGCCCCGGCGGCACGGGCGCGGATTATCTCAACTGCCCGATGGACAAGGACCAGTACTTTGCCTTCGTCGAAGCGCTGAAGGCCGCGCCTCTGCACGAGTTCAAGGAGTGGGAGCACGTCCCCTATTTCGACGGCTGCCTGCCCATCGAGGTTATGGCCGAACGCGGTGTGGAAACGCTGCGGCACGGCCCGATGAAGCCGGTTGGCCTGACCAATCCGCGCAATCCGACCGTCAAATGCTACGCCATCGTGCAGCTCCGGCAGGACAATGCGCTGGGCACGCTGTGGAACATGGTCGGTTTCCAGACCAAGATGCGCTACGGCATTCAGGCCGAGATTTTCCGCATGATCCCGGGGCTGGAGAACGCGCAGTTCGCGCGGCTTGGCGGACTGCATCGCAACACGTTCCTCAACTCCCCCAAGGTGTTGGGGCCCGATCTCAAGCTCAGGGCCGATCCGCGCATCCGCTTCGCAGGGCAGGTCACCGGCGTCGAAGGCTATGTCGAGAGCGCTGCGGTCGGCCTGATCACCGGACGCCTGGCGGCCGCTGAAGCGCGCGGCGAGACGATGGCGACGCCGCCGATCACCACGGCGCTTGGCGCTTTGGTAGCCCACATCACCGGTGGTCATATCGAGGCCGAGGGCTATAGTGGTGCGCGCAGCTTCCAGCCGATGAACGTCAATTTCGGGCTGTTCCCCGAGGTGGCAATCGTCAAGCCGGAGGGTGCCGGACGCTGGCGTGGCAACGACAAGACCATTGCCAAGCGCCGTGCCATTACCTCCCGCGCGCTTGAGGACCTGAAAGCCTGGGCATGACCCCGTCGGAACTCGAAACCTACCTGCATGACCACATCCCGCTATCGCGGGCGATGGACGTGCGGGTGGTTTCGATCACCGACGACAACGTAGTACTCGGCGCGCCGCTCGGGCCAAATATCAATCACCGCGACACGGTTTTCGGCGGCAGCGCCTCGGCCGTCGCGATCCTGGCGGCATGGTCGCTGCTGCATCTGCGGCTGACGGCCGCCGGGCTGCCCAGCCGTGTGGTGATCCAACGTAACTCGATGGAGTATCTGGCACCGGTTGCCGGCGCGTTCACCGCGACGGCCAGGTTGGACGCAACAGCCGACTGGAACGCGTTCACCCGCTTGCTGGCGCGGCGAGGCATTGCGCGGATCAGCGTGATGTCGGAACTAGACTATGCGGGGCAAAGGGTCGGCCTGCTGCACGGCGAGTTCGTGGCGTTCGGCAACGACCACCTCTAGCGGTTGCGGAAGGTCCACCAGGCCAGCCGAGCAATCTTGCGCCAATCGGCATCGTCAGCTGGCGTGGCAAAGGGGCCGGCACTACGCTGCAGCAGGCCGCGATACTGCGCCTTGAGAACAGAGATCGGCGCGAAGGTCGGTTTGAGCGGCCCCGGCAAGGCTGCGATGGCCGCCTCGGCTTTTGTGAGGTGATCGCTGGCAAGCTCGGCGATCTGGCCCAAGGCCTCGACTACGCCTTCGCTCTGAGAGCCGGAAAAAATTTCGCCCTCGCGGACGCCATTGGCCTCGAAGATCGACCAGGGCAACATGATGCGGCCTTGGGCCGAGAAATGCCCGAACGCCCTGATATGACCTATCATTGCATGGGCAACGCCGAGATGGCCGGCAGCGTCGCCGGTTTCGATCGGCTTGCCGTCGTTGAGGATCATTGCGGCGAGTTGGTAGAGCGTCGACACGGTCTCGCCGGCATAGCCTTCGAAGCTTTCGAGGTCAGGCATAGGGTCGTCGTAGAGGTCGAAACGGCGGGCGCCGATGAGCCTCAGCAGAGTGCCGCTGGGAATGGCATAGCGCTCGATGGTGGCCAGCAGCGCGTCAGCGATCGGGTTCTGGCGGACGGCGCCGTGCCCCTCCCCCGCGAGCGCATCATTCCACCATTGCAGACGGATTTCACCGGGTGCGGGATCGGAAACGCGGTCTCGGATGGAAGCGACGTCGGCGTTGAAGGCATAGAGCGCCGTCACAGCATCGCGATGCGCGCCGGTGAGAACCAGCGTGGACAGATAGCGGTCGCGGTCACCCTTGCGCAGGGCTTCGGCAGCGTGGGCGAAGCTCTCGGCGGCCATCAGCGAACCTTGTCGACCGCAATCAGCGCCGCGGCCACCGCGCGCTGCTCGGCGAGCAGCACGTTGTAGGTGCGCACGGCGCTGCCGGTGCTAACCGCCTCGACGATGACTTTGCGGTCGCGCAATGCCTGCCGCAGGTCGCGGGGGATGGCGGCGATATCGTGTCCCAGGCCGATCAGCAGCACGTCGATCTGGTCGGCGGCGGCGAATACGGCGGCAAGCGTGTCCGCCGTCACTTCGCCGGGTACCGTCACCGGCCAGGCGTGCATGCCTGATGGCAGGCACAGCAGCGATCCACGATGCGACATCTCGGCGAAGCGGAAACCGCCATTGCCGTAGGCGTCGATGCCGACCTGCTGCGGATAATACCCGGTGTCGTTCACGTTAGCCCGCCTCAGACAGAGGCGCCGTCCGCCGTCTTGGTTGCTGGCGTATCATCCTTTTCCGACTTCGCCTTCAGGCCAAAATTGATCAGGATCGGGCCGTTGACGATGATCGAGGAATACATGCCCACGAGACAGCCAAAAGTCATGGCGATGGTGAAGCTGCGAATGACCTCGCCACCGAACAGGACCAACGGGATAAGCGCAAGGAACACGGTGAACTGCGTGATCGTGGTACGCACGATGGTCTGATTGATCGACAGGTCGATCAGCTCGGGCAGCGGCATCTTTCGATGCTTGCGCAGGTTCTCTCGAACGCGATCCGAGACGACGACGGTTTCGTTCAATGACAGGCCGACGAGCGTCAGCACGGCCGCGATCGATGTCAGGTTGAACTCCAGCCCTGTTATCGAGAACAGGCCAATGGTCATGATGATATCGTGCGAGGTCGTGACGATCGCCGCCAAGGCAAATTGCCACTCGAAGCGGAACCAGATGTAGATCAGGATCGCCACCAGCGCGATGATGACAGCGATCGTGCCCTTCCACGCCAGTTCGCCAGACACGGTGCCGCTCACGGCCTCGGTGCTGCGGACCGTATAGTTTTCGGTCGCCAAAGCGTCGCGAACCTTGGCCACGGCTGCCTGGTCGGCGTCCTGGCCGCCCTCCTGGGCCTGAACGCGGACCAAGACGTCTTCGGGCGTGCCGAAGCCTTGCACCTGCACCTCGCCCAGTTCGAGCCCGTCGAGCAATTGTCGAACCTGGCCGACATCGGCCGGTCCATCGTTGTGCTGGATGACGATGGCCGTGCCGCCGACAAAGTCGATGCCGAGGTTGAAGCCCTTGAAGTAGGCCGAGCCGATCGAGAGCAAGCTGGCGATGATCGAGAAGGCGATCACGTAGCGGCTGATCTTCATGAACGGAATTTTGGTGCCGTCCGGAATGAAGCGGAAATGCTGGATCTTGAGCGTCTTGGGACGGCGCGCCCGGTACCACATGCCCACGAAGTAGAGCGTGACAGTGTAGGACGTGAACAACGACGTCAGAATGCCGAGCGCCAGCGTCACCGCGAAGCCCTGCACCGGACCCGAGCCCAGGAAGTAGAGCACGATAGCCGCGATCAGCTGGGTCAGGTGTGAGTCGATAATGGTGCCCCAGGCACGCTCGAAGCCGGCGTTGATGGCCTGCAGAGGTGACTTGCCGGCCTTCTGCTCTTCTCGCATGCGCTCATAGATCAGCACGTTGGCGTCCACGGCCATGCCGATAGTGAGCACGATACCCGCGATACCCGGCAGGGTCAGCGTGGCGCCGAGCATGGAAAGCGCGCCGAAGATCAGCACGATATTGAGGATCAGCGAGATATTGGCGAAGACGCCGAACAGGCCATAGGCGATGACCATGAAGGCGACGACGAGCACGCTGGCGACGATACCAGCGGTCAGGCCGTGCTGGATCGAGTCCGCGCCAAGGCTGGCGTCGACGGTGCGCTCCTCGACGACGTCGAGTGACGCGGGGAGAGCGCCGGCGCGCAGCAGAACGGCGAGGTCATTGGCGGTCGCGGTGGTGAAGCTGCCGCTGATCTGACCCGTGCCGCCGGTGATTGGCTGCTGGATCTGCGGAGCGGTGATGACAGTGTTGTCGAGCACGATCGCGAAGCGCTGGCCGACATTGGCCGAGGTAATCTGGCCGAAGGTGATGGCGCCGCGCGTGTCGAAGCGGAAGCTCACGACCGGCATGGCGCGCTGTGTGTCATAGCTGGGCTGGGCGTCGACAAGCGACTCGCCACCGAGCGCGACGTCTTCATACAGCAGCTCTTCGCCACCATCCTGGCTAGGCAGGATCATGGTGCCGGCGGGCAGGCCCTGGGCCTGCGCCTGGGCGGCACTCATGCCGGGATAAACCATGTGGAAGGTCAGGCGCGCCGTGCGCGAAATGATGTCCTTGAGGCGCTGGCTATCGCCGAATCCGGGGACCTGCACCAGCACGCGGTTGGTACCCTGGCGCTGGATAGACGGCTCGGTGGTGCCCAGCTCGTCAACGCGCTTGCGGATAACTTCGATAGACTGGGCCACCAAAGCGGACATGCGCTCGGTGACACCTTCGGGCGTCAGGCTCACGGTCAGCTTGCCATCGGGCGTTTCGCCAAAGGCCAGTTCCTGCACGCCGCCAACCGAGATCAGCGAATTGCTGACGGTGTTCTGCAGTGCCTGGATGGCGGTGCGGGCCGCTTCTTTCTGGGTCGGGTCGGTCAGCTCGATGGTAAGCGACTGGGTCGCCTCATCGGTGGTGATCAGATTGCCGATGCCATTCTGGTTGGCCAGCGTGTTGCGAACGTCACGACGCAGGGTCTGCAGACGCTCGGTAACAATGCCGTCTTCGTTCACCTGCAGCAGCAGATGCGAGCCGCCTTGCAGATCGAGCCCCAGCACCACTGTCTGCTTCGGCAGGAAGCTGGGCCAGGCGTCGCGCACATTCTGCGGGAGGAAGCTCGGAACGGCAAAGAGCACGCCCAGGAGAGCAACGATGGCGATGATGGCGGTGCGGATCGGCGAGAACTGCATAGAGGGACGTCCTGAAAGGAAAAAACCGGAGCCCGTGGGCTCCGGCCATAGACGGATGCTGCTTACGCAGGCTTGTTGTCGTTCACCGGCTCGCCCTTGGAGCGGACGTCAGCAACCATGCCGCGCACCAGCTTCACCTTGACGCCCGTGGCAATCTCGACCTCGAGGTCTTCGCCATCGACGGCCTTGGTAACCTTGCCGACGATACCGCCGGTGGTGACCACGGTATCACCACGCTTGATGGCAGAGAGCATGGCCTGCTGGGCCTTCAGACGCTTTTGCTGGGGACGGAAGATCAGGAACCAGAAAATCACCACCAGAAGAAGAATCGGCATCAGCTGGATGAAGATATCGGTGATGCCGCCACCCGCTGCGGGGGCGCCGGCTGCCTGGGCAAAAGCGGGCGTTACAAACATGAGGCGAGTTCCTTCGTTTCTTCTTGGTCTGTTGAGGGATGGCGCCGGGGAAACCAGCATCGGCGCGCGACGCTACTGGACGCATATCGGGCTTGCTGCACTTGCGCCCCAGTCAAAATCGCGCGGACTATACATTTGCACCCCCGTGATTGCAAAGGCATTCAGGGGGCCGCAAATTGCCGCGCCGATGAGAAGGACGACCCGTTTTGAAGAGCAAAGACCACCTCGCTGAAATCGCCGCTTATCTTGGGGAAATCGCCATATCGCTCAAGGCTTTGGCACCAAAGGCCGAGAAATCGATTCCGGTGCTTGGCGAGGCCGAGGCCTACCATTGGGATGCCGATGCCGGGGTGTTGATGCCTGTGGCGACGGTGAGCCGCGTACCTCTGGCCATGCTTAAGGGTATCGACCGCGTGCAAGACATACTGCTGCGCAATACAGAACAGTTCGCGCGCGGGCACGGCGCCAACAACGCCCTGCTCTGGGGCGCGCGCGGCATGGGCAAGAGTTCGCTGGTCAAAGCAATCCACGGCGACATCGCTGAACGGGCGACGGCGGAAGGCTTCCAGCGCCTGATCCTCATCGAGATCGCACGCGAGGACCTGGAGACCCTCCCTGCCCTGATGCGTCGCATTGGCCGTGAGGGCGCGCGGTTCGTCATCTTTTGCGACGACCTTAGTTTTGACAACGGCGAGACCAGCTACAAGTCGCTGAAGACCATTCTGGACGGCGGACTCGAAGGACGACCGGAGAACGTGCTGTTCTATGCGACGTCCAACCGGCGGCACCTGATGCCGCGCGACATGATCGAGAATGAGCGCTCCACAGCGATCAATCCGGGCGAGGCCGTGGAAGAAAAGGTTTCGCTCTCCGACCGGTTCGGACTGTGGCTCGGCTTCCACAATTGCGATCAGCCGACTTTCCTGACCATGGTCCGGGCCTACGCGGACCATTATGGGCTGGAAATCGACGACGAGACATTGCGGGCGCGGGCGATCGAGTGGGCGGCGACTCGCGGCGCTCGCTCGGGTCGCGTGGCGGTGCAGTTGGTTCGAACGCTGGCCGGCGAGATGGGCAAGCCGGCTTAAGGCTGCGTCTTGGCGTAGACGCCGGAAAACGTCACGCCATGGCCACCGCACAGGTTGTTATCGTCGACATGAAGATAATGGCCGGCGAATCGGAAGCGAATACGACAGCTGTCCATGGGCGTTCGAGGCGCACTTGCCGGCTCCTCGCCGCCATAGTGGTCGTCCTCATAGCCAGCCAGCCGATTGTTGTCCGACATGTAGGCCGGGCCGCTAAACGCTCCCATATTGTACGACGGAGGGCCACGCGAGGCGTCACCCTCTACCAGGACGTAGGCCCCCTCGCCTTCGGCGCTGGGGCTGATGGTGATGGTGCTGTCGTAGAGTGCGTTGACCCATTCGCCATAGGCTTCAGGGCTGTCAAACGCGACGAAGTCGTCACCGTAAGCGGCCAGCTTTGATTTATCGAGCCAGCCGCTGCTGACCTTGCCGGTCGCAGAGATGTAGTGGGCGCAAGCCAGTCCCTCCGATCCGAACTCGGTGATGAGAACCTCGTCACCCGCCACCAGATAAGCGGGAAGACGACATTCTTCGCTCAAAGAGGGGCAGTTTGGCGTTTCCGCGGACTGCGGGGCCAGAAAATGCAGCCGGTCTACGGTGGAAGCCACTTCCGGGGTCGGGAAGTCGTCTGCCCCCCAAAGGTCGGAGGCTTCGCAGCTTGCCCATGCGGGAGTTGTAACCGCAATTGAGAAGGCCGCGGAAGATACGGCGGCAAGCCATGCTTTCATTCCAGCTCGCATGTTGAATCCCATCATCGACCAACAAGTATTGCGGTAGACAGCTTGGCGGGCCAAGCGATTCCTGCTGTTCAGCCCGACAAGTGATCGAAAGCAAAACCCCCGCTTTCGCGGGGGCCTCACTTCGTAGTTTGCGCTGTGATCAGCTTGCAAGCAGCGGCACCGGATCGACCGGCGTCGCGCCTTTGCGCAGCTCGAAATGCAGTTGTGGCTTGTTCACCGAACCGGTCATGCCGGCCGCGCCGATGGTATCGCCGCGGGCAACATTGGCACCCTTGGCGACGTTCATCGAACCGAGGTGGGCGTAGGCCGAGACGTAGCCGTTGGGGTGACGGATCAACACCAGGTTGCCGTAACCTTCGACACCCGAGCCGACATAGATCACTGTACCGTTCTCGGCCGCCTTCACGGCTGCGCCTTCGGCGGCCTCGATATTGATGCCGGTGCCCTTGGACGAAGCGAAATCGACCAGGACGCGGCCGCTGACGGGCCACCGGAACTTGTCGCTACCGGACATGACCGGCTCGGCGGCCGGGACGTTGGCGACCTGTGTCGGCGCGGCCTGGGCAGGAGCTGCCTGGACGGGCGCGGCCAGCGGAGCCGGCGCTGCGGCCGTTTGCAGGGCGTTGGGCGCTGCCTGTGGGAGGGTCTGCGCTGCGGGAGCCGGGGCTGCCATCGGTGTCGTGCTCGCAACCTGGGTGGTCGGCGCTTTGGTCGCCAGGAGGTCAGCGCGACCCGGGATAATCACCGACTGGCCGACAACGATTTTGTCAGGCGAGCTGAGATTGTTGGCCTGGACGATGGCCTGGGTCGTGACCTCGTAGCGGCGCGCGATGGTATAGAGCGACTCGCCGCTGGCGATGGTGTGCTTGAAGGTGCCGCCCGCCGCAGCCGGGGTCGCGGTGACCGAGGCCAGGGCGGGAACGGAGCTATTTGTGGGCAGGCTGCCGAGGGCAGCGGGCGATGGCATCGGGGCTGCCGACGCAAATGAGGGCTGGGCTTGCATGGCTGGAAGGGATCCCTGGGACGAAGAACTCAGTACAGGAAGGTCTTGGGACTGCACGGAAGGCATTGCGCCCCCCGTAGCGATTGGCGCCATCGGCTGGCTGTAAGCCGTTTGCGCCGGCTGATTCCAAGCGGGCTGACCCGCTGGCTGGCTGTTCCAGTTCCCGCCAACATTGGCGGGCGGCAAGAACTGGCCCTCGGCCACCATGTTCTGAGGGGCACCCAGACTAGAGGGCATGGGTTGATTGAAACTGGCGGGAGACGATTGCGGCACGGAGCTCGTCGTCGTCGAGTCGCTGAATGCCCGGCTACCAAGGCTGGAACACCCGGAAAGGGCAACGGCTGCGGCGACCAGGCCAGCCATTGCGACGGCACCTTTGGGCGCCCGGCGGGATACGCGGATACTCATCAGCTCACTCGTACGCAGGTACTCAACACGAGTTTGAGACTAAGCGGGTAAGGTAAAGACGAGTTTAAAGTCGATGCGATTTGAGCAAAAACCTGCGAGCGGGATTCTGGATTGGGTAAGGTTAAGGGGCCCGACCAGAATTTCTGCTCCTTATCCCCGTCCTTCTGAGCGGGCTTAGTGTCAGCGCGTTTTCAAGCCCTGACATTAAGGACCATGGGATGGCAATTTATCAAAAGAGCCTAGACGACACGCTTGTTGCTATCAACGCTGCCAGTTCTCCCGGTACGGGATGGTCGCTCGCAGCCAACCTCCAAGCCGTGCTCAATGCGGCCCGCACGGCCAACATGCCGCTATTCCTCCGAGCCGGCACGTATAGCACCGGCGCTCTCGACGTAACCGCAGCGACCGGCGGCGGCAAGCCGCTGGAGCTGATTGCTGAACCCGGCACTGTGACCATCTCTCTGTCCGGCTCGGCGCTGCATCTGTTGCAGGTCGACGGCGTTGCCGACGTCACCATCCGCGGCATCATTTTCAATGGCAACAACCAGGCCTTGACCGGGTCGGGCACGCGCGGCCTCGTCCGGTTCATCAATGCCGGCGCGAGCAACTTCTCAATTGAGAACAGCGCCGTTCTCAATTCGACCGCGGCCGGTATCGTCGCGGAGGGGGGCTCAAAGGGTCGAATCGCCAACAATCGCGTCAGCGCCTCGGTCACCGGAATCTTCGCCAACGACAGCGTCGTCGACATTGAAGGAAACCACCTCTCGACGCTAGGCGACAACGGCATCGCCGTGTGGACCAGTTCCATCGCCGCCAACGGGTCGATCGTGCGCAACAACACCATCGACAACGTCAACAATGCCTCAGGCGGCACTGGCCAATATGGCAATGCCATTCTGGTATTCCGCGCGGGCAACGTCAAAGTTGCCGAGAACACCATCTCCAACGTGCGCTACTCGGCCATCCGCCTCAACGCGACGTCGAACACGACAGTCGTCAACAACTACTGCAAAACCAGCCGAGAAGTCGCGATCTTCGTGGAGGCGCCGACGTCGGGCTTGAACACCAATGGCTGCGTTATCGCCGACAACGTGATCGATGGTGCAGGTTGCGGCATCTCCATCGCCAATGCGGGCCTCTACAGTGACGGCATTACCAGCCTCACCGTGGTCAGCGGCAACATCGTGCGCAACATCACGAAGAATGCCATCCCGGATCCGGGCTATACACCACCGACCACCACTGGCGGCGGCATCGGCGTCGAGCACTCGACCAACGTGACTGGAAACCTGATCACGGCCACGCAAGGCGCCGCCATCACCTTGGGCACCAATGATGCGGCGATCAACCTTGCGGCTGTCGGCAACACGATCGTGTCCTGCCCGATGGGTATCGGCTACTCGGCCGATGGTTCGGCGCGTTCGCTGCTGATCAGCTCCAACCTGGTTCGCGGTTTCCGCAACATCACCAATATCGCCGACCCGCTTTATCCGGTCTCGGGCGCTATCGTGTCACTGAGCTTCAATGGCACCACCTATGACCGCGATACCAATGGCGCGTCCGCCAATACCGACTATGGCATTTCGAGCCAAACCAGCGTTGGCAACCTAACGGTGGGCATGAACCGCGCCAACGTCTAGGCAAATCCGCTACGGCCAGCTTCTGGCCGTAGCCTCCCCCGGGGCTAGTCGAGCGAGAGCTTGCCTTCGAGTCGCCGGATCGTCGTCATGTCCGACTGCTGCAACAGCATCGGCGTCACCGTCACATAGCCATCGCGGCGTAGGACTTCGAAGTCGGCGGCGCGGTCCAGTGGCAGCGGGGTTTCGGGGATGGCGACGAAGAACTTGCCGGCATTGTCGCTCGGATAGTGGCGGAATGGCGAGCGTGAGAAGCGCTGGTGCGGCACGACCGAAATGCCCTTGGTCTGGGCCGGGTCGCAGAACGGGAAATTGACGTTGTAATAGTGCTCGCGTCCGTCAGCTGCGGCAATGATGGTGCGCGCTGCCGCCAGACCGTGATGACGGGCATTAGCCCAGTCGACCTCGCGGCCATTCTCGTAGTTGACCGCCTGGCTCATGGCGATGCCGATGGCGCCCTGCAGGGCCCCTTCCCGGGCGCCGGCGGCCGTGCCCGAGCAATTGATGATGTCACCCAGATTCTGGCCGGCATTGACGCCGGAGAGAACGACATCGGCCGGGCGATCACCCAGCAGATGCGTCATGCCCGCCACCACACAGTCGGCGGGCGAGCCGCCGACGATCGCAAACGTGCGGGCGGTGCGCTGCTCGATGGAGAGTTCGTGGCCCAGGGTGAAACGGTGCCCTGCACCGGATTGATTGCCATCGGGCGCGACGATCCAGACGTCGTCGCTCAGCGCGTGCGCAATCTCGGCCATGATGGCGATGCCGGGCGCATCCACACCATCGTCATTGGTGATGAGGATGCGCAACGCCATCAGCGGCCGCCGATCGACTTGATGCCGCCCATGTAAGGCTGGAGCGCTTCCGGCACGAGGACGGAACCGTCTTCCTGCTGATAGTTTTCCATCACCGCGATGAGGCAGCGGCCCACTGCTGTGCCGGAGCCGTTGAGCGTGTGAACGAAGCGCGGCGCCTGCTTTTCGCCAGCGGGACGGTAGCGCGCGTCCATGCGGCGGGCCTGAAAATCGCCGCAGACCGAGACGGAAGAGATCTCGCGATAGGTGTCCTGGCCGGGGAGCCAAACTTCGAGATCGTAGGTCTTCTTGGCGCCGAAGCCGATGTCGCCAGTGCACAGGTTCATGACCCGATAGTGGAGGCCGAGTCGCTGCAGCACGGTTTCGGCGCAGGCCAGCATACGCTCATGCTCGTCAACCGAGGTTTCGGGCGTGGTGATGGAGACCATCTCCACCTTGTTGAACTGGTGCTGGCGCAACATGCCGCGCGTGTCGCGGCCGGCCGAGCCGGCTTCGGAGCGGAAGCACGGCGTGAGCGCGGTGAGGCGCATCGGCAGTTCTTCCTCGGCCACAATGGATTCGCGGACGAAGTTGGTGAGCGGCACTTCTGCCGTGGGGATCAGCGCCAGACGGCCTTCACCATGCGGCGTGAAGAACAGGTCTTCCTCGAATTTCGGCAGTTGGTTGGTGCCGAACAGAGCGTCGTCCTTCACCAGCAGCGGCGGCTGGACCTCGGTATAGCCGTGCTCGTTGGTGTGCAGGTCCAGCATAAACTGGCCCAGAGCACGTTCGAGGCGGGCGACCTGCCCCTTGAGCACGACGAAGCGGCTGCCGGAGAGTTTGGCGGCGACTTCGAAATCCATCTGGCCCATGCCTTCACCGATCTCGTAGTGCTCCTTGGGAGCAAAGCTGAGAACGGGTTTTGGCGCGCGGACCTTGGCGGCGATTTCGGCAGTGCCGTTGCGGCCGAAATACTCGACATTGCCGGTTTCGTCGGTGCCGTCGGGCACATCCTCGAAGACCAGGTTGGGGATGACCGAGAGCGCATTGCGCAGCTCGAGTTCGATGGCCCGCTCGTCGGCTTCGCCCTGGGGGATGGATTCCTTGAGACGAGCGACCTCGGCCATCAATTCCTGGGCCTTGGCCTCGTCCTTCTGGGCCTTGGCCTGGCCGATCTGCTTAGAGAGCGCGTTGCGCTTCTCCTGCGCCTCGTTCAGCCGAACGATGATGTCGCGACGGCGATCGTCGATAGCCAGGAGATCAGAGGAGCGGATGGAGACCCCCTTGCGCCGCGAAACGGCGGCATCGAAGGCTTCTGCGTTGGCTCTGATCCACTTGATATCGAACATCGGTGCTACGGGTCGCTGCCCGCCTCTCTGGTTGGCACAGGCTGGTCACTCCGCTCATGGTGAGCCTGTCGAACCATGAGGGCGGCATGGCCGGCCCTCGATGAATCGAGAAACCGGCCTATTCGGACGATGAGCTGGAGAGTCCCGCTTCCTGAGCAGCCAGGGCTGCGGCGCGGCGACGCTCGACCATCCGGACGGAAATGATCGAGAGTTCGTAGAGCAGGTACATGGGCACGGCAAGACCGATCTGGGAGATCGGATCAGGCGGCGTGATGAAAGCGGCAAAGATCAGGATGCCGACAATCGCGTAGCGGCGACCCTTCTTGAGAATATCGACATGCACCAGGTCAATCTGCGCCAGCAATGTCAGGATGACGGGGAGCTGGAAGCAGATGCCGAAGGCCAGGATCAGCAGCATGGCGAGGCCAAGATACTCGCTGACGCTGGTAAGCATCTTGATGTCTTCTGTCTGCATTCCCGCGAAGAAGTGCAGCGCCATGGGCAGGACGACGAAGTAGACCAGCGCCGCGCCGGCAACAAAGAAGATTGGCGTGGCAATCAGATAAGGAATGAACGCCTTGCGCTCGTGCTTGTAGAGGCCGGGTGCCACGAACATGTAGATCTGGCTGGCGATGACGGGGAAGCCGAGGAAGATGGCGCCGAACAGCGCAACGTTCAGGTAGGTGAAGAACAGTTCCTGCGGCGCCGTGTAGATCAGCTCCGCGCCGGGCACGGCATTGAGATAAGGCACCAACAGCGCGTCATAGATATTGCGCGCGAAGATGAAGCAGATCGCCATAAGCACCACGATGGCCACGGCCGAGTAGATCAGCCGCTTGCGCAGCTCGACCAGATGCTCGAGCAATGGCGCTTCGCTGCCGGCGAGTTCATCGACGGTCTCTTTGCTCTTGTCTTCGATTTGCTTTGCGTCGGCCATGTCTTACTTGCTTTCGGCGTTCGCGGTGGTCTTCTGGCGTGGCTTGCGGGCGCGCGGCGTCTTGGTGGCCGGCGAGTCAGCAGGCTCGGTGGGCAGCGCCGGCACAGGTTTGGCGGCCACGACCTTGGGTGTGCGGGGTTTCCTCGCAGTCTTGGCGATGGGCTGGGTTTCCGCCGGCGCGGGCACGGCTTCGATCGCGGGCAAATCAGTGGTGATAACCGGGCGGGTCGGGGCGGCCTTGGCCTTTACCGGAGCCTTGACGGCCTTCGTGGCGGCGGCAGGCGCAGTTGCCTTGGAGGCGGTTGGCGCTGGCCCCGCGGGCTTGAAGCCGGCCTCAGCTGCGACCTGATCGGCGGTCTTTGCGGGCGCCATCCCAGCGGCGGCCTTGATCTCGTCGACCACGCTTTCGGCCTTGGGATCAGCCGGCTTGATGATGCCGCTGGGCTTGGCGCCGCTCGGCGTCATCGTGTTGAACTCGCGCCGAATTTCGTCGCTGGTCTTCTTCAGCGGCGCGGTGATCGAGTTGCGGAGGTTCCGAACTTCATCGAGGCCGGTGGTCTTGTTGATCTCGCGCTGGAACTCGCTGCCCATGCGCCTGATCTGGCCGGCAATCTTGCCAATGCGGTTCATCACCACCGGCAAGTCCTTCGGGCCTATGACGATCAGCGCAACCACGCCGATCACCAGCATTTCTGTCCAGCCCAAGCCGAGCATAGTACCTATTCCTTCAAAGCAACGGCGCGGCCGGGAAAGGCGTCGTCAGACGTCTTTCTTCTCGGGTTCGCGAGCGTCGACATCGGAAGTGGTCGCGACGCGCTCAACCGGCTTTTCGTCGTCCTTCATGCCCCGCTGGAAGGCTTTGATACCAGAGGCGACTTCGCCCATCATGCCCGAAATCTTGCCGCGGCCGAACAGCAGGATGACAACGACGGCGACAACGAGAATGCCCCAAATTCCTGGCGCGTGCATTTTAGTCTCCCTAGGATTGCAGAACGCGTTACACGCGAAATGTAGGTCAGAAATAGGTTCAATCGCACCCAAACACAAGAACGTGTTCCGGGTTGAGGGTCACGAACACATCGTGACCCACCGCAATCGCCGCGTTTGATGGCTGACGAATGCCGATGGGTGTCTCCACGCCGTCGATCTTCACCTCGCATATGTCGATGCCGATGGCGTCCCGCTTGCTGATGACGCGTCCTGCCGTCCCGGGCCCGCTAGCACTGACATTGGCGCCACCGGCCGGCCGGATGGCAATGACCACCTTCGTCCCGTTCGCCAGACCGGGTGTCGCCACCTGGCCTAACGGGGTGGAGGCATGGCCGGATGTCACGGTGGAGCTGATCTCGCTTAGTGGCGAGAAGAAGCGGGCAGCACTGAGATCGACGGGCTGGCGGTAGATTTCAGCGGCCGTGCCGATCTGGGCGATGCGGCCGTGGCGCAGCAGGGCGACACGATCGCCGAGGACCATGGCTTCCTCGGGATCGTGCGTGACAATGAGGCTGGTCACGTTGGTCTCTCGCAGCACGGCCAGCGTCTCCTCGCGCACGGTTTCGCGCAGGCGGGCATCGAGGCTTGAGAACGGTTCGTCCAGCAGCAACACGCCGGGACGCGGGGCTACGCTGCGTGCGAGCGCGAGGCGCTGTTGCTGGCCGCCGGACAACATGTGCGGATAGTCCGCCTCGCGTCCGGCCAGACCGACGCGGCGCAGGGCCGCCTGGGCCTGGCCCATGGCGGCGGCGCGGCCGAGCGGCTTGAGGCCAAACAGGACGTTCTGCAGCACGGTCAGATGCGGAAACAGGGCAAAATCCTGAAACATCAGACCGATCCCACGGCGATCTGGCGGGACCGTCCGAATCGGCAGAGACACCACTTCGCCATTGATGCGAACGGTGCCGCCATGAACCGGCTGGATGCCGGCGGCAACGCGCAAGGCGGTGGATTTGCCGGAGCCGGACTCGCCCAGGAGGCAAACGATCTCGCCGGGCCGCAGGGCGAGGCTGAAGCGGTCGAGCACCACCCTGCCCCCAAGGCGGACATCGACCTCCTCGAACTCAAGCGTTGCGGCGAAGCTGACGCCCGTCGTGCCGCGCGCTCCCCAAAGGTCTTCGGTCATCAGGTGTCTTCGTCCATGCCGCTGATATCGTCGGGGTCCAGCGGGTCCTCGTCATCGCGGAGCGCGCCGTCGAAAGGCAGCGGTATCTGCATGTTGGGCTGCAGGCGGCCGGAGAGCAGACCGGCGCCCTTGAGTTCCTCAAGGCCTGGCAGATCGCCCAGCGCCTCAAGCCCGAAGTGATCGAGGAAGGCTTCCGTCGTTGCGTAGGTGACCGGACGGCCCGGGGTGCGGCGACGGCCGCGCATGCGGACCCAGCCGGCTTCCATCAGCAGATCGATGGTGCCTTTGCCGGTGGCAACGCCCCGGACTTCCTCGATTTCGGCGCGGGTGGCGGGCTGGTGGTAGGCGATGATCGAGAGGGTTTCGAGGGCCGCGCGGGAAAGCGGGCGAGTTTCCTGCTCCTCGCGGCGCAGCAGGAAACCGAGGTCTTCGGCGGTGCGGAAGGCCCATTTGTCGGCGCGGCGAACCAGGTTGACGCCATGGCCAGCGTAGCGGGCCTGGAGGGTCAGGAGCAGTCGACCAATGTCGGCGCCCTCCCCCAGATACGGCGACAGGCTCCTCTCATCCAGAGGCTCCCTGGACGCGAAGAGCAGCGCTTCGAGCACGCGGATGTTGCGCTCTGTCACTTCGCTGCTGTCATCGTCAAACCCGCTCACTGGCGGTCTGCCTTGTGGCGGCGCACCAGCAAGGGACCAAAGGTCTCGGTCTGGCGGATGTCGATCTTGCCCTGACGAACGAGTTCAAGGCTCGACGCGAAGGTGGAGGCGCGAACGGTGGCACGCTCAGCAGGGGTCGCCAGATACTCGGACAGATAGGTGTCCATCGGTATCCAGTCGAAACTATCACCGATCAGGCGCTGGAGGATATCTCGCGCGTCCTGCAGCGACCAAACCGTGCGCTGGGCCGGGCTATAGTCGGTGTGGTTGCCGCGTTCGCGCTGGGCAGAATAGGCCTTGAGCAGATCGTAGAGGGTGGCCTCCCAGATACTCTTGCGGGCAATTTCGATCGGCTCGGGCATGCCACGGTCGTAAATCTGAAAACCAAGCCGGGGCCGGTTCATGAGCTGCCCAGCGGCCCGACGCATGGCTTCGAGCCGCTTCAGGCGGAATTGCAGCATGGCGGCGAGCATTTCGCCTGACGGTTCATCATCGGATGGCGCCTGCGGCACCATCAGGCGGCTCTTGAGATAAGCCAGCCAGGCCGCCATCACCAGGTAATCGGCGGCAACCTCGATACGCTTCTCGCGCACCGTCTCGATGAACCTCAGGTACTGCTCGGCGAGCGCCAGGATGGATATGGCGGCGAGATCGACCTTCTGGCGGCGTGCCAGATCGAGGAGCAGGTCGAGCGGCCCCTCATAGCCGTCGACATCGACAAGCATGACGTCGTCGGCCGCCGGTGGGGCCGGCGTATCAAACCAGTCGGTCTGGGCAGTCGTCATGGGTTCAGCGCCGCGCTGCGGAGATTTCGCCCCATCCTTGGCCGCTCGTTCGGGCAGCGTCAAGCTTGGCGCGGCAGCGCAAAGTCGATGTGCACCGGTCCTTTACGAACCGGTGCTGCGTTACATGGTGAAGCAGTCGCCGCCAGCGGCCTTGACGTTGGTGCACATGGTATTGGCTTCCTGCATCGAGCCGGCCGGCACGCGAACGCGGTAGTAGATGCCCTTAGCGCCGAGGTCGACGCGCTGCACTTCCATGTTGGCGCCGCCAAACAGGGGGCCAAAGCGCGACACCATGGCGCTGGCAGTCGCCCGCGCCTCCGCCTCGCTACGCTGGGAAGCGAGCTGGACATAGGCCGGCGCGTTGTTGGGCAATGCATCAACTTCAGTCGCGCCGGCGGGAACCGCAGCGGGCTGCGCTGCCGGCTGCTGCAACTCGGCGGAAACAGGCGCGGCAGCGGCGGGGCTGGGCTCGACCAAAGCATTGACGGGCGAGGCTGCGGCGGGAGCAATCGCCTGCTGGGCGAAGGTCGTCGGGCGCAGACGCGGCACGACGGCGGTCTTGCCAGCGATCGGATTACCGGACGTATCGAATGCCGGGACCGTCGAGCCCGGTTGCACGGGCGTGACGGCCGGCTCTGGGGTCACCGACGCAACGGGGGCCGGCACGGGCGTCGGCTCAACAGCGGCAACGAGTTCGGGGCTGGCCGTCTCGGCACCCGGAACGGCGGGCACGACCGGGCGATCAACCGGCAGGATCGCGTTGCCGGCAACGCTCTCATCGCCACTCACGATGGTGCCATCGGGACGGACGGTGACCGTGCGGACCTTGCGATTTGCCAGGCCCTCTTCGCTAAGGTCGGGCGTGGCGACCTGAGTCACTTCGTTGACGTCAGCTTGATCCCGCGAGACGAGCTGCTCTTCGGCACCGGGTACAACGCCGTCCATCTCGTTGAAAACAACGGACTGCTGGGCCGCGGCGGCTTCGGGCTGTGCGGCTGGAGTTTCCTTGACCGGCGTAGCATCGGCGGTGAGCAGCGGCGCCGGGCCGCTGTCGCGACCAAGGCCAAGAACCCAATAGAGGCCAAAACCGGCCGCCAGCAACAGAACGACCGCAACGAGCGGACCAGCCAGCGCCCGGGTCATACCGAGAGTACGCGGTGCGCGCTGCGGGCGCTTCTGGGGGAATGGCTCGGGCTCGGAGACCTCGGGGGCTTCTACCCAGCCCACCTGAGCGCCGGAGGCCTGCGCCGCCGCGAAGATGGCTTCGTCGGCAGCGGACAGAGCGTGCGGTGACGACTGGGCCGGCGCAACTGGCGTGGCGGGCGCAATGGGTGTGGCCAGGCTGCGAAGCGCCGGGCTTGGCGCCGGCCTTTCGGCAGCAACGGGCTTTTCGGCGTCAGCGGGCCTATCGAACTCGACCCTCATGGCACGACCGATGAGGCTCTCGATCTCGTCAATCGGATCAAGGCCAAGCGCGTCGCTCGCCGGAGCCTCGGGGGCAGCAGGCGCGATAACTGGATTGGACGCGGCCTGGGGGAACACCGGGGTCGCTTGCGGTCGAGCCGTCTGAGTTGGCTGGGCGATCGCTGGAGAAACGGGCGCGGAATTCGGCTGCGCCACTGGCTCGCTCGCGGGCGTCGGGCCTGGCGTCGTGCCGAGACCGAATACGGGCGGAACCTTGAAGCGGTCCTGATCGGAGCGCTGGGTGGGCTGGAGGCTGATCGTGCGCAACGCCGGACGCGGCTGACGTTCACCGCCGCCAAGATTGGTCGCGACACTGGTCGGCGTCCAGCCGGCGGTGTGGACCGGCGCCGGGCGCGGCTCTGGCGTCACGACAGGTTCATCCGCCGGCGGCATATCAGAGCTTGATGTGGGCTCGGACGAGAGCTCGGCAGCAATCAGATCGGCTATGCTGTCGTGATCGGCCTTGGCGGCCGGCTCTGGCGAGGCAGGAGCAGACGGCGCGGGGGTCGACGAGACGATAGGTGCAGCCGGCCGTTCGACTTCGCGCTTGGGCTCGGACAGACCGAAGTCAAAATTGAAGGGCTCGGGCTCAGTTGGCTCAGGCGTGTTCTGCTTGAGCTCGAGCGCGATGGCGGTGGGCTCAGGCTTGGCGGCCGCCGGAGGAGCCGACGCACGAGACGTATCGACGTTGACGTTCGGAACGGCGGCCTTGTCGGGCTCACCACCAGGGATGCGGACAGAAAAAGCAGGAACGGCCGGCTGTGCCGGGCGTTCACCTTGCGCGTCCTGCGCCATCAATTTTGCCAGCTCGGCGATCAGATCGTCTGCGGCGTCGGATTGTCCGGCCATTGGCTGCGGTTTCGCTGTCATGAAGCAGCGCCCTCTCTGCACGGCGCCCAATTGGGCAATTTGCCGCGAGTCAACACAGTATTACGCCCGAATTATGAAAGCTCCTCCGGGGCGGAGACGCCCAGAATTCCGAGGCCATTGACGATGACCTGACGGACGGCATCGACCAGGGCGAGTCGAGCCAATGTCAGCTTTGGATCGTCAGCATTAACAAACCGTAACGACGGATCAACCCCACCCTTGGCCCAGAAGCTATGGAAGGCCGCAGCGAGCTCGTGCACGTAGAAGGCAATGCGGTGCGGTTCGTGGGCCACAGCGGCTGCCGTAACGGTCCGCGGCCAAGCGGCGAGAACGCGTACTAGGTCAAGTTCGGCTGGCGTCACGATGCGTTCGATGTCAGCTGCCGCAAGCGCGGCAGGCGAGAAATCCAGGGCCGGCAGGTCGCGAGCGGCGGTCTTGAAGATCGAATGGGCCCGAGCATGGGCATACTGGACGTAGAAGACCGGGTTGTCCTTGGTCTGCTCCTTGACCAGGGCAAAGTCGAAATCCATCGCCGCGTCATTGCGCCGGTACATGAGCATGAAGCGGGTGGCGTCAGCGCCGACTTCCTCGACCACGTCGGCCAGGGTGACCAGGTCGCCGGAGCGCTTGCTCATCTTGAACGGCTCGCCGTTCTTGAGCAGCCGCACGAGCTGGCAAATCCGCACATCCATATCGGCGGCATTGAGCGAGACCGCCTTGGTGGCTGCCTGCAAACGCTTGACGTAGCCCGAGTGGTCGGCGCCCAGCACGTTGATCATGTGCTTGAAGCCGCGCAAGAACTTGTTGCGGTGATAAGCAATATCCGCGGCAAAGTAAGTATAAGAGCCGTTGGACTTGATCAGCGGGCGATCGATGTCGTCACCGTAATCGGTGGCGCGGAACAGGGTCTGCTCGCGGTCTTCCCATTCTTCCGGGGCCTTACCCTTTGGCGGCTCCAACCGGCCTTCATAGACCATGCCCTCCTGGCGCAGCCAGGCAAGCGTTAGCTCGATATCGCCCCCCTGCCCGTGCAACTGGCGCTCCGAGAAGAACACGTCATGATGGATGCCGAGCTGGGCCAGGTCGGTCTTGATCAGATCAAGCATGGCGGCAAGCACGCGCTCTTTTACCAGCGCGGTTACTTCGGCCTCCGGCTTGGACAGCAGGCTATCGCCGAACTCGGCCTTCAGCGCCTGCCCGACCGGGATCAGGTAATCGCCAGGATAGAAGCCCGATGGTATCTCGATGGTTTCGCCGAGGGCCTCGCGGTAGCGCAGGAAGGTGGAGCGCGCGAGGGTGTCGATCTGGCTGCCGGCGTCGTTGATGTAGTATTCGCGCGTCACGTCGTAACCGGAATAGGCCATGAGCGAGGCCAGCGTGTCGCCGAAGACGGCGCCGCGGGTGTGGCCCACATGCATGGGGCCAGTCGGATTGGCCGAGACATACTCGATGTTGACGGCTTCGCCACCGCCGAGGGTTGAGCGGCCGTAATCGGCGCCCTGCGCGGCGATGGAGCGCAGCACCTGATGCCAGATCGGCGTGGCGAGGCGGAAGTTGATGAAGCCGGGGCCGGCTATCTCGACGCTGACGACATCAGTGTCGTGTTTGAAATGCTCGACGAGGGCAGCCGCAACCTCGCGCGGGTTTTTGCCGAGCGGCTTGGCCACGACCATGGCGGCATTGGTCGAGAGGTCACCATGAGCGGCATCTCGCGGCGGCTCGACCACGATGCGGGCGATAAGATCGGCGCCGGCTTCGGGGAACAGAACCTGCATCGCATTGGCGACGCGCGCGGAAAAAAGGGCAAAAACGTCCATGATGTACTCGGGGTCGTGAATTGGGCCCGACTAAAGGAATTCCGGGCGAGCGTCAAACAGGCGGGCATACTGGTCGAGGGCATAGGGGTCGGTCATGCCGGCGATGAAGTCAGCAATAATGCGGGCCAGGTGCTGGTCGTCCACGGCTGCGGCGGCTGCAATACCCCATCGGCCGGGCAGATCGCGGGTAACGAGGAAGCGCGCGAAGAGCTCGGTGACTACCTGTTCGCTCTGGCGCACCGGCACCATGACGGCCTCGTGGCGATAGACGCGCTCGAAGAGGAAGGCCTTAAGGCCACGCTCACCATCGGCCGTGGCCTGCGAAAAGGCGACCAGGGTTCGGCCGGCATTGCGGACATCTTCGGCCGAAGTGACTCCCGAGGCGGTGATATTGGCCCCGGTCGTGGCGATGACGTCCTCGATGGTGCGGGTAATCAGGCGGCGCTGGACCTCGTGCGCCTGCCGTTTGGGCGTGACCTCGGGGTAGAGCTGCAGCACCTCGCGTACGATGGGACCGGCCAGGGGGACATCGGCCAGATCGCTGAGGACGATGAGGCCGGCGCGCAGGGCGTCGTCGATATCGTGGGCGTTGTACGCGACGTCGTCGGCGATCGCGGCCGTCTGGGCCTCAAGCGAGGCGTGGCTGGAGAGGCGCAGATCGGCGACGGCAGGAACGTCGTCGAGGCCGGATGGCAGGCCCTCATGCACATAGCGACCGTAGGGCGTGCCGTCGGCGTTGGTCAGGGGGCCGTTGTGCTTGAGGATGCCCTCGAGGGTTTCCCAGGTCAGGTTGAGGCCGTCATGCTCGGCATAGCGGTTTTCAAGGCGAGTCACGACGCGCATGGCCTGGATGTTGTGATCGAAGCCGCCGAAGGGTTCCATGCAGCGATGCAGGGCGCGCTCGCCGGCGTGGCCGAACGGGGTGTGGCCAAGATCGTGCGAGAGGGCGACGGCTTCGGCGAGGTCTTCATCCAGCCGCAGGGCACGGGCCATGGAGCGGGCCATCTGGCTGACTTCGAGGGTGTGGGTCAGGCGATTGCGAAAGTGGTTGCCGTCGTGCTGCAGGAAGACCTGGGTCTTGTGTTGTAGCCGACGGAAGGCGGTAGAGTGGATGATGCGGTCGCGATCGCGCTGGAACTGGTTGCGCGTCGGGCTGGGGCCGGTGCCGTGGAGACGACCGAGCGACAGCTCAGGCTTGCTGGCATAGAGGGCGGTATCGCTCATCGGTGATGACAAGACCCTTTTCATTTCGGGCGAGAGTTACTATTTTAGCCTGACCGTTATGACATTACGAAACGGCTTGGATTGCAGATGACCGATACCGCGCTCGCCCCCACCGAAGTTGTGCTAACCGACCGTGCGGCCAAACGCGTGTCGCGTATCCTGTCCAAGGAGCCCGATGGGACGGTCCTGCGTATTTCGGTAGCGGGCGGTGGTTGCTCCGGATTTCAGTATGAATACAATCTCGTACAGGAAAAGCCGGCTAGCGACGATATCGTTTTGCAGAAGGGCGATGCGGTGGTGCTGATCGATTCCATGAGCCTCGAATTCATGGGTGGGTCAGAGATAGACTTCGTCGACGACCTGATCGGCCAGGCGTTCCAGATTCGCAACCCGAACGCCGTGGCGTCCTGCGGCTGCGGCACGAGCTTCGCCGTCTAATCCCGGACGACACCCTAAACCTGACAGCGGCATAAAGCCGGGCTAAGCTCCTCCGCCAACGGGAGGAATCGTCATGGATATGGAACGGAAGCTCGATGCGGTGGTCAGGTCGGCTATCGAGGGTAACCGTATCGTGGGAGCGGTGCTGATCGTCCGCAAGGATGGCGAACTGCTGTATGAGAAGGCCCACGGGCTTGCCGATCGCGAGGCCAGACGACCGATGGCTATCGACGCGATCTTCCGGTTATCTTCGCTGACCAAGCCGATCGTGGCGGCGACCATACTGGCGCTGGTAGATGCCGGAGAATTGCGGCTCGATGACCCGGTGACGGCCTATCTGCCGGACTTCCGGCCCCAGCTGCCTGAGGGCAGCACGCCCGCGATCACGATCCATCATCTGCTGACCCACACGTCGGGCCTTGGCAGCGGCCCGATCGTCACCGATGCGGAGCGCGCGGCCAAGATCAATCGCTGGCATCTGGGCGATGAGACGATCATCGCACGGCTGGCCGGGCTGCAATTGCTGTTCGCGCCGGGAAGCAGCTGGTCTTATGGCCCTTCAACGGATGTGCTTGGCCATATCGCGGGCCGGCTGGTGGGGGGATCGCTTGACGACGCCATGCGCCGCTACGTCACCGGGCCGCTGGCCATGAACGACACCGGCTTCCGGGTACCGGATGCTGGCCGGTTGGCCGCGGCCTACGCGGATGGCGAGCGTGGACCCGTGCTGATGGGCGATCCGCATAGCGTGCCCAACCCATTTGGCGGCATCACCACGTTCGATCCCGGTCGCATTTTTGATGACAAGGCGTTCCAATCCGGCGGTGGTGGCGCTGCGGGAACCGGCGCGGACTATATGCGGCTGCTCGAAGCCTTGCGGACGGGCGGTGGCGCTATCCTGCGGCCGGAGACGGTGCGGACGGGATTGAGCAACCAGACGCCGCAGCTGGCGCAGGCACAGGGGCCCGGATGGCAGTTCAGCTATTTTGGCGCCTGGCTTGACGATCCCACCATCGCGCAGTCGCCAGCGGCGCGGGGCACCAACCGCTGGGGCGGCATCTATGGCCACAACTGGTTCATTGACCAGGCGAATGGGCTCTCGCTTGTCTCGATGAGCAATACCGGGCTCGAAGGGTCAGATGGCCCGTACAAAGATGACGTGCGTAACGCTGTTTACGCCGGGCTCTGATGGTTGCCCCCTGCCCCTTCGGCGCGTAGGTTTCGCCGACTTCGGAGAAAGCCCATGCGGATCGCGACCTGGAACATCAACGGCATCAAGGCCCGCCTCGAACTGCTGCTGCGGTGGCTGGAGGAGGAAAAGCCCGACATCGTCGTGCTGCAGGAGATCAAGACAGTCGACGAGGGATTCCCGCGGCTGGAAATCGAGGCGCTCGGCTACAATGTTGAAACGCACGGGCAAAAGAGCTGGAACGGCGTCGCCATCCTCTCGCTGCTGCCGTTCGACGAGATCACGCGCGGGCTGCCCGGAGATGACAGCGACGAGCAGGCCAGACTGATCGAAGGCGTGTTTTCGGTCGAGGGCGGCGCCATCCGCGTCTGCGGCATTTACCTGCCGAACGGCAACCCGGTCGACACCGAGAAGTTTCCTTACAAGCTGGCCTGGATGCGCCGGCTGGAGGCGTTCGTCGAGGGGCGATTGGCGCTCGAGGAACCATTCGTGCTGCTCGGTGACTTCAATATCATCCCCGCTCCCATCGATGCACACGATCCGGACGCGTGGTGGGGTGACGCGCTGTTTCGTCCTGAAAGCCAGGAACGCTGGCGCACCCTGACCAACCTTGGGCTGACCGACGCCTTGCGCGCCACGACCTCGGAGGCCGCTTACACATTCTGGGATTTTCAGGCGGGCGCGTGGCGGCGCAATGCCGGCATTCGCATCGATCACCTGATGCTGTCACCCCAGGCGGCCGATCGGCTGGACGGGGTGACCGTGCACAAGGATGTGCGTGGCTGGGATAAGCCAAGCGATCACGTGCCGGTAGAAGGTCAGTTCAGGTTCTAGGATCAGAACCCGGCGAACTGCGGCGCGATGCTCTGCGCCAGAGCTGAAGCTTCGGCCTGATCCTGGGGCGTTGCGCCGACAAGGGCGTTGTTGAGCATCTCATCAACCCAAGCGGCGTCGGCGGTCGCGGCGCAGCGCTGATGGGCAATCGTCAGCCACATAAGGCCTTCGACCGGTTGCGCCTCAATGCCCTCGACGCCATTGAACAGCAACTGGCCGAGCTGCGCCTGCGCCGGGCAATGGCCCTTGCGCGCAGCCAGGGAGAACCAGCGCGCGCTTTGCAGCGGGTTCACGCCCATTTCTTCTTCCTGCATGTAGAGCAGGCCAACGCGATACTGCGCATCGGCATCGCCGAAATAGGTGGCCGCGTGCAGCAGCAGCGCGTGCGAGCGCTGAGCATCGGCGGGAATGCCGGCATCAGGCACGCCCTGCTTGTAATAGTCCCCGACCTTGACGAACGAGCGCGCCACGATATCGGCCTCGACGCCCTTGGGCGCTGCGTCGGCATGCTGATTGGCGATCTGGGCGAAGTAGCCGAAGGCCTTGGCCGGGTCGCGGGCAACGCCCTCGCCGTTCTCGTACATGGTGCCGAGCTGCCACATGGCCATAGGCTGGCCGGCATCGGCTGCATTCTCAAGCGCCGCGAGCAGGTCGCCGCTGGACACGCCACCGCCTGCCCCGTCGAGCATGTTGGCCATGTTCAGCGCCGCGTCTGCCGCGGTCTGTGCGTGCACGGGCAATATCGTGGCCGCGAGGGCCATGAAGGCTGCCGTCGTCACGGAAATCAGGGAATGGTCCCTAATGGTCCGCATCGTACTCCTTTTGCCCGCGAGGTGGCGGGCGAACATCGACACATGAGCCCGGTAACCCGGGCCCTGGGAGGACGCGCCAGCGATAGCGGCTGCATCCCGTCTTGCTTGCCAGCTTCCACCACAAATCTTGTGGACGAAAGCCGACGTTAAGAACTCGGTAAACTTCGTTTGTGACCGCATTGAAGCCGAACCCATCACAACAATGCGCTCGCTATCGAGAGGTGCGCGCCGTCGTCTATCGGCCTAGCCGCATTCTGAATGGTCACGTCGAAGCCTCACCTTTCAACCAGGCCCGCCCTAGCAAATCCCCGCGCAACGGCGGCAATCGGCATGGTTGGTCCATGGCCAGGCAGTAAGGGTGGAAAACGCGCGGGCGAACGGACAACGCCGTATCGGCCCACAGGCCATCCGCCCCCAGATGCCTATGCCTTCTCGTTTAGGGTGAGATTGTGGCGACAAACATCGCCAAATGGTTGCTGCACGGGCCAGCCAAATTGATTCACGACCGCTGTTGCGGAATCGTCACAGAACGGAGGCTGAGGGGCGTTCCAAGGGGGCGGCGGGTTGTGTGACGCAAGTCGCATCCGCATATTGCAGGACACCGATAACGAAGGAGCCTGCAATGAAAACCGTGTCCCAGACGAAAGGAGCTATTCTTCAACAGGACATGACAGTTCATGCACTCTCGAAAATCGAGCACGGGGCCGCGCCAAGACGCCAGCCGTAGCCACTTTCTCTCCAAACTTCTTTCCAGCCTGACCAGCCGCGGGGGCACTGATCCCGCGCGCGCTGCTTCACGCTTCCGCAAATTCATCGACTACTACCGGCCCTACAAGGGGCTGCTGCTGGCCGATCTTGCGTGTGCTGTCCTTGTGGCCGCCACCGCGATCGCGCTGCCGCTTTGCGCCAGCTACATCACCACACGCCTGCCCGACCTGGCCGCCGCCGACAATGGCATGATGCAGATCCTGGCCGTGGGTGGGATCATGCTTGGCGTGTTCCTAGTGCAGTCCCTTGCCACCTACTTCGTCGACTATCAGGGCCATGTCATGGGCGCACGGATCGAGGCCGACGTGCGCCGGGGGTTGTTCGAGCACTGCCAGAAGCTATCTTTCAGTTTCTATGACCGCCAACGAACCGGCCAGTTGATGAGCCGGATCAGCAACGACTCGCTGTGGCTGGGCGAGCTGTTCCACCACGGGCCGGAAGACATCGCGATCAGCGTGCTGAAATTCGGCGGCGCCATGGTGGTGCTTGCGATCCTCGACCCGGTTCTGGCGGGGCTGATAGCCCTGCTGGTGCCCTTTGCCGTGATCTATGCGCGGCATTTCAACCGGCACATGAATGTGGCGCTCAAGAGCAGCAAGGAACGCATCGCCTCGGTAAACGAGCGGGTGGAAGACGCGTTGGCCGGCGTGCGGGTCGTGCAGTCCTTCGCCAATGAGGCGATGGAGCTGCGCCGTTTCGAGGTGGAGAACCAACGCTTCTTCCAGAGCCGCGCGGCCGGCTATCGCAGCGAGGCCCTGCTCTGGGTCGGCATGGACGGTTTCGCGCAACTGGTGACCATCATGGTCATCGTCGCTGGCGCCCTGCGTATCCTCAGCGGTGCCCTGACCGTCGAGGAAATGCTGACCTTCCTGCTCTGTGTGGGCGTGCTGGTCGATCCGGTGCGGCGGCTGGATAACTTCATCCGGCTTTGGCAGGAGGGCTATACCGGCTTCGTACGGGCCATGGAGCTGCTGGAAGAACAGCCCGACATCGTCGACCGGCCCGGCGCAGTCGCCCTTGGCGACGTTGCCGGACGTGTCAGGTTTCAGGATGTGGGCTTCCGCTACGAAGAGGACGGCCCGCATGTGCTGCATCGGCTGACGCTCGATGTGCGTCCAGGCGAGTTCGTGGCGCTGGTCGGCCCGTCCGGCGTAGGCAAGAGCACGCTCTGTGCGCTCATTCCGCGTTTTTATGACGTGGACGAAGGCGCTATCACTATCGACGGGCATGATGTGCGCAATGTGACCTTGGCCTCGCTGCGCCGCAGCGTTGGGGTGGTGCAGCAGGATGTGTATCTGTTCAGCGGCACGGTGGCGGAGAACCTGCGCTATGGCTGCCCGGAAGCATCGGACGCCGAGATCGTGGCGGCGGCGAAAGCGGCTAACGCACACGAGTTCATCAGCGCCCTGCCCCAAGGCTATGACACCGACATCGGCCAGCGCGGAGTGAAGCTTTCCGGTGGGCAGAAGCAACGGCTCACGATCGCCCGGGCCTTTCTCAAGGACCCTGCCATCCTGATCTTCGATGAGGCGACCAGCGCGCTCGACAACGAGAGCGAGCGGGCGGTGCAGCAAGCGTTGCTTGATCTGACCAAGGGACGAACGACTATTGTCATCGCCCATCGGCTGTCGACAGTGCGGAAAGCGGACCGGATACTGGTGCTCACGGCAGACGGCATTGCCGAAGAGGGCTCGCACGACGTGCTGATGGCGGCGGAAGGGCTCTATGCTGGTTTGCACAAAGTGCAGGCGAGTATCTAGCAAGGAGGAAAGGTAGGAAGGGACGCGGTGCCCCTCCACAGCTCGTCACCCTCGGGCCTGACCCCAGGGCTCTACACTTGCCGCACGGTCAGCAAGTGAAGGACTCTTGCGGCAAGCCCGAGGGTGACGATCGAGTTTTCAGAGAGTTGGGAGGAAATTCCTCGGGCCCTACAGCCAGCGCTGACCGCGCATCCACCAGACGATACCCAGCGCCATGACGAAGAGGCCCGCGCAGACGGCCCAGAAGGCGTGCGGGTTATCGGAAAACGGAATGCCGGCAACGTTCATACCCAGGGCGCCGGTGAGCAGCGTGAGCGGCATGAACACGACTGTCACAGCGGCCAGAACCAGCATGGTGCGGTTCATCTGTTCGGCGCGGGCATCGATGATCTGTTCGTGCACCAGCACGGCACGCTCGGAGAGGGCCTGCAGCTCATCGCCGATGCGTGCCGACCGCGCCGACGCCTCGCGCAGCCGCAGCCGGTCGCGGGCAGTGAAATGGGAGAGGTCTTCGATTTCGAGCGTGTTGAGCACGTCCCGCTGCGGCCAGACCAGGCGGCGGAAGCCGATGAGGTTGCGGCGCAATTCGGCGAGGCGATTGTTGTTCTTGATGCTTTTCTGAACGATCAGCGCCTCTTCGATGTCGTCGAGGCGATCACCGAGCATTTCCACGAGCGGCTCCAGCCTGTCGGCGGCGCGCAGGCCGAGGCGGGCGACCAGGTCAGCCGGGCTAACGGGCGCGTGGTGGGAGGCTACCCATTTGTTGAGGCCGAGGAAATCGAGGATATTGAGCTCGGAGGCGATGATGACGCGCCCCTTTTCGATCCACAGCGTCAGCAATTGGCGGCCGATATCGTGCGGTTCAGCGCCCGGGCGCGCCACCCGCATCACCACCATGGCACGGTCCTCGATAACCGTGCAGCGCGAGCGGGTGCTCGGGACCGTCAACAGATCGGCGTTGAACTCACCCAGTTCCTGCTTGAGCCAAACCTTGAATTCAGGAGCTTTGGAGTTGCCGCAAACCAGCTTGAAGCCGCGCACCGGCACTTTGGGTTCATCGGCCGTCGGCTCATGACGGACAACGCCGCCCTTGCCGTCGAAGACCAGGACCGCGCCAACACCGACCATGCCATTGGCGACATGTCGGGCGGGCGGTTCGCGCGGGATCGTGTCGTCCATCGGGTATCGAGCCTTTCAGTCGACACCCTCCCCCTAAGGGGAGGGATCAGGGTGGGGGTGGGTTGACCCCGATATCGGGCTCTGGTCACCCCCTCCCAGCCTCCCCCATCAAGGGGGATGTGCCGTCCAGTGGTGATGGCCGGCTTGTGCCACTACCCTATGGGTGGGCTGTCAGCTCAAACGCTTCAGCGCTTCGGTGATGTGATGACGCCGTTCGATGGCAGCTTCACGACGAGCCTTTTGTTCTTCGATCACCTCTTCGGGCGCCTTGGCGACAAATTGCTCGTTGCCGAGCTTCTTGTCGATCTGGGTGACCTCGCCATCGAGCTTGGTCACTTCCTTTTCGAGGCGCAACTTTTCGGCTGATATGTCGATGAAGCCTGCCAGCGGCAGGGCCCAGGTGGCCTCGCCGACGACGAACTGGGCGGACTCGCCAGGGACGGTCGATTGCGGCGAGATTTCTTCGAGGCGCGCCAGACGGGTAATCAACGAGGTGCCCGCGACGAGGCGGCGCAGGGTTTCGTCCCCTGCGCCGACGACCACCAGCGGCAGCTTGGCGCTCGCGGGCACATTCATCTCTGATCGAACCGAGCGGACATTTGTGATGACATCAATCAGCCAGGTCAGTTCGGCATCGGCGGATGGGTCCTCGAGGCCCGCTAGATCCGGCCAATCGGTGAGGATCAGCATGTTGGATCTCGCCGGACCGAACTTGCCAGTCTCCGCCCACAGCTCTTCGGTGACGAAGGGCATGAAGGGGTGGAGGATGGTCAGGATCTGGTCGAGCGCCCAGGCCGCAGTGGCGCGGGTTTCGGCCTTGGCAGCTTCATCCTCGCCCATGAAAACCGGCTTGGCGAATTCGACGTACCAGTCGCAGAAGGTGCCCCAGACGAAGTCATAGGCGGAATTGGCGGCTTCGTTGAACTTGTAATCGGCAATGCCCTGGGTAACGGCGGCAGCGCCGCGCGCGGTGGCGCCAACGATCCAGCGATTGAGCGGCAGCTTGTTAGCCTTGGGATCGTAGCCCTCGACGCGGCGGCACTCGTTCATTTCAAGGAAGCGGGCGGCGTTCCAGATCTTGGTGACGAAGTTGCGGTAGCCCTCGACGCGCTGCAGCGACAGCTTGAGATCGCGGCCCTGTGCGGCCATAGCGGCGAGGGTGAAGCGGGTGGCGTCGGCACCGTACTGGTCGATGAGTTCCAGCGGGTCGATGACGTTGCCCTTGGTCTTGCTCATCTTCTGGCCCTTTTCGTCGCGGACCAGCGCGTGCATGTAGACCGTGTGGAACGGCTCTTCATCCAGGAACTCAAGACCCATCATCATCATCCTGGCGACCCAGAAGAAAATGATGTCGAAGCCCGTGACGAGAACGTCAGTTGGATAGTAGCGGCGCAGCTCGGCGGTGTCGTCCGGCCAGCCCAGGGTGGAGAAGGGCCAGAGGGCGGAGGAAAACCAGGTGTCGAGCACGTCTTCGTCGCGCCGCAGCAGCGACGAGGCCACCGGCTGCTTCAGGAAGTCGTCAAAGTCCTCAACCGTTTGGAATGGTCCACCATTTCCGGCCGTTTTGCGGTAGTGATCGACAGCCATCTGGAAGGCTTCGGCTTCACTGGAAGCTACGAAGGCCTCATTGTCCGGGCCATACCAGGCCGGAATCTGATGGCCCCACCAGAGCTGGCGCGAGATGCACCAGGGTTTTATGTTCTCCAGCCAGGCGAAATAGGTGTTCTCGTACTGCTGGGGCACGAACTTGGTGCGGCCCTCGCGGACCGCAGCCATGGCCGGTTGGGCCAGCACGTCGGCCTTGACCCACCACTGGTCAGTAAGGAAGGGCTCGATGACGACGAGCTTGGACTTCTCGTCATGCGGGACCATGATCTTCTTGTCCTCGATATGATCGAGGCCACGGGTCGGCTCGGCTTCGGCCAGCGCGGCCAGGTCGGCGACGATCGCCTTGCGCGCGACGAAGCGATCGAGGCCCCAAAAGCGCTCAGGAATATTCTCGTCTGCGCGGATGGAACCGTTGGTCGTGAAAACGTTGATCTGGTCGAGATTGTTGCGAACGCCGACTTCGAAGTCGTTGAAGTCGTGCGCCGGAGTGATCTTGACCGCACCGGTCCCCAGAATGGGGTCGGCGTACTCGTCGGCAACGATCGGAATACGGCGGCCGACCAGCGGCAGGTCGACGAACTTGCCCACCAGCGGCGCGTAGCGCTCATCGGTCGGATGCACGGCAATGCCGCTATCGCCGAGCATGGTTTCGGGCCGGGTGGTCGCGACGATGATATAGTCGCGTGTCTCCCACTCGGTGGGCTTACCCTCTTCGTCATGGGCAATCGGGAACTGGTAGGTCACACCATCGGCCAGCGGATAGCGCAGGTGCCACATGTGACCCTTGATCTCGATGTTCTCGACTTCGAGATCGGAAATGGCGGTTTCGAGGCCCGGATGCCAGTTGACGAGGCGCTTGGCACGGTAGATCAGGCCGCGCTTGTGCAGTTCGACGAAAACCTTGGTGACGGCGCGGACCATCTGGTCGTCGGCGGCGCCATTGTCGCCCATGGTGAAGCGCTCGCGGGAGAAGTCAGCCGAAGCGCCGAGGCGCTTGAGCTGGTTCATGATGGTGCCGCCGCTCTCGGCCTTCCATTCCCAGACACGCTCGACGAACTTCTCGCGGCCCATTTCACGACGGCCGGGCTGCTGCCGCTCCATCAGCTGGCGCTCGACGATCATCTGGGTGGCGATGCCGGCATGATCGGTGCCCGGCTGCCAGAGGACGTCCTTACGGAGCATGCGATTGAAACGCACCAGGATGTCCTGGATCGTGTTGTTCAGCGCGTGGCCAATATGAAGCGAGCCGGTAACGTTGGGCGGCGGAATGACGATGGTGAAGGTCTCGGCGCCATCTGGGGCCCCTGCCCCCGCGGCAAAGGCATCGGCCTTCAGCCAGTCGCGATAGACGCGATCTTCGACGGCGCCGGGCTCGTAGGACTTTTCAAGCATAACGTCACTCACAACAGCAGCGACCCGCCAAGACGGGCTGCTCGTTGGAGAAGCACCTGGCGGGTCGAACAATAGGTTTGGCAGACTTCAAGCAAATGCGCGGCGCAGGGTCAACAGCGGCGCGGCGGGAATGGTCAGTCGCCGCGCGAAATGCGGGCGATTTCCTTTTCCACCATGCGCTCGACGACGGATGGCAAGTTTTCGTCCAGCCATTCCTTGAGCATCGGGCGCAGCATGTCGCGCATTAGCGACTCGATGGTAGCGCCGGAATTGCCCATGCCCAGGCCATTGAGCTTGGTGATCGAGCTGCGCACGGCGGCCTGCGTCGCCGGTTCTAGAAGCTGATCGGCAATGTCGCTCGACAAAGTCGGGTCCGGCATAGGCGCGGCCTGGGCAATCGAAGGCTGCGGGCGCGGCGCCACGCGGGCGGGCTCGGGTTGCGGCGTTGACTCGGGTGCCTGCACGCGCATCGGCGGCGGGTCGAAGGCTGGCAGACCGTCCTCAATCTCCTCAACGGCGAAGCTGATATCTTCGGGTTCGACGAGCTGGGCACTGATGGCAGCCGGTTCTTCCTCGATCGCCGTATCGGCCAGGATCGAGTCGAAGCTGAAGCCGCCGACGTCATCGTCCGGAGCCTCTTCGCTGACGATCTGGGCCGGAGACAGGGCCAAAGGCTCGATATCGTCGAGCATGTCGCTCAGATCGCGGTCGAGAGGACGGGCGGGCGTCGCCTGCATCGGTGGCGGCGCTGCCTGGATGGTCGGGCGACGCGGAACCCCTGCGGCATCGTCATCGGCAATGATCTGCCGAATGGACGACAGGATTTCGTCCATCGAGGGTTCTTTGGGTGCCGGCTTGTTCATCGATGCCTCTTACTCATGCGCGCTCGAACCTGGCACGAGGCCCCCGCTATGCGGCCACCCCCTGATTCGTAGTCACCACCATAAACCGGCACGCCGCAATTAGGAATCACCGAGGTCAAGCCGCAAGGGGTCTTCCACTAAAAGTTGTGGCCGGGCATTGCCCGGCCACAAAGGATGGAATTCGCCCTGTTGAGCTTACTCGGCAACCGTGCGCAGCTCCTGCCACACGTCTTCGACTGCCTGCGTGTAGCGGACTGCCGACTTGACCTCGACAGCGAGACCCAGATCGGTCGCGGTGAGGTGGCCGGTAGCGGCCAGCAACGAGAAGGTCGCGATGACCTTATTGGTGGAAGCGTTGATGAGACCTTCGCGCGCCGTCGTCAGCTCGGCCTGGGCGTTGAGCACATCGAGCGTCGTGCGGGTACCGAGGTCACGTTCCTGAATGACGCCGTCGAGCACTTCACGGCCGGCAGCAACAGCGGCATTGGCAGCGGAAATCTGCGCGTCGGCGCTCTGGATACCGGCCCAGGCCGAAATCACGGCCTCCCGGATCTGGTCATAGGACGACATCGCCGTCACTTCGGACTTGATCTGCTCGATATTGGCCTTGCGGACCCCGGCACCAATGGCACCGCCAGCGTAGATCGGCACGGTAATCTGGAAGCCGACGCTGCCGCTGATACCGTCCTGCGGGCCGCCGGACGGACCAGTCCAGCGCGTACCCAGCGAACCGGTGACCGACGCCTTGGGGCCAAACGCGGCCTGGGCTGCATCGCTGCCCGCCTGAGCGGCGCGGATAGCGGCCTTGGACATGAGAATGGCGGGGTGGCCAACTTCGGCCTCAGCAATCGCGGCCTGCAGATTGCTCGGGATGAGGCGGCTGTAATTATGCGACGAGTCGAGATTCTGTGGCGCGACGCCGACATAGCGCTGGAACGTCGCCTGACTGATCTCGACGCTGCTGAGCGAGGCACGATAGGTCGCGTCCCCCTGGGCGAGGCGAGCCTCGGCCTGCGCAACATCGATGCGGGTGCCTTCGCCAACGTCGAGCCGATCGCGCGCCGACTGCAGCTGTGCCTGGAAGAAGTTCACGTTTTCCTGGCGCAGGGCGACGAGTTGCCGGTCCCTAAGTACGGACATGTAAGCCTGCACGACCGAAAGCAGCACATTCTGCTCAGTGTTGCGTATCTGGTATTCGGCCGCCTCGGCGCCAGCGCGCGCGGACTCGATCTGAGCGTCGGTCTGGAAGTTGTCGTAGATGGTCTGATTGTAGGACAGCCCGGTGGTCAGCGACGTGCCGTCGCCGATAGCGCCGTTCTGCAGCTGCCAGTTGTAGCTGCCGCCCAACGTAGCGCCGATCGTCGGTCGCTTACCCGATTCAGCAAGGGCGATATTTTCGGCCGCGACCTTGGCACTCAACAGAGCCGCCTGCAGGTCCGGTGCGTAGTCATAGGCCCTCGTCAAAGCCTGCGTGATGGACTGCGCTTGCGCACCGCCGATCGCAAACGCTGCCACACTCAAGGCCAGCACACTTGCGACCAATTTCCTGCGAAAACTCATGGCCCGCCTCCAGTCCCCAGAATAGTACGCGCCGCACATGGGGTACACAACCTGCGAGCGCAATCCCAACCAAGCCCGATGCGCGATTAATCTTGTTGCGTGCCCGGCACGCAACACGGATCGCTCAACCGACACTTTAAAATACAAACTCTTCCTCGGCCTTAACGGTCAGGAGTGGCGGCAACCAGGCGTTGAACTCGTCACGCGCTGCAATGCCCTTGCCCGACTTGACGAAAACGCTCGCCACGGCGACGGCGCCACGACGCATCAGAGCCACCAGACGCCCACCATCCGTGAGCGCCGCAAAGAAGGTATCGGGAACCGTGTCCAGCGCGCCCTCGACGAGGATGACGTCGAACTGAGCCTTGCCGACCTGCCCGATATCGCCGGCAACGATGCGCACGTCCGCCAGGCCGAGCGCCGAGAGATTATCGCGAGCCGTGCTTGCCAGCGCCGCATTCTGCTCGAGGCCGACAACCGACCCGGCAAGGCCAGCGATGATCGCCGCGGAGTAGCCGGTGCCCGACCCGACATCGAGCACGGCATCAGCTTCGGTGACCTCGGCAAGCTGGAGAAGTTTGGCGAATGTCGCGGGGGGCGCGATGAAACGGCCGGAACCGGCCTGCTCAAGCCACTGCACCTCGTCGATATAGGCAACGGCGGCGCGCGACGCGGGGACAAAGAGCTCACGCGGAACCTCGCTCATCCGCGCCAGAATACGCCAGTCGGTGATACCGCTCGTGCGGAGCTGGTTATCTACCATGTGCTCGCGCGAACGCTCAAAATCGGTCATGTCCGTCAGCCCGCCCTCGTGCGACCATATGCTGGACGTGAATATCCTCGGCGGCGTGCATTTGGCAAGACGGCTTGGTGTGCCGCGACAAAAAGAGCTGCGCATAGCTCATATGTCAGCGGCCAGAGAGGGGCAAGAGGCCCCGAAGGTGAGGCGCCCCGGCAAAGCTGTCGAGGCGCCAGCCCTTCTAGTTTGCCGCTGGCGTAAAGCCGCCGTCGCGACAGGCCTCAATCGTGATCGTGGCCATATCCAGGGTTGCAAAGTCGACCTCGCCTCCACCCGCGTCACCTGACGGGCTGGCCTCGGTATCGTCGCTTTCGGGGCTGGAAGTATCGGTGCTGGTTCCCGCGCCCATGCCGGTTTCGGCCGCGAGCGTGTCGCACTGCGCCTGAATACGCTCGACCTGATCGGCGGGCACCGGCGTGCCCATGAGCGTCATTTCCTGCGCGAAAACGGCCGGGGACAGGCTGAGCATCAGCACAGCAACGGATGCTGAAAGTATGGTTCTGGACATAGGCTTCTCCTCTTTCTGGGGCTTACCGCCCAAATCGAGAACGGCTCCCGGCAGACATGGTTGCCCAGTAGTCCGGTGTTAGTGATCGCGGGGTCGCTTGCTCGTCATCGCTGGACGAGACGAGGCTTGAAAATACAGAAAGTGAGCAAACGACAAGACCGCCCCACAGCGGGCGGCTGGTGGTAATCATATGAATTTGTGGGTGAAATCATTGGAGGCCACGTCCGGAATTGAACCGGAGTACGCGGATTTGCAATCCGCTGCGTCACCACTCCGCCACGTGGCCTCACGTCCGCAGTAACTATTGGACGGACATTGCTTATGCAAGACCCTCCCTAATCGACGGTGAATTTTCTGAATTATGACGACGCGCCGACGGGGCGGTCGACGCCGGGGCGGCCGAGGCGGCTTTTGCGCTTCACCCCGACCCCGGGCTTGCATAGTCTGCGCTCGCATCAGGGGGAATCGTCTTGGCACAAGCCTTGTCCGCCGCGCCGGGGCAGCGCGAGTATTTTCAGCCGATCATGGCGGGTGCGCTTGCGGCGGTCGTTGGCTATGCCAGCACGTTTACGCTGGTGCTGGCCGCACTGACGGCGACCGGCGCCTCACCGCAGCAGGCCGGTTCGGGCCTCATGTCGGTGTGCATCGCCATTGGCATTCTCAACATCGTGGTGAGCGCGCGTGTTCGGGTGCCGGTGAGTTTTGCCTGGTCGACGCCTGGTGTCGCGTTCATCCTGACGGTTGGTGAGCCGGTCGGCGGCTTCCCCGCGGTCGCGGGGGCGTTCCTTGTGGCCGCGGGGCTGATCGTGCTGACGGGATTGATCAGGCCTCTTGCCCGGCTGATGGCCGCGATTCCAGCGCCGATCGCCAATGCCATGCTGGCGGGCATGCTGTTGACGCTCTGCCTGGCGCCGATCAACGCAGTGGCAGCCATGCCGGCCCTGGCGCTGCCCATTCTGCTCGCCTGGGTCATCGGCTTGCGGTTTGCGCGGCGCTATGCGGTGCCGATCGCGGTGGTGGTGACGGGCATTCTGCTGGCCACCACAACGCATCTGGAGCCGGGCGCGCTGGACGGCAGTTGGCCGGTCTTTGTGCCGGTAATGCCGGTCTTCACCCTTGATGCGATCATCCGCATCGGCCTGCCGCTCTATGTGGTGACAATGGCATCGCAGAACCTGCCGGGCCTCGCGGTGATGAAGGCCAATGGCTTTGAGCTGCCTCCGGCACCGCTCTTCGTCATCACCGGCATTGCCAGCGCCGTCACGGCATTCTTTGGCGGGCATACCAGCAACCTGGCGGCAATCACCGCGGCGATCTGCGCCGGACCCGAGGCGCATCCCGAAAAGAGCAAACGCTGGCCGGCGCCGATCTCGGCCGGCGTCGTCTATCTGCTGCTGGCACCGGCCGCGAGCTTGGCGGCAGCGTTCATTGCGGCATCGCCGCCGCTACTGATCCAGGCCGTCGCCGGCCTGGCGCTGCTCTCCAGCCTTGCCGCAGCGCTTTCGGGGGCGCTGGTGGTGGAGGAAACACGGCTGCCAGCGATCTTCACCTTTGTCACCACGGCCTCGGGAATCACGATCATCGGCGTCGGCGCGCCGTTCTGGGGGCTGGTAGGAGGAATCGCCATGCTGGTCCTGTTGCGCTGGGGTATCCCGCGCGCACCCGATATCGAGGGGCAATGAGCCTGGTCCACGCGGTGATCATTGCGGGTGGGCAGGGGCAGCGCCTGGGTGGCGTTCGCAAGGGCTCGCTGCGTATTGGCGGCTTGCGACTGATAGACCGGGTCTCGGCAGCACTGGGGCCAGTCGCAGACCCGCTGATGGTATCGAGCGGACCGCATTCGGCGATATCCGACCTGCCGGAGGGCGCGGAAGCCGTGCCGGATCTCCCCGTTCCGTGCGCCGGGCCACTCGCCGGGCTCGCCGCTGCAGTGACTGCGCTGCGGCGGCGCGGTGTTGTGCGCGGCGAGCTGGTGTCCGTCGCGGTGGACACGCCGTTCCTGCCTACTGATTTCGTGGCGCGGATGGTAGCACCGCTGGCGCAAGCCCCAGCCAGCTATGCGGCGTGGAAGGACGACTTCTATCCGCCCAATGCGGCATGGCGGATAGAGGCAATCGCCGATCTGCCCGAACGCATGGCGGCCCCTGCCCCGCCGGCAAGCCTTAAGGCTCTGCAAAGGCTGCTCGGTGCCGAGGCCGTCGACTGGTCGGGGGACCAGACGGACAATCCGTTTCACAACGTCAACACCATTGAAGACGTGATCGCACTTGAGCGGCGCGCCCGGTCTACCCGTCCACTGTCGTGACTTATTCACACGCGGGAGATTTGGGGCTTGGCAAAGCAAATCAAGTTCGCTACATGGACCTCGCCTTCGCAAGAAGGTCTGACGAAGGTATTCCGCGGTAGCTCAGTGGTAGAGCAATCGGCTGTTAACCGATTGGTCGTAGGTTCGAATCCTACCCGCGGAGCCATTCGTAGCGCTCGTTTTGAGCCCCATTCCCGCATAACCTGGCACTGCCAGCGCCAATCGGCGCTCGTACGGGTTCGCATATTTCGAGCTTTGGACTCCTCTCTTCATGGACGCCCTTCCCGGCGCGGCCGCCCCGGCCGCGCAGCGCACATCCCTGAATGTCATCCTGGCCGTCAGCGGGGCGCACCTGCTCAACGACCTCACGCAGTTCCTGTTGCCGGCGCTCTTCCCGCTGCTCAAGGACATCTACAACCTCAGCTACACGCAGATCGGCCTGCTGGTGCTGGCGCAGCAGATTACGGCATGCCTGCTGCAGCCGGCTTTCGGTCTCTATGGCGACCTCAAGCCCAAGCCCTACTGGCTGGCGCTATCGATGAGCATCGTGGCGGTTGGCGTGCTGATGTTGGCCACAGCCAATGGGTTTTGGCTGCTCATGCTGGCCTCGGTCGTGATGGGCACCGGGTCGGCCCTGTTCCATCCCGAGGCGTCGCGTCTGGCGCGGCTGGCCTCGGGCGGCAAGTTCGGGCTGGCACAGTCGATGTTCCAGTTCGGCGGTAATATCGGTACCGCCCTGGGCCCGCTGGCCGCAGCCATGATCCTGCTGCCGCTGGGGCAGAGCAGCATTGCCTGGTTCGTCCTGGCGGCGTTACTGGGCGTCATGCTGCTGAGCTATGTCGGGCGGTGGTATGCCGCCCACCAGCGGCAGTTGGCGTCGCAGCCCAAGCGGGTGAGCGACAAACCGAATCTCTCCCGGCGGCGCTTGACCATCGCATTCGCTGTGATCGGCGCGCTGCTGCTGAGCAAGTTTATCTATATCGAGACGCTCAAGAGCTATTACAGCTTCTTCCTGATCGAGAAATTCGATCTCTCGGCGCGCGACGCGCAGTTCTATCTGTTCCTGTTCCTGGGCGCTATCGCGGCCGGCACGCTCCTCGGCGGCCCGGTGGCCGACCGGTTCGGACGATTGAGCGTCATCTGGGCTTCCATCCTTGGCGCCCTGCCCTTCACGCTGCTCCTGCCGTATCTAGACCTGTTGGGTACCGCTGCGGCCAGCGTGATGGTCGGATTGATCCTGTCGTCCGCATTCTCGGCTATCGTCGTCTATGCGCAGGAGCTGGTGCCCGGTAAGGTTGGCATGATTGCCGGCTTCGTGTTCGGCTTTGCTTTTGGCATCGGTGCCATTGGCGCGGCGGGTATGGGCGCGCTCGCCGACCAGATCGGCATCGTCAGTATCTTCAGCATCTGCGCTTTCCTGCCGGTTCTCGGGTTCCTCACCATCTTCCTGCCCAGGACCGACGAACTGCATCCAACCGAAAAGGTACCAGCATGAGCAACGGCATGGACATCGACAGCGAAAGCCAGATCACCCTGACGCGCACCATCGACGCCAATATCGCCGATGTGTTCTCCGCCTGGACCGATCCGGCGCTGATCGAGCAGTGGCAGGCCGACGAGGCCGAACTCGATGCCTTCGAAGGTGGCGAATACAAGTTCACCACGTTCGGTGACGACGAAGATCCGGAGGATCATACGGTCAGCGGCGAAATCCTGCAGTTCGTCGAAAACGAGAAGCTCGTCATGTCCTGGGTGCACAAGGATGACGAGGACGATGGCGATGACCTGATCTTCGTGCTTGAAATTGCATTCAAGGCGATCGGCGACGACCAGACCCAGATTACCATCACCGAGCGGGGCCTGGCTCATGCCGATCCGGAATCGCGCATTTTCTCCATCGAGGCGTGGAGCGCCGCACTGGAGCATCTGGCCGAGGTGATGGAATAGTTTGAACCATTTGCGCGCTCCGGGCGTATTTGGAGCGGAGGGCTCCATGGTTCGAACGACGATCGTCTGGCTGCGCAATGACCTGCGGATTGCCGACAACCCAGCGCTGACCGCAGCAATGCGCGAAGGCGGGCGCGTCATTGCGCTCTACATCCACGAGGGAACGGCCGGTGTGCGTCCCCCTGGAGGCGCCGCCCGCTGGTGGTTGCACCAGAGCCTCGTCGCATTGAACAGGTCGCTGGCCGAGCTTGGCGTCGAGTTGATCGTGCGCCGAGGCAACAGCCGCGAAGTCGTCGATGCCCTGGTCGCGGAACTCCATGCCGGAGCGGTCTACTGGAACAGGCGTTACGCGCCGGGCGAGCGGGCGATCGATCAAGCGATCAAGGAGGGGCTACGAGAGCGTGGCATCAGCGCAGCCTCGTTCGAGGGCAATGTGCTGGTCGAGCCCTGGGATATCCAGACGGGTCAGGGCAAGCCCTATTCGGTGTTCACCCCATTCTGGAAAACCCTCAAGACCCACGACATTGCCACGCCCAAGCACCGCCCAGCGGCGGGTGAAAGCCGCGATCCCCGTGCCGTAGACGATGCCTACATCGAGCCGAAATGGGCGGCGAAGCTGGCGCAGCATTGGTCCGTCGGCGAGGCGGCCGCGCGCCAGGCTTTGGCGGACTTTCTCGACGATCAGGTGGAGAATTATCCAGCAGGCCGGGATTTTCCGGCGCGCGAAGCGACGTCGCGCTTGTCGCCGCATCTGCGCTTTGGCGAGATCAGCGCGCGGCAGGTCTGGCACACATCCATGGCCGTCGCCCATGGCAATCATCAACTGCAGCCGGCAATCGACAAATTCCTGTCCGAACTGGCCTGGCGCGACTTCAGCCATCACCAGCTCTACCACAGGCCGGATATAACTACCGAGCCGATGCAGCCAAAGTATGCGGGCATAAACTGGCGGGCATCGGAGAAGGACCTGGAGGCCTGGCAACATGGGCGGACCGGCCTACCCATTATCGATGCTGGTATGCGGGAGCTGTGGGAGACCGGGTATATGCAGAACCGGGTGCGCATGCTGGTTGCGTCCCTGCTGACCAAGAACCTGCTGATCGACTGGCGTAAAGGCGAAGAATGGTTCTGGGATTGCCTGGTCGATGCCGACGTGGCGAACAACCCGGCAAGCTGGCAATGGGTGGCCGGTTGCGGGCTCGATGCCGCTCCTTATTTCCGTATCTTCAACCCGGTGACGCAGGGAGAAAGGTTCGACGCGGACGGCGACTATGTGCGCCGATGGGTTCCGGAGCTGGCGAAGCTGCCGAGTGCCTGGATACACAAGCCCGCCGACGCACCTAAAGAGGTGTTGGCTGACGCCGATGTCGTGTTGGGCGAGACCTATCCCCTGCCGATTGTCGACCTCAAGGCGTCACGATCCCGTGCGCTGGATGCAGCATCGGTGCTCTGACGGAATGAAATTCCGGCGTTCGGCTGCTGGCGCACAGGCGTTGCGCTGGCCCTGCCAACCGGGAAAAGCCGTGCCGGGATGGCCGGTAGCGGCTTGCGGCGGCGGGTGCGCACACCTACCATAAGTCCCTCACAGCCCTTGCAGATCGATCCATGGCCAAGCACGAAGACCTCATCTCCGCTATCGGCAATACGCCGCTTATCCGCCTCAACCGCGTCTCCGAACTGACGGGATGCGACATCTGGGGCAAGGCGGAGTTCCTCAATCCCGGGCAATCGGTGAAGGATCGGGCAGCGCTGTTCATCATCCACGACGCGGTCAAATCCGGCGCGCTGAAGCCCGGCGGAACGATCGTTGAGGGCACGGCGGGCAATACCGGCATCGGGCTGACGCTGGTGGCCAATTCGCTGGGCTTCAAATCGGTGATCGTCATCCCCGATACGCAAAGCCAGGAAAAGAAGGACGCGCTACGGCTTTATGGCGCCGAGCTGATCGAGGTCCCGGCCAAGCCGTACAAGAACCCGAATAACTACATCAAGATTTCAGGCCGACTCGCCGAGAAGCTGGCCCGCGAACTGCCGGGCGGCGCCGTCTGGGCCAACCAGTTCGACAACACCTCCAACCGGCGCGCCCATATCGAAACCACGGGACCAGAAATCTGGCAGCAGACTGGCGGCAGGATTGATGGTTTCATTTGCTCGGTCGGCTCGGGCGGTACGCTAGCCGGGGTGGCAGAGGCACTGCGGTCGCGCAACCCCGATATCAAGATCGGCCTCGCCGACCCTGAGGGTGCGGCGCTCTACAACTATTTTGCCAATGGCGAACTCAAATCGTCGGGCAATTCGATCACCGAGGGCATCGGCCAGGGGCGCATCACGGCAAACCTCGAAGGGCTCAAGATCGACAATCCCTACCAGATCTCCGACGCCGAGGCCCTGCCCTACATCTTCGACCTGCTGGAGCATGAGGGACTGTGCCTGGGCGGCTCAAGCGCCATCAACATTGCCGGAGCCGTGCGCATGGCGCGCGACCTGGGCCCGGGCAAGACCATCGTCACGGTGCTTTGCGACTACGGCAACCGCTATGCCAGCAAGATATTCAATCCGGAGTTCCTGCATGCCAAGGGGCTGCCGGTGCCGAAGTGGATGGAAGGCCGCTCGCCGATCGATATCTCTGGGATTATCGAGCCGGAGCCGGTCTGAGACCGGCTCGCTCCACCTATCGCAGTTCTACGAAGCCGAGATTGGTCGGCAGCGCCAACACGCCGCCATTCTTGGTATTGGGGACTACCCTGGAATCGACGGCCTCAAGGTGAAAACCGCGAGCCCAACCCTTGCCATTGCCCTTTAGGTAGAAGCCGTAATTCAGGGTCTTGGCCTCGTCGGGTACGTCCAGGACGATGTTTCGTTCTGTCCAGTCCGTCGTGCCAGAGATCGGGCCATCGGCTTCGCTATGCTCCAAATTCTCGAAGCGCAGCGAACCGTCCGGGCCATCGATGCGAAACCAGATCGTCACGCCGCCATCGACGCCGAGAGCGCGCAACTGACTGCTAACTCGCACGCTGCGTGCACGATATGCCGCGGCGTCGACGGTCTGCATCAGGGTGCAGAAGTCACCATGGCCGATCGTGTCCACGAGTTCCGGCTTGCTCTCGACCCAGGCCGCGTCGAGGGATGCATCGAGGCCAGTCCGGTAGAATTTCGCGTTGTTGCCGGTTCTGATCCAGCCTCTTGGCACCTCGCCATCAGATGCGCTTGCGCCAGCTTCTATCCTTGCGCTCAGGATGTTCCAGTTGGCCACGCCAAACTGGCGTGCCACCAATTCAAGACAGTCGCTGTGCGACAAGTCTACGCCGCGCTCGGCCAAACCTTGCCGCAGCAGTTTGGCCATGAGCTTTGAATCCATGAAGCCATGCATGGTTCGATCCTTCTCCGCCGGGCAATTTATTGGTCAGTGCTCGCATTGCTGACGGCTTGCCCGTCCAGAGGGTCAAACCAGCGATCGTCGTGCATTCACCGTCCCTTGCGGGCGCGAGCGGCTGGCTGCACGAGCCATGACGAGAGACTAGCTTTCGCGCGATGGATGTCAACCAATGGCATTGTCGGACGACGCGCGGCTGATACAGTGCCGGCTCTGGTTGTGGGGCGGCGTTTTGGTCGGCATCGACGATATTCTCAGGGCGATCATCGCCGACTTTCACATTGTCGCGGCCATCACGGCGGCGATCTATCTGCTGGCCTTTATCTGCGCCGTGCGTGAGATCATGAATTCTCGAACGTCGCAGGGTTCCATCGCCTGGCTACTGTCGCTGGGATTGCTGCCGTTTCCCACGGCGTTTCTCTATCTGATCTTCGGCTGGAAGGCCTTCGACGACTATGCGACCGACCGGATACGGAATGGTCGCGCCGCCCGCCCGCTACGCGCAAAGGATTTGGCGTTGATCGACCGGGAGACTAGCCACTTGTGGCCGGTGCAGACCAAGGTCTCCGAGGTACCGTTCCTCAACGGCAACGCGGTGGAGCTGCTGGTGGACGGGCGCGCCACGTTCGATTCGATCTTCGAGGGCATTGCCAAGGCCAAGGACTACCTGCTGGTGCAGTTCTACATCGTCCGCGACGATGCGCTGGGCAAGGAACTAGCCGAGCGCCTAATCGAACGGGCAAGGGCCGGCGTGAGCGTCTACCTGCTCTATGACGATATCGGCAGCACCGGCATGCCAAAGCGCTACCGCACGCAATTGCGCGAAGCCGGAATCAAGGTGGCGGGGTTCAACCAGCGCCACAAGTTCCTGCGCGTCTATGGCCCAAGCCGCATCAACTACCGCAACCATCGCAAGATCGTGGTGGTGGATGGCGAGCATGCCTGGGTCGGCGGGCACAATGTGGGCGTGGAGTATCTGGGCGAGAATCCACGCTTCGGTCGCTGGCGCGATACCCATGTGCGTGTTTCCGGACCGGCTGCGCTCGGCTGCGCCCTGCTGTTCCGCGAGGATTGGGAATGGGCGACGGGCGAGACGCTGCCGGCGACGCCCCCCGAGACCGTGGCGACACCCGGCGACCAGTCGGTGCTGGTGATGGGCAGTGGTCCGGCCGACAAGCTTGAGGAATGCGCGATCGCCTTCACCGATATCATCGGCCGGGCGCGCGAGCGGCTGTGGATTGTCAGTCCCTATTTCGTGCCGGATACCGACATCCGGACGGCGCTGTTCGCGGCCAAGCTGCGCGGCGTCGATGTGCGCGTCATGTTGCCCGACGAGCCCGATCACAAGCTGGTCTGGCTGGCCAGCATCGCCCATGCCGATGCGATGATCGAGCACGGGGTGGAAATTCACCGCTATCAGGACGGGTTCCTGCACCAGAAGGTGGTGCTGATGGACGACCAGATCGCCTCTATCGGCAGCGTCAACTTCGACAACCGGTCCTTCGCGATCAACTTCGAGATCACGCTGTGGTTCACCGATAAGAAGACCATCGATGCAGTGGAGGCGATGCTGATCGAGGACTTCAAAAGCTGCCGTCAGGTGAGCATCGAAGAGGTCAGGACCCGCACCCTGCCCCTCCGTTTCATGACGCAGGCCGCGCGCCTGCTTTCTCCCCTTCTCTGAGTTTTTTTATGACCGAATTCCTGTTTCGCGACGACAGCTATCTGCAATCGACACCTGCCACGGTAACCGCAGTGACAGCGGAGGGTGGGTTCGTGCTCGACAAGACGGTGTTCTACGCCGCTTCGGGCGGGCAGCCGGGTGACAATGGCCAGATCGAACTAGCCGATGGGTCGACGATCATCATCGCCACGACCATCCACCCCGACGGCGACAAGACGCAGGTCGCGCATGTGCCGGTCGAGGGCTCGCGGTTGCCTGCCGTTGGCGAATCCGTCGTTGCCCGGATCGATTGGGAGCGCCGCTACAAGCTGATGCGCATGCATACAGCGCTGCATCTGTTGTCGGTGGTGTTTCCGTTCCCGGTAACTGGCGGTTCGGTGGGTGAGGACAAAGGAAGGCTGGACTTCGACATGCCCGAAGTGCCGGAGGATCTGGCGGCATTGGAGGCCGAGCTCAACGCCATGGTTGCCGGCAAACACGAAGTGACCCAGGAGTGGATCACCGATGCGGAGATGGCCGCCAATCCCGACCTTATCAAGACTATGAACGTCAAGCCACCCATGGGCCAGGGCCGGGTTCGGCTGATCCGCATCGGGGCAATCGACCTGCAGCCCTGCGGCGGAACGCATGTGCGCAATACCAGCGAAATCGGCCGCTTGGCGCTGGGCAAGATCGAGAAAAAGGGCAAGCAAAACAGGCGCGTAAGCCTGGTATTTGCCGATTAGATTCCGCTAAAGGACGGGCGGTGCGTAGAGCAGGCCGCCATTGGTCCATAGGGCATTGGGCCCGCGCAGCAGAGCAGCGCCCGTCTGCGGACCGAAGTGTCGATCGTAAAGCTCGGCATAGTTGCCAATGGTGCGGATGACGTCGGCCATGAAGGTTCGCTTGAGGCCCAAGGGGGTGCCGAAATCGCCCTCGACGCCGAGCAGACGGCGGATGGCCGGGGTGCGGGTTGCGGCCAGCGACTCGGTGTTGAGCGAGGTGACGCCGCCCTCCTCGGCGTTGACGAGAGCGTAGAGCGTCCAGCGGACAATATTGAACCATTGCTGGTCGCCTTCACGCACGACCGGGCCCATCAGCTCCTTGGAGATGCGCTCGGGCAGGATGCGGTGGGCCGCCGGATCGGGCAGCGCGCGTCGGATGGCCTGGAGCTGCCGGCCTGAGGCGGAGACAGCCTGGCAGAGGCCGGCCTGATAGGCGACGGCAAGGTCGGCCACATCTTCGTAGGGCACTTCGGTGTAGCTGGCCTGATTGGCGAAGAAGAATTCTTGCATGCGCTCGAGTTCTTCGCCGCCATCGATGATGCAGACGCTGATGTCATCTAACTCGAAGGCGGAAACGACGCCCAGCGATTGCGGCACGAGGAATGCCTGGCCGTCGAAGAAGGCCGTGCCGACATAGCTAGCGCCGTAGAGCGTATCGCGGCGCTCGGTCCAGGGACCGTTGCGGGTGAGAACGTCGACCGTGCCGGTCTGGAGTGGCGCAAAGCGGGTCTCGCCGCGCAGCGCGCGGAACTCGATGCGCTTTGGATCGCTGTCGCCAAACACCGCGGCCGCGATACCGCGACAAAGATCGACGTCGAAGCCGGACCAGCGGCCTTCGGCATCCTGCTGGGCAAAACCGGGCAACGGATTGGTGGCGCCACAGATCAGGAAGCCGCGTTCACGCACAATATCGAGGGTCGATTGCGCCATCACCGGCGCAGCGGTGAGCGCCAGCGCACAGGCAGCGCCCGCTGCCGCAGTAAGCAATCGCTTGAAAAATCTGGTCAAAACGCCGGGCTTCCTTGCTCGCCACAGCATATTGGCCCGCTGCCCCTCGCGGTCAAGCCAAGCGGCCGATTGCCCTGCCGTTTTCGACAGGGCAATCGGGATGCGAACTCAGTGCAGAATCTGGCTGAGGAAGAGCTTGGTGCGCTCATGCTGCGGGTTGGAGAAGAACTGCTCTGGATCGTTCTGCTCGACGATCTGCCCCTGGTCCATGAAGATGACGCGGTTGGCAACCTGGCGGGCAAAGCCCATTTCGTGGGTCACGCAGATCATGGTCATGCCGTCTTCGGCGAGGCTGATCATCACTTCGAGCACTTCCTTGACCATTTCCGGGTCCAGCGCCGAGGTGGGTTCGTCAAACAGCATGATGCGCGGCTGCATGCACAGCGAGCGGGCGATCGCCACGCGCTGCTGCTGGCCGCCGGAAAGCTGTCCGGGGAACTTGTTGGCCTGCTCCGGGATCTTGACCCGCTCTAGATAATGCATGGCTGTCGCCTCGGCTTCCGCCTTGGGGATGCCGCGCACCCAGATGGGGGCGAGCGTGAGGTTTTGCAGGATGGTCAGGTGCGGGAACAGGTTGAAGTGCTGGAACACCATGCCGACTTCACGGCGCACTTCGTCAATGCGCTTAAGGTCAGCGGTCAGCTCCGTGCCGTTGACGATAATCTGACCTTCCTGATGCTCTTCGAGCCGGTTGATGCAACGGATCAGCGTGGATTTGCCCGAGCCCGAGGGGCCGGCGATGACAATACGCTCGCCGCGCATGACCCTGAGGTTGATGTCGCGCAGCACGTGGAAATCGCCATACCATTTGTGCATGCCGATAACGTCGATGGCCACGTCGGTCTTGGAGACCTGCATCGCAGAGGTGTCGATGTCGCGATCGACGGTGGTTTCGGAAACTTGGCTCATAGCAGTTACCTCTTATGCCCGGTATCCAGCCTGCGCTCCATCCAGAGCGAGTAGCGGGACATGGCGAAACAGAACATCCAGAACACGGCGGCGGCGAAGATATAGCCCGTCGTGGCCTGGTTGGGAGCAGCCCATTCGATATCGTCGGAGCCGGTCTGCACGGTCTTGAGCAGATCGAATATGCCGACGATGGATACCAGCGAGGTGTCCTTGAACAGGGCGATGAAGTTATTCACGATGCCGGGGATCACGTGCTTGAGCGCCTGGGGCAGGATGATGAAATACGTCCGTTTCCAGTAGCCCAGGCCCAGTGACGCGCCGGCCTCGTACTGCCCGCGGGGCAAGGCCTGCAAGCCGCCACGGATGGTTTCGGCCAGATAGGCCGAGCTGAACAGCGTCACGCCGACCAGGGCACGGAGCAGCTTGTCTACCGTCGTACCCGTGGGCATGAACAGCGGCAGCATGATCGACGCCATGAACAGCACGGTGATCAGCGGTACGGCGCGCCATAACTCGATGAACAACACGCAGAGCGTCTTGATGATCGGGAGCTTCGATTGGCGGCCGAGCGCAAGCAGGATGCCGAGCGGGATCGAGCAGATGATGCCCACCAGCGAGATGATCAGCGTGACCAGCAGGCCACCCCACTGCTCGGTCGGCACATAGCGCATGCCGAAGACGCCGCCATTCAGCAGGTAGAAGCAGATGACGGGGTAGACGACGAAGAAGAGCACCGCATTGGTGCGCTTGAACAGTGCCGACGGCACCAGCAGCGGAATGATCAGCGCCGCGCCCAGCGCGAAGACTATGTTGGGGCGCCAGTACTCGGCGATCGGGTAGAAGCCGTAGATGAAGAAGTTGAAGCGGGCGCCGATATAGGCCCAGCAGGCCCCGGCCCCTTCGGCGCGGCATTCCTCCACCGTGCCACCCGGGAATACCGCGTGGCCGATGAGGAAATTGTAGAGGTGCGGTACGGCCCAGAGGAGCAGGACCGCGCCGAGGACTGTGAGCAGGCTATCGCTCGGCGTTGCGAACAGGTTCTGCCGCAACCACAGGATGGGGCCACCGGTTCGACCGGGAGCGGGCTTGGGATCAATAAAGTGATCGCGAACGAAAAGGGCGGAAGTTGTCATGGTTCTACCGCTCCACCAGGGCCACGCGGCCGTTGTACCAGTTCATGAAGGCTGAGGTCAGCAGCGAGAAGGTCAGATAGACGGCCATTGTCAGGGCAATCACCTCGATCGCCTTGCCGGTCTGGTTCAGCGTCGTGCCGGTGAACACGTTGACGAGTTCGGGGTAGCCGATGGCCGCGCCGAGTGACGAGTTCTTGGTGAGATTGAGGTATTGGCTGGTCAGCGGCGGCACGATGACGCGCATGGCCTGCGGGATGATGACCAGCCGCAGCCGGTCCCCTTCCTTGATGCCCAGAGACTGCGCCGCTTCGGTTTGTCCCTTGTTGACGGCCCGGATGCCGCCTCGCACGTTTTCTGCAATGAAGGCCGCCGTATAGATGGTGAGGCCGAAAACCAGAGCAACGAGTTCGGGCGGCAGTTGCACACCGCCGTCGAAGTTGAACCGGTTGAGCACCGGAACTTCGAATTGCAGCGAAGCGCCCGTTACCCAGTAGACCAGGGCCGGAACACCGAAGGCGACAATCAGCGGCAATGCGATGGGAAACTTGCCCTCCGAGGCGCGACCATCGGCGCCATCGAGCAAGATCCAGCCCAGGACAACGCCCGCGATCGCCGAACCGACCGAGATCACTACGCTTGGCACTGACGGGAACATGCCGCTCAGCACGAAGGACAGAACAACCCATGCCAGAATAAAGGCAATGATGGAGCGTACGTAGGGGCTCGCTGGCGTGAAGGTCATCGCCGTCAGTACCACCGCGCCGATCAATGGCAGGCTGGAGAGGCCAGTCAGGGCGGGAAGAAGTGCGCCGAGGGCCATAAATGCCAGATACCCCATGGCGAAGGTGACGGCGGCATTGGCAGCGCGCGCTGCCGTGACGATAGCGGCCGGGTATTTGCCGGTCAGCGTACGGATATTGGTCGCCCAGCGACCGATGACGATGGCACCAATGGCGGCCACAACGAAGGCCACGATCACCCAGGTGAATTCGTGGTCGATCAGGGGCCTTGGCACCATCAGACCGCGCTGATTGATGAAGATGTCCAGTGGCAGCGCGAAAGACTGGCGCACGGCCGGCATCGCCTTGAGCACTGCGAAGTACCAGAAGAACAGCTGCAGCAGCAGTGGGATGTTGCGGATGGTCTCGATGTAGACCGTCGCGAAACGCGAGATCAGCCAGTTACACGAGAGGCGCGCGATACCCAGTGTGAAGCCCAGTATTGTCGAGAAGACAATGCCGATCACCGCCACCAGCAGCGTATTGAGCAGACCGGCGAGGAAGGCCTGCCAATAGAACGAGCTGCGGCTCCACGGAAACAGCGTGAAGCTGATATCGAAACCGGCGGTGCGGAACAGGAAGTCGAAACCGGTCGTCTTGTTCTGGGCTGCGAGGTTCTGGGCAGTGTTGAACACGATCCAGCTTATGAAGGCGATCACCGCAGTGGCGACGAGCACCTGGTAGAGAATGCCGCGGAAAACCGGGTCATTCAGCAGTGACGTGCGCGGGGCACTTGCACTGATATTGTCTTGCACGGCCATGGGGCATGCATTCCTCTGCTGTGAACCGGGCTCGCACGGGCGGCAGGACAAAGCTTCGCCGTCGCGGCTTACGCCACGCTCAACTCACCGGCGTCAGGCCGGCGCCGTCCAATCCCGAGGTCGCTCAGTTCAAAACCAAAACCGGCGCTCCTTGTGAGAGCGCCGGGCTTGTGATCGCTGCTTTAGCGGATCGGCGGAGCGTATTGCAGACCACCGTTGGTCCACAATGCGTTCAGGCCGCGCTCAAGACCGATGTCGGTCGAGGGACCAACGTTACGGTCGAACGATTCGCCGTAGTTACCGATCAGCTTGATAACCTGGTAGGCCCAGTCCTTGGTCAGGCCGATAGGCGTACCGAAGTCGCCCTCGACGCCGAGCAGGCGCTTGATCGCCGGATTGTCGGAACCGAGCATTTCGTCGACATTGGCCTGGGTCACGCCCAGTTCTTCGGCTTCCAGCAGTGCGTAGTAAACCCAACGGTTGATCTTGAACCACTGGTCATCGCCCTGACGGACCACGGGGCCAAGGGGTTCCTTGGACACAATTTCCGGCAGGATGATGTGATCGTCCGGCACAGCGAACTTGGAACGCTCGGCAGCGAGGGCCGAACCGTCGGTGGTGTACACGTCGCAACGGCCGTCTTCGTAGGCCTTCACGACTTCGTCCTGGTCAACGAACACGACGGTGTTGAACTCGAGGTTGTTGGCCGCGAAATAGTCGGCGGCGTTCAGCTCGGTGGTCGTGCCCGATTCGATGCAGATGGCGGCGCCGCTGAGATCGAGAGCGGAAGCAATGCCGTCGGCCTTGCGAACCATGAAGCCCTGGCCGTCATAGTACATGGTGCCGATGAAGCTGATACCCAGATCGGTATCGCGGCTCATGGTCCAGGTCGTGGTGCGCGAAAGGATGTCGATTTCGCCAGCGGACAGGGCAGCGAAGCGCTCCTGGCTGGTCAGAGGGGTGTAGCGCACTTTCTCGGCATCGTTGAAAATGGCGGCAGCAACAGCGCGGCAGAAGTCGACTTCAAGCCCGGACCACACATTGTTGGCGTCGGGAGCGGAGAAACCGGGCACACCGCCGGTCACGCCACACTGCACGTAGTCCTTGGCTTTTACGTCGTCGAGAGTGGCTGCTTGGGCAGCGGTCGCGCCGAGGCCGAGCGAGGCCGCGACTGCAATCGTTACGAGCGTTTTTTGCATAGTTTTGCCTTTTGGTTTCCTGACCTTGTATCCCAGAGCTCATAAGGCTTTCACCCTCGTCCCCGGTGGGCACCACCGCCTTTGAATAGCGGTTGTGATGCTGGTAAGCATGCAAGCGTCTATTGACCGTTGCGTCAAGGGCCGATGGGGCTTGGGACAGCAAGGCTGTCACTTTATTAGCCACTCATTGCCGATTGAACTGATTTTGAGCACGAGCACCGCATGATTGAGAACGATAGAGGCAACAACGCTCCCTTTTCGGTGGAGACGGTGCTCACTCACCAGGGTCGCGTGCCCGACGATCAGTTCGGATTCGTCAACACGCCGGTCTATCGCGGATCAACGGTGCTGTTCAAAACGCTTGATGATCTTGAAGCGCAACGGCAGCGGTTTCTCTACGGCCGTGCCGGCAATCCCACGACCGAAAGCGTCGAGGCGGTCATCACCGAACTTGAAGGTGCGTATCGCACTCGCCTGGTTCCCTCGGGCTTGGCCGCAGTAACCGTTGCGCTGCTGGGTTGCCTCAAGGCCGGTGACGACGTCCTACTCACCGACAGCGCCTATGAGCCGACCCGCGCATTTGCGGATGGGTTCCTGCAGCAGATGGGGGTAACGGCGCGCTACTACGACCCACGGATCGGAGCGGGCCTTGCCGACCTCATGCGGCCGAATACGCGGGCGGTGCTGGCGGAAAGCCCGGGGTCGCTGACCTTCGAGGTGCAGGATATTCCGGCGCTCGCCAAGGTCGCCCATGCGGGCGGCGCGCGGTTGATCGTCGATAACAGCTGGGCCAGCCCGCTCTATCACCAACCACTGAAACTGGGCGCCGACATTGTGGTCCATGCCGCGACCAAGATGTTTGTCGGCCACTCGGACGCGTTCGCCGGCACAATATCGACGACAGAGGAGAGCTGGCGCGGCGTGGAAAGCGCACGCCGCCTGCTTGGCTTCTTCACCTCTGGGGACGAGGCCTTTCTTGTCGCGCGCGGGCTGCGCACGCTTGCCATCCGCATGAAGGAGCATCAGGCGCGGGCGCTCGACATTGCAAGTTGGCTTGAGCAGCAGCCGGAGGTGACCTCGGTGCTGCACCCTGCCCTGCCCAGCCATCCGGACCATGCGCTGTTCAAGCGCGACTTCACCGGCTCAGGTAGCCTATTTGCGTTCGTACTGGCTCCAGCGCCCCGCGCCAGCGTGGCCGCGTTCGTCGACAAGCTGCAATTGTTCTCGATGGGTTATTCCTGGGGCGGCTATGAGAGCCTCTGCCTGCCCGTGGTGCTCGGCAAAAATCGCACGGTTCGGCCGTGGTCCGCGCCGGGCAACCTGTTCCGGGTGCATATCGGGCTCGAAGGCGTAGACGACCTCAAGGCCGATCTCGGCGCCGCAATGGAGCGCTATGCCCGGGCGCGGTGAAAAGCGCGTCGCATGGCAGAGAAGCGGCGGGCAACGATGTGCCCGTCGGGCGTCCTGCGGAACAGCCAACCCCGGCTAGCATAGAAGTTGCGGACCAGGTAAGCGCCCAGCATACCAACGACAATCCCGCCAAACACATCGGTCGGATAGTGCATGCCTACGGGTACGCGGGAGACGCCCACGACCATTCCAATAACAAAGAACACCGGAAACAGGCGCGGCCAGAGGAACCCAACCACAAAGGCCAGCGCGATCGCAGTAGTGGTGTGGCCCGACGGGAAACTCTGAAACGTCCAGTCATTGAAGACATTCTGGAACGAGAATGCGCCCGAGACGTCGAACTCGCTCGGACGGCCCCGACCGACGATGCGCTTCAAGCCATTGGTCAACAAGCCGGGCAAACCGACGCCGAGAAAGATGAAGCTCGACAGCAGCGCCAGTTCGTAGGCCACCAGCCTGCCCAGTCGACGCAGGGCCACCACCGCAATCAAAGCGACGACGAGGACGATGAGTGAGGGAATCAGCACCCAGTCGGACAGGCCATAGTCGGTGATAAAAAAGAACGGCGCGCGCCACTGGTCAGGCCAGCCAATTGCGCCACGCGAGGCCCAGACGTCGACCCGCGACAACACGGCAATGCCGAGGACGACGCAGAAGCAGAACCACGGCCAGCGCCGGCTATCGAGGCCCAGCGGCCATGCCTTAGTCAAATCGATCATACCGTCTTGTCGAATCCGGAAGCTCTGGCGTCAATAGCGCAAGACAGCGCGACGGTGGCTTGCCCTTCTCCGTCGAACAGGCTAACGGAGGGCGGTGATCTCGGAGTGTAGCTCAGCCTGGTAGAGCACCGGTTTTGGGAACCGGGGGTCCAAAGTTCGAATCTTTGTACTCCGACCATCACATCCTTAGCGTTAGCGCATCGTGTTGAGGACTTTGCATGACCGCCCGTATCTACCGCCCGGCCCGTAACGCCATGCAGTCGGGCAAAGGCAAATCCAAGCAATGGGTATTGGTGCATGAGCAGGCCTCGGCCCGCGAAATCGATCCGCTGATGGGCTATACGAGTTCTGGCGACACGCGGACGCAGATCAAGCTGTCGTTCGACACGCAGGAAGCGGCGGAAGCCTATGCTCAGAAGAACGGCATTGCCTATTCCGTGCAGCCCGCCCACGACGCCACGCCCAAGCGCGTGAGCTACCCCGACAATTTCCGCTCGGACCGCAAGACACCCTGGACGCACTAGTGCCGGCCCCATCGCCACGAATTCGCAATGCGTCGCAAATGTTTGCGGCGCATTTGTTTTTGGCGGCGTGAATGGACGCGGCGCTCCTCATCGTGCTGGTTGGGGCAGCAGCGGCGGGCTTCGCGCAGGGCGTGTCGGGCTTTGCATTTTCGCTGGTCGCCCTGTCCGTCTGGGCCTGGGCAGTCGATCCGCAGATGGCAGCGCCCATGGCCGTGTTCGGAGCGCTGGCCGGACAGCTCGTGGCCCTGCCCTGGGTGTGGCGAGGCTTTGAGCTCAAGCGGCTGCTACCCCTAGTCATGGGCGGGTTGATCGGCGTGCCGCTCGGCGCATACCTGCTGCAATGGCTAGACCCCACCATTTTCAGGTTCTCGCTCGGCCTGTTCCTGCTCGCCTATTGCCCTCTGATGCTGTTGCTGCCGTCCGGCTACAAATGGGAGCATGGCGGGCGCGGCGCCGATGGCATCGCCGGGTTTGCCGGAGGCGTGCTGGGTGGCCTGGCCGGGATATCGGGCCCGGTGCCAACGCTGTGGACCACCCTGCGCGGCTGGGACAAGAACACCCAACGCGGTGTGCTTCAGGCTTTCAACATCGCCATGCATGTTGCGACGCTGACCGCTTACGCGGCCTCAGGCTCGATCACGCGTGAGACGCTGGTGATGTTTGCGTGGATCACGCCGGCGCTGGCGATCCCCGCCATATTGGGCGTGTTGTTGTTCCATCGGCTCAATGCGCAGGCATTTCGCCGATTGATTCTCATCCTGTTGATGATCTCTGGCACTACCCTTGTCTGGGGCAGTTTGGCGCACTGGCTCTAGCGCTTGGCGATGGTTACCCTATCTGGCAGGGTGACCCGCGACGAGGAACCAATGATGAAGCTATTCGCCGCCCTTTTGCTCCCTGCCCTCGCCGCCCTGGCAATGACTACTCCCGTTATGGCCGCGCCCGCCATGTGGGAAGTTCGCGACGACGACAGCGCCATCTGGGTATTTGGCTCAATTCACGTGCTCCCGGCTGGCAGCACATGGCGCACGCCGTTGTTCGAAACCGTTCTGGCGGATGCCGACAAGGTGGTATTCGAAACCGACGTCCGCCCTGAAGCCATGGCTGAGATTGGGGCCCAAGCCTTTGTGCGCGGCATCTATGTCGACGGCACGCTGCTGACCGATCTGATCGACGACCAGCTCGAAGTGCAGTTGCGCATGCAGATGGCCAAGATCAGCGTGCCGATGGGTTCAATCCTGGCCATGAAACCCTGGATGGCTACCAACACGATCAGCGCGGCCGGATTTATCGCGGCCGGATATGTCGAACAGGGTGTCGAGTTCATCTTGGAGCCGGAACTGACGCCAGAGCGCATGGTCTTCCTGGAAACGGGGGAGGAGCAGATCGACGTCCTGGCTGGCGGCGATGAGGACGAGCAGATCGCGACACTGGAGGCGACGTTAGAGCAGATCGATTTGCTGCCCAAGCTGATGAGCAAGATGCTCAGCAACTGGAGCGGTGGCACCCCCGAGCGTCTGGCTGCCATGTTCGAGGTGGAGATGAGCGGCTTCGAGGAAGCCTTCCTGGAGCGCCTGCTCTATGCCCGTAACCGCAACTGGATGACGCCACTGGAGGCCATGCTGGCCGACAATCAGGAAAACCTGGTGATCGTTGGGGCGGCCCACCTGGTCGGCGAGGGCAGCGTGCTCGATCTGCTGGAGCAGGCCGGCTACCAGGTCGAGCGCATTCAGTAGAAAGGGCGCCACAGTGGGCGCCCTTGAAATCGAAATCAATTCAAGCTCTTAGACGTCGCTGAGCTTGGTCCATTTGCCGTCGTTCTTGCTCGACTGCACGGACGCCACGATGAATTCCATGCCTTCGATACCATCCTGCAGCGTCGGCAGCAGGCCTTCATAGGCGGCGCCGTCACCGCGGATGACCGAGGCGAACTGGCTGTAGAGGGTGGCGAAGGCTTCGAGGTAACCCTCTGGATGGCCTGAAGGAATTCGTACATTCATGGTCGAGGCAGCGTCGCCGGAGATGGCGCCGCCGCGGGTCAGCAGCTGCTTGGGTTTGCCGAATTCGGTGAACCACATGTAGTTGGGGTTGTCCTGGCGCCATTCGAGGCCGCCCTTTTCGCCGTAGACGCGAAGCTGGAGGCCGTTTTCGGAGCCCACCGCGACCTGGCTGGCCCAGAGCATGCCCTTTGCCCCGCCTTCGAAGCGCAGCATTATGTGGACGTTGTCATCGAGCTGGCGGCCGGGGACGAAGCTGGTGAGGTCGGCCGAAACTGCCTGTGTTTTCAAGCCGGTAACAAAGCGCAGCAGGTTGTAGGCATGGGTGCCGATATCGCCAATGGCGCCGCCGGCGCCGGAGCGGGCGGGGTCGGTACGCCATGAGGCCTGCTTGTTGTCGTCTGAAGTGGCCTCGGTCAGCCAATCCTGAGGGTATTCGGCCTGGATGACGCGGATTTTGCCGAGCGCACCGGAGGCGACGAGCTCGCGGGCCTGACGGATCAGCGGGTAGCCGGTGTAGTTGTGCGTCAGTAGAAACTTGGCGCCGTTCTTGGGTTTGATGCCAGCAAGCTTGCGCGCATCTTCCAGCGTGCTGGTGATCGGCTTGTCGCAAATGACGTGAATGCCCGCTTCGAGGAATGCCTTGGCTGGACCAAAGTGCATGTGGTTGGGCGTGACTATGGACACAGCCTGAATGCCATCGGGACGCGCTGCTTCAGCGCGGGCCATTTCCTCGTAGGAGGTGTAGATGCGGTCCTCGGCGAGGCCGAGATTGCGACCGGACTCTTTGGCGACGTCGGGACGCGACGACAGGGCGCCGGCCACCAGGTCATAGTCACCATCGATGCGGGAGGCGACGCGGTGGACATAGCCGATGAAGGCCCCCGTGCCGCCGCCGACCATGCCCAGACGAATGCGCTTTGCGCCGTTTTCAGCCATTCTTTTCTCCCTATCGAACGCGCTGCGTTCAACGCGCCGTCACCACCCGGCTTGTCCGGGTGGTACATGGATTGCTCGGACAAGCCGGGCAATGACGGCGTACCAAATATCTTCCGTGACTACGATAGCCCCAGTATCTTCCGGTTGGCCGCCGCGTCCGTGCCCGACGAAGCGAAATCGTCGAAGGCGTGTTCGGTGACGCGGATGATGTGGTTCTTGATGAACTCGGCGCCTTCGCGGGCTCCGTCTTCGGGATGCTTGATGGCGCATTCCCATTCGAGCACGGCCCAGCCGGCGAAGTCGTACTGCGCCATCTTGGAGAAGATAGAGGCGAAATCGACCTGTCCGTCGCCGAGCGAGCGGAAGCGCCCTGCCCGGTTGATCCAGCTCTGATAGCCGCCATAGACGCCCTGGCGGCCGGTCGGATTGAACTCGGCGTCCTTAACGTGGAACATCTTGATCCGCTCGTGATAGATGTCGATGTAGTTGAGATAATCGAGCTGCTGCAGCACGAAGTGGCTCGGATCATAGAGCAAGTTGGCACGCGGATGGTTCTTCACCCGGTCGAGGAACATCTCGAAGGTGACGCCGTCATGCAGGTCTTCGCCCGGGTGGATCTCGTAGCAGACATCGACGCCATTTTCGTCGAAGGCGTCGAGGATCGGCGTCCAGCGACGCGCGAGTTCGTCGAAGGCCTCTTCGACCAGCCCTGCCGGGCGCTGCGGGAATGGATAGAGGAACGGCCAGGCCAGAGCGCCCGAAAAGGTAGCGTGTTCGGTGAGGCCGAGATTCTTCGAGGCTTTTGCGGCCCAATTCAGCTGCTGGACCGCCCATTCCTGACGGGCCTTGGGATTGCCGTGGACCGATGCGGGAGCGAAGCCATCGAGCATGGTGTCATAGACGGGGTGCGCGGCCACGAGCTGGCCCTGGAGGTGGGTCGAAAGCTCCGTGATCTCGATGCCGTGTTTGGCGGCAGTGCCCTTCAGCTCGTCGGCATAGGTCTTGGAGGTCGCGGCCTTTTCCAGATCGATCAGGCTGCCGACCCAGGTCGGGATCTGCACGCCCTTATAGCCGTAATTGGCCGCCCAGCCGCAGATGGCGTCCAGGGAATTGAACGGCGCCTTGTCACCGGCGAACTGCGCCAGAAAGATTGCGGGCCCCTTGATGGTGCGCATGACATTTCTCCTCTGTGGCGCTTGGCGCCTGGTCTTCTGCAAAAACAGGCGGCGGAGCTGGCCGCCGCCTGTTCAAGTCGTTGATCTCAATCTTGACCGGCTCGAAGCGCCTGTCAATGAGGTACGCACCTCAGCGCTTACTTCAGCAGCGCCTGTGCATCAGCCGCATTGAGTGCCAGCGGGCGCTCGCAGGTGGTCGACAGCGTCAGCACCTGGCCGCTTTCGCCGGCCTTGAGCAGGCTGGTCATCACGTCCACGGCATGCAGGGCCACGTCGAGGCCGCAGCGGGCGGTGTAGCCCCCGTCGATCGACGCCATCATGTCAGCCAGACCGGCGGCGCGATAGTTGGCGCGGGCGTTTGCGGTGCCGACATCCTGGTTGGCGACGCCGAACGGATGGCTCCATGGAGTCACTGTGCTGCGGGTACCGGTAATGTCTGCCGTAACCAGATCGCCGCCGAAGAAGTTCGGATCGGGTACAAAGATCGAGCCATCAGTGCCGTAGAGCTCGATATTGTGGTGACCATGCGCCGCCACGTCCCAGCTTGCGCCCATGGTGATGATCGCGCCGGAGACGAATTCCAGGACGCCATGGATGGTAGTGGGCGTACCGACCTTGACGAAGGTACCCTTGTAGGGGCCTTCGGCGGTCACTTCGCGTTCGGTGCGCGCCATGTTGGTGAAGGCCGAGAGGCGCTTCACCGGGCCCAGCAGATGGATCAGGTCGGTGACGTAATATGGACCGAGGTCGAGGATAGGGCCGGCGCCGGGCTGGAAGAAGAAGTCCGGATTGGGATGCCAGTGCTCCATTCCGCGGCTCATGACGTGCGTGGTACCGCTCATGATCTTGCCGAGCTGGCCGCTGTCGATGATCTCGCGGGCCTGCTGATGCGCGCCACCGAGGAAGGTATCGGGAGCCGAACCCACCTTGAGGCCGCGATCGTCGGCGGCTTTCTTCAGCGCCATGCCCTCTTCGAGCGACAGCACGAAGGGCTTTTCGGAATAGGCGTGCTTGCCAGCCGAGACGATATCCATAGACACGGAATAATGGGTCGACGGAATGGTGAGGTTCACGATGACGTCGATTTCGCTGTTCTTGAGCAGCTCATCGGGCGTCTGCGCCTTGACGCCGAACTCGTCGGCCCGCTTCTGGGCGGCGGCCGGCAGGATATCGGCGACGGCGCGCACCTCGAGCCCCTTGAACAGGGGCGCGAGACGCAGATAGGCACTGGAGATATTGCCGGCACCCATGATGCCGACGCCAAAGGTCTTGGCCATTTTAGTTTACTTCCACTTCTTGGCGGTAGCGATCGAGCGCGTAGCGAAACGCACTTCGTCGGACGGCTTGTCGTGTTCGGCGACGAAATATTGCGCCTTGGTCTTGGACTGCACCTTGGTGATCAGATTGTCCCAATCGAGCACGCCGTGACCGACGTCGGCCCAGCCGTCCTCATCGGTGGCCTGCCCTGCCGGCGCGATGTCCTTGACGTGGACGGCCGTGATGCGATCGCCATACTTGTCGAACCAGGCGACGGGATCGGCCTTGCCGCGCACGACCCAAGCGACGTCGCATTCCCATTCGATCTTGGGCGCGGTTTCGAGCAGGATTTCCATCGGCGTGCGGCCCGAGGTGGTCGGCGCGAACTCGAAATCGTGGTTGTGCCAGCCGAAGCCGTAGCCTTCCTTGCTATAGGTCTCGGCAGCCTTGGCCAGCATTTCGGCCAATTCGAGCCACTTGGACTCGTCGGCGCTACGACCTTCCGGACCGATATGCGGGCAGAAAATCTTCTTCATGCCGAGGGTTTCGGCGGTCTTTAGCGTGGTCGACACATCAGCGACCTGGGCCGGGCCGAAATGGCCAGTCGGCATGGACAGCCCGTTCTTCTTGAGGCTCGCGGCAAGACCGGCAGCATCGGCATAGAGCCCGCCATAGCCTTCGACCTGGGTGTAGCCAAGCGCGCCAAGGGTGGCGAGAAAATCTTCAAGCGACGGAACGTTCCGTGCACTGTAGAGCTGGAATGACAAGACGGTCATTTGGGCCTCTTTGTAACGTTAGAATGGACTGCTGGGCGCGTTTGCGGACCAGCAGATAGCGATGTTTGGCTGTGCTGTCGCGCTGTCGGGAAAGGCCAGCTACCGCAAAAGTAACATTGGCGAAAAAGTCCGGCTGACAGGTGGCGGGGCGCCCGGGGGCGCCGCCGCGGAATGGAGCAATTGACGATCAGAGACGGTTGGTCGTCTCCGTGCTGAAGATCGAGCCGCGGGCGGGATCGAAGCCCACGACCAGCTTCTGCCCGACGGTGAGATGGACATCGCTATCGGCACGGAAGGTGACGGCCTGTCCGGCGATCTTGGTCCACGCCAGGGTGTCCGAACCCATCGGCTCAACGATCTCGATTTCGACTTCGGTCGAGAACGGCATCTTGGCCACGTCGTCGCCAAGAACGATGTGCTCGGGGCGAACGCCCAGGATGCCCTTGGTCGCAGCGGCGGCCGGGGTCGTGAACTGGTAGGTCCCGATCGGAATCTCCGTGCCATCTTCGGCGGTGAAGGTGGAGCCGTTGATCGTCCCCTGCAGGAAGTTCATCGACGGCGACCCGATGAAACCGGCGACATAGAGGTTGACCGGCTTGTTGTAGATGGTGTGCGGATCGCTGAGCTGCTGGATCACGCCATTCTTCATGATGGCGATGCGGTCGGCGAGCGTCAGGGCCTCGATCTGGTCGTGGGTCACGTAGATCATGGTGTTCTTGAGCCGCTGGTGCAGCCGCTTGATCTCGACGCGCAGGTCCGAGCGGAGCTTGGCGTCGAGGTTGGATAGCGGCTCGTCGAACAGGAACACGTCCACGTCACGCACCAGCGCACGGCCGATGGCGACGCGCTGACGCTGGCCACCCGACAATTCCACCGGCTTGCGCTGCAGCAACGGCCCGATCTGGAGGATTTCGGCGGCGCGCTGGACGCGGCGTTCGATCTCGTCCTTCTTCATGCCGGCGACGCGCAGGCCGAAGCTGAGATTCCGCTCCACCGTCATCTGTGGATAGAGCGCGTAGGACTGGAACACCATGCCGATGCCGCGGTCCTTCGGCTCTTCCCAGGTGACGTTCTTGCCGCCGATGAAGATCTGGCCGTCGGAGACATCGAGCAGACCGGCAATGCAGTTGAGCAAGGTGGACTTGCCGCAACCCGACGGTCCGAGCAGGACGATGAACTCGCCCTGCGCGATATCGAGGTCGAGGTGTTCGAGCACCTTCACATTGCCGAAGTTTAGCGACAGATCGCGAATGGATACACTGTGTTGCGTCATCTGCTTAACCCTTCACCGCACCGGCGGCGATGCCGCGGACGAACCATTTACCCGAGATGAAATAGACAGCCAGCGGCACGGCTGCGGTCAGAATGGTCGCCGCCATGTGCACGTTGTATTCGCGCACGCCAGTTGTCGTATTGACGATGTTGTTGAGCTGCACGGTCATCGGCATGTTCTCGCGACCGGCAAAGACGGTGCCGAACAGGAAGTCGTTCCAGATGCCCGTGACCTGCAGGATGACCGCCACGATGGTGATCGGCACGGCCATCGGCACCATGATCTGGAAGAAGATCTGCCAAAACCCTGCCCCGTCGACGCGTGCTGCCTTGAACAGTTCCGGCGGCAGGGCCGCGAAGAAGTTGCGGAACAGCAGCGTCAGGATCGGCATGCCGAAGATGGTGTGGATCAGGATGATCCCCGGGAAGGTGCCGAAAATGCCAAGCTCGCGGAAGCCGACGATCAGCGGATAGATCACCACCTGGTACGGCACGAAGGCGCCGAATACGAGCAGGCCGAACAGGACGTTGGCGCCCTTGTACCTCCAGAACGACAACGCATAGCCGTTGAGGCAAGCGATGATGATCGAAACGGTAGTGCCGACGACGGTAATCTTGACCGAGTTGAGGAAGCCCGGCTTGAGGCCGTTGCAATCGCGACCGGTACAGGCGGTGTCCCAGGCCTTGAGCCAAGGTTCGAAAGTAATCTGCTGCGGCCACTGGAAGATGTTGCGGAGCTGGATTTCCGGCATGGTCTTGAGCGACGTCACGACCATCACCCAGAGCGGCATGAGGAAGAACAGCGCGGCCAGGATCAGGAAGAGATAGATGCCGACGCGGCTGGCAGTCAGCGTCTTGGGCTTGGCGCCACGCGGGCCGGCCTCGATGCGCGAACTGATGGGAGCGGCTGTCATGGTTTCGGTGGTCATGATGCTTTCCCCTTGGCCTGGTTGGCGCGCCACTGCACGAAGACCTGCAGGCCGAGCAGAACGACGACCGGCAGCAGCATCATGGTTGCCGCGGCCATGCCGAGGCCCACATTCGAGCGGTCGGTAATGTGCTGGATGACGAAGACGGCGGGCATCTGCGTTGCGATGCCAGGGCCGCCCTGCGTCATGGCGACGATCAGGTCGAAGACGCGGACCACGCCGACGCATTGCAGGATGAAGGCGGTGAGGATCGCGCCGCGCATCATTGGCAGCACGATGAACAGGTAAGTCCGCCAGGTAGGGATGCCGTCGATCTTGGCGGCTTTCCAGATTTCGGAGTCAACGCCGCGCAGGCCGGCAAGCATTATGGCCATGGTCACGCCGACGCCATTCCAGATGCCGGCGACGACGAGGCCGTAGATGGCGGTATCAGCGCTGACCAGCGGCGCGAAGCGGAAATCCTCAAAGCCGAGGCCGCGTACGGTGGCCTGGATGCCGTAATTGGGATCGAGGATCCAGCGCCAGACGAGGCCGGTGATCACGAGCGACATGGCGAAGGGATAGAGAAAGATGGAGCGGAACAGGTCTTCCGCCCTGATGCGCTGGTCCATGAATACGGCGAGCAGGTAGCCGGCGGTCATGTTGGCCGCGATCGAAAGCAGGCCGAAGAACCAGATATTGTTGACCGATACGAGCCAGCGGCCAGTCGACCAGAGGCGGGCATATTGGTCGGTGCCCACGAAATTCTCGGCGCCGAAGGCCGGGAAGATGCGGGAATTCGTGAAGGAGAGCACGAAGGAATAGAGGATGCAGATGACGAAGACACCGACTGCGGTCAGGATCATCGGCGTGGTGCCGACGATGGACATCAGTGTCGATAGGCGGAACGGCTTCCGCCCAGAGGCGCGACCTGCCGCTTTGGCAGCGTCGTCCTCTTTGGCCGTAGCAAGCTGAGCCATGACGATTTCCCTTGTGGGTCGATATGAAGGGCGGTCCGAACTCAGCGTGACCTAGAGCCCCAATGGCAAGCCGGGCGGCCCTTGCGGGTCACCCGGCTCGTCAGCAATCGCCTTATTCAGCCGATGCGATGATATCGACGAAACGCTGCTGGATTTCCTCAGCAGTCATGTCGGGATTGGCCCAGGCTTCGGCCCAGAGATCGTCCATCTGACCGATCGAGTCCTGGGTCAGGTAGATGCCTGCGCCCTGGATCACGCGGTTCGGGTCCTTCAGGATGTCCAGACCGACCTTCATGCAGTCGTCGGCGAGGGACATATCGACGTCGTCACGCACGGGGAGCGAGCCCTTGGCGTTGTTGAACAGAGCCTGCACCTGCGGATTGACCATCATCGAGGCCATCTTGAGCTGTGCGGCTTCAACCGCGGCATCTTCCTGCTTGGGGAAGAGGAAGATATCGCCGCCGGTATCGAGGTAGGCCTCTTCAGAGGGGCCAGCGATACAGGCGTAGTCGACACCGGGCTTTTCGCCGGCAACGGCGAATTCGCCACGGGCCCAGTCACCCATGATCTGCAGGGCAGCCTGGTCCTGGATCACGAGGTTGGTCGTGTCGTTCCAGGTGCGGTTGGCCGAACCTTCGTCGGTGAAGGTCTTGAGGCTCTTGAAGATCTTGATGGCGTTCAGAACTTCGGGGCCACCAGCGACTTCGAGGTTGCGATCCTTGTAGATCGCTTCATGGCCGGTCTTGCCGAGCTGGCTCAGCATCACGACGCCCATGGCGCCACCGATCTGCCAGGCTTCACCACCGATGGCGAAGGGGATGACACCGGCTTCCTGCAGCTTGGGAGCCTCGGCGATGAATTCATCGAGGTTCTTCGGCAGCGGCACGCCAGCCTTTTCGAAGGCGGGAACCGAAGCCCAGGCCCACTGCCACGAGTGAATGTTCACCGGGACGCAGTAGATCTTGCCTTCGAATTCGCAGACGTCGAGAATTGCAGCGGGCCGGATAAAGTCCTTCCAGCCTTCTTCTTCCGCCAGCGGAGTCAGGTCGAGCAGCAGGCCGGCTTCGGCAAGCTCTTCGAACTGGCGGCTGATGTTGAACTGGGCGGCGCCCGGAGGATCGCCACCGAGAGTACGCTGAAGCGTGGCCGAACGGGCGTTCTCACCACCGGCAATGGCCGTATCGACCCATTTGTCCTCGCCCAGGGCGTCGAACTCACGAGCGAACACCGAAACGGCGGCCTGTTCGCCACCAGACGTCCACCAGTGGATAACTTCGACATCCGCAGCATTGACGGCGGTGGAGCCGAGCAGAGCAGTTGCCATGGCGGCAACTACCGTAAACTTCTTCATAGGTTGTCCTCCCAACGATCACTTGGAGCAATGCGCTCCCGCGAAGCTGCCAGCCGTCAGGTTGCCTTCTTGTGAGACATCCCCGACTGGCCGCATGTAATCGATTGCATGTTCCGCTCCCGAAATCTCCGCAATCGATTGCATGAGTTTCATACACGTGTTGCGCACCTGTCAAGATCGATTTAGACAGATCGGGTTCTGACGGCCTGAGGAGGTGCTGCCAGGCATGCCATCAGGAAGAAAAGTTCCGACGATTCAAGATGTTGCGCGGTTTGCCCAGGTTTCGACCGCCACGGTGAGCCGTGCACTGTCGAGCCCGGCAAGGGTGAGCGAGGACACCCGCGCACGAATTTCGGAGGCCGTGCGGGTTACCGGCTATACGCTGAACCAAACTGCCCGCTCTTTGCGCAAGCGGACGGCCCGAACCATCCTTGTCGCCCTGCCGGATATTCGCAATCCGTTCTTCTCGACCATCCTCGATGCCATCGAACGCGCAGCTGCGGCGCGTGGTTACGGTGTGCTGGTCGCCAACCGTTTGGTGGGCGTGGAAGCGAACCGCCGATTGCAGGAATTCTTCCTCTCCAACCGCGCCGATGGCCTATTGCTGCTCGACGGGTCGGTTGACTTGGCAAACCTGGTCGAGCTGGCGGGCGAGCCGGCCGAAGTGCCCATCGTCATGGCGTGCGAGGACATTCCCAATGCCCCATTCCACGCCGTCAAGACCGACAACCGCTACGCGGCCGAGCTAGCAACGCGGCACCTGATCAGTCTCGGCCACACGAGAATCGGCCATATACGCGGTCCGGCGGGCAACACGCTGACCGACGACCGGGAGGCCGGCTTTCGCGACGCCCTGACAGCCGCCGGCCTGCCGGTCTGCCGGCAATGGTTGTTCGACGGCAATTTCGAGATGGAGCGCGGGCTCAAAGTCAGCGAGAGCTTCCTCGCCCTTGCCGATCGACCGACCGCCATCTTCGCCGCCAATGACGAGACAGCGATCGGGTTTCTCTCGGGTATCAGACGGCACGGGCTCGAATGCCCGCGCGACATATCCGTGATCGGCTTCGACGACCTTGCCGTCGCCCCACACTTCTCCCCGCCCCTGACCACCATGCGCCAGCCACGCGAAGCATTGGGCCGGATTGCGGCATCGGCGCTTATCGACCTGATCGAGGGACAGCCGCGGAGCCAGGTGCCACTACGGCTGGTGCTGAGCTCGGAAATGATCGTGCGCGGCAGCACTGCCCCAGCCGCCCTACCCGCTTCATCGCTTGCCGCTTCGTAACAGCCGCAAACAAGGGCGGTTCCCTTTCGACAAAAATGCGCTAAATGGGGCGCGAGCTGGTCCCGTAGCTCAGCTGGATAGAGCAGCAGCCTTCTAAGCTGTTGGTCGGGGGTTCGAGTCCCTCCGGGATCGCCATCAACTTCATTGTAGGTAGAGGAATGGCTCTCGGTTTGTCCAAGAGCAGCTCTTACGCGGTTGGCCTGCGGCAGTTATCTCCCCTGTTTCGGCAGGCTTGCCAGCAATGATTGCCAGGCGGCAACAATGTGCTCGCTGAGCAGCCGAGAAGCCAGCTCGCCATCGCCGGCCTTGCAGGCATCCAGGATGGCGCGATGCTCCAGGTCGGCAGTTTTCTCGCCATGCGAGAGGGTCAGCTGCAGCCGGATATAGCGCTCTATGCGATCGTTGACCGAGCGGATCAGGTTCATCAAATACGGTCTGTTGGCGTCCTGATAGAGGCTGGAGTGAAAGCTCCAGTTCAGTTCGGCCCAGCGGCCGACATTGGATTCGGTCTGGAATTCATCACAGATCGCCTCGGCGCGCGCAAAAGTCTCAGGGGTCATATGCGGCACCGCCAGGCGGATGGCGTTGGATTCGAGCATGGCGCGAATTTCGAAGATTTGCGCCAACTCTGTATCGCTCATGCTGGTGACAACGGCACCCTTATTGCGCTGGAACAGCACCAGGCCCTCCGCCTCCAGGCGCTTGAGGGCCTCGCGCACCGGAATTTTGGAGACGTTGAAGAGCTTGGCGACATCGTCCTGCCGGATCGGATCGTTTTCCTCCAGCACGCCAGAGACGATGGCATCGCGGATGTGATTGGCGATCACGTCGGAGGCCGTCGGCACGGCACCCAGATCCGGGGTCTTTATCGCCTTAAGCGGCACGGCTGCTACTCCAACGGTGTCAATGACGCATCAGTATCGGACCAGGCCGAGAGTCGGCAGCTCGAAATGCGAGATTTCCGTACACCTGGGCCGGTCAATTTACCGGGCCCCAGCAAGCCGCCGGATCGCTAGCCGGGCAACCACGCAACGCAGCTCGATCGCCGCGCCTGCAATTCTGTCGACAAATTGCGCACATCGTCTTTCGGAGGGGTTGACGGGCTTAAGAGATCGTATACGGTTCAGGTCTGTTTAGAATATCGTATACGAAAAGTCGAGATCGCACTCGGCTCTAACGGAGGGGAAACCACCATGAAACTCTTGCTCGCAGCCACCCTGGCGCTTGCCTCGTTGACCACTGCCTTGCCCGCTTACGCCGACAAGCTCGACGACATTATCGCGTCAGGCACCCTGCGCTGTGCGGTTGTGCTGGATTTCCCGCCAATGGGATCCCGCGACGCCAATAACACCCCGATCGGGTTCGACGTCGATACCTGCAATGACCTGGCGGCCGCGCTCGGCGTCACGGCTGAAATCGTCGAGACGCCCTTCCCCGACCGTATTCCGGCTTTGGTTTCGGGCCGTGTCGACGTCGGTGTAGCCTCGACCTCGGATACGCTGGAACGCGCCAAGACCGTCGGCTTCTCCATCCCCTATTTCGCCTTCGAAATGGTGGTGCTGACCAAGGATGGCCTGGGCATTTCCGACTATGACAGCCTCAAGGGCAAGAAGGTTGGTTCGACCTCCGGCACCTATGAAGCCATCGCGCTCGAGAAGAGCGTCACCGAATGGGCCGACCCGGCTGGTTCGTTCCGCTCCTACCAGACCCAGGCAGACGTGATGCTCGCGCTGTCCCAGGGCCAGATCGACGCCACCGTGGTGACGTCCACGGTCGCCGGTTCGACCATCGCCACCGGCAACTTCCCCGGCTTCGTCATGGGTGGCAAGGCACCCTACGAGATCGATTATGTAGGCCTGATCACGCTGCGCAACGAGCAGGGCCTGATCAACTACCTGAACCTCTTCGTCAACCAGCAGATCCGCACTGGCCGTTATGCCGAACTCTACGCCAAGTGGGTCGGTGAAGGCGAAGCGCCGAACCTGATGGTTCCCGGCGTCTACTACTGATCGCAGTTGGGGAGGCGTCCTCAAGGCGCCTCCCATCTCCGGACTTACCGGAAGACCTTTAAGCCGCCGCATCCTGATGTCGCCTTGATCAACGGAACGCGCCCTTAATGTTCAACTACACCTTCCATTGGCGCCCCGCCTTCCAGGCCCTTCCGCAAATGCTTGAAGGCGCCGTGGTGACGCTGCAGATCGCGATCATTTCGATGATCATCGGCATTGTCATCGGCGTGCTGCTGGCTCTGATGAGCAATTCTGGCAGCAAGACGCTGCGCGCTATCGCCAGCACCTGGATCGAGGTCGCGCGCAATACGCCGGCGCTGTTCCAGATCTACATGGCCTATTTCGGCCTCGGCCAGCTCGGCATTCACCTCGATAGCTTTGCCGCGCTGCTGTTCGGCATCGCCTTCAACAATGCGGGATATCTCGCCGAGACCTTCCGCGGCGGGTTGCGCGCCGTACCGGCCACACAGGTTCGCGCCGCGCGCTCGCTCGGCTTCGGGCCGATCAGTGCGTTCAGGCTGATCGTGCTGCCGCAGATGTTCCGCGCGGTGTTCCATCCGATGACCAACCAGATGGTCTGGGCCATCCTCATGACGTCGCTCGGGGTGGTCGTCGGGCTCAATACCGACCTGACCGGTGTGACGCAGGAGCTCAACGTCAAGACCTTCCGGACCTTCGAATACTTCGCCATCGCCGCGGTGCTGTACTACCTCATCGCCAAGGCGGTCACCCTCGGCGCGCGGGCTTTCGCCTACCGCCTGTTCCGGTACTGAGGGGCGACACGATGTTTCACACCAGTCTCAGCCTCAACGATATCGGGTTCCTGCTGCAAGGCGCTGGCGTCACGCTGCTCATCACCTTCTGGGCCATGCTCGGCGGTACCATTCTGGGGATCGTGTTCGGGGTCTACCGCGCCACGGTGCCCTGGTGGGCAAGCGCCCCCCTGGCCTTCGTGCTCGATATCTTCCGCTCGGTGCCATTGCTGATCCAGCTCGTGCTGGTCAACGCCTTCCAATCCATCGCCGGTCTCAATGCCAGCGCCTTTATCGTCTCTTGCGTGGTGCTGGCGCTCTACACGTCCGCCTATTGCTCCGAGCTGGTCCGGGGCGGCATTGCCGCCGTGCCGATCACCACCCGCCGCGCCGCCCGTTCGCTGGGCATGACCTGGTGGCAAGACATGAGCAACATCGTCTACCCGATCGCCTTGCGCATCATGCTGCCGAGCTGGATCGGCCTGACGCTCGGCGTCATGAAGGACACGGCCCTGGTCACCTGGCTCGGCATCATCGAATTGCTGCGCTCGTCGCAGATCATTGTGACCCGCATCCAGGAGCCACTCTTCGTCCTCACGGTCGCCGGGCTCATCTACTTCATCATCAGCTTCCCGATCTCGCGTCTGGGAGCACGGCTCGAAAAGAAATGGCGCGAAAATGATTGAGATCGAGAACGTTCAGAAGTCTTTTGGCGACTTCAAGGTGCTCGATGATGTGAGCCTTTCCGTCCAGACCGGCGAAGTGGTTTCCATCATCGGTGGCTCGGGCTCGGGCAAATCGACCCTGCTTATGTGCATCAATGGCCTCGAACCCATCCAGGGCGGCAAGATCAGCGTCGATGGTGTCGAAGTCCACGCCAAGGGCACCGACCTCAACAAGCTGCGCACCAATATCGGCATCGTCTTCCAGCAGTGGAACGCCTTCCCGCATTTGACGGTGCTGGAGAACGTCACCCTCGCCCCGCGCAAAGTGCTGGGCAAGAGCCGCGCCGAGGCCGAAGCCATCGGCCGCAAGCAGCTTGAGCATGTTGGCTTGGGCGACAAGCTCGCCACCTATCCCGGCAAACTGTCCGGCGGGCAGCAGCAGCGCATGGCCATCGCTCGGGCCCTCGCCATGAGCCCGAAATACATGTTGTTCGACGAAGTCACCTCGGCGCTCGATCCCCAATTGGTGGGTGAGGTGCTCGACACCATGCGGCTCCTGGCCAAGGAGGGCATGACCATGATCCTGGTTACGCATGAAATGGCCTTCGCCCGCGAAGTATCCGACCGCGTCGCCTTCTTCAAATCGGGCAAGATGCACGAGATTGGGCCGCCGGATCAGATCTTCGGCAATCCGCAGCGACCCGAAACCGCGCAATTCCTAGCGTCGGTGCTCTAACACCCGCGCGCTCCAGCGAGACTCCAATGAAAATCACCGCGATCAAGGCGTGGCAGGTCGACCTGCCGCTTAAGGAAGGCCGCTATAGCTGGTCGGGCGGCAATTACATGGAAGTGTTCGACAGCACCGTGGTCGCCGTCGAAACCGATGCCGGCATTACCGGCTATGCCGAATGCTGTCCCCTGGGGTCGGCTTACCTCCCCAGCTACGCCATCGGCGTACGGGCGGGCATCAGCGAATTCGGCCCCAAACTGATCGGCATGGACCCCACCGATCTTGGCCCGCTCAACCGCCACATGGATGCGGTGTTGCGCGGCCACCCCTATGCCAAGGCGCCGATCGACATCGCCTGCTGGGACATTCTGGGCAAGGTCGCCGGCCTGCCCGTCTACAAACTGCTGGGCGGCATGGAGCAGAAGGAGATTGCCCTCTACCGCGCCATTTCCCAGGAAGACCCTGAGACCATGGCCCGCAAGATCGACGGCTATCGGGCCGAGGGCTACACCAAGTTTCAGCTGAAGGTCGGCGGCAATGCCAATGATGATATCGAGCGCATCCTCGCCTGCCGGGCCATCCTCAAGCCCACCGACATCTTGGTCTGCGATGCCAATACCGGCTGGACCATGGCCGATGCCGCCCGCGTGGTGAATGCGGTCCGCGACCTCGACGTCTATATCGAGCAGCCGTGCATGACCTATGAGGAAAGCCTCTCCATCCGCCGCCGCACCACCCTGCCCTTCGTGCTCGACGAAAATATCGGCGGCGCCGACAGTCTGCTCAGGGGCATTGCCGAAGACGCCATGGATGCCATCAACCTCAAGATTTCCAAGGTCGGCGGGCTGACCAAGGCCAAGCTGATGCGCGATCTTTGCGTCGCGTCAGGCTTGCCCATGACCATCGAAGATACCTGGGGCGGCGACATCGTCACCGCCGCCATCGCCCATCTCGCGGCTTCGACGCCGGAAAAATTCTATCTCTCGGCCACCGACTTCAATTCCTATGGCACGGTCACCATCGCCGACGGCGCGCCCAGGCGGGTCAATGGCAAGATGAGCGCCTCGGAAGAGCCCGGCCTTGGTGTCACGCCCCGCTTCGACGTCCTGGGCGAACCTGTACTTACTATTGGAAACCCCGCCTGATGCGTACCAGCAAGATCATCCAGACCGTCTCCTGCCACGCGGAGGGTGAGGTCGGTGACGTCATCACTGGCGGCGTAGCGCCGCCGCCCGGCGATACCATCTGGGAGCAGCGTACCTTTATCGCCAATGACGAGACCCTGCGCAATTTCATGCTGCAGGAACCGCGGGGCGGCGTCTTCCGCCACGTCAACCTGCTGGTGCCGCCCAAGAACCCCAAGGCCCAGATGGGTTGGATTGTCATGGAGCCGCAGGATACGCCGCCCATGTCGGGCTCCAATTCGATGTGCGTCTCCACAGTACTGCTCGACGCCGGCATCATTCCCATGACCGAGCCGGAAACCCGCATGGTGCTGGAAGCGCCGGGCGGGTTGATCGAGGTGGTCGCCCAGTGCCGCAATGGCAAGGCCGAACGCGTCTCAATCAAGAACCATCCGTCCTTCGCCGACAAGCTGGATGCGATCCTTGAGGTCGAAGGCATCGGCACGCTGACCGTCGACACGGCTTATGGCGGCGACAGCTTCGTTATCGCCGATAGCCACGCGCTGGGCTTTGCCATCACGCCCGACGAGGCGCGCGATATTGCCCTGACCGGCATGAAAATCACCAAGGCCGCCAATGAGCAGCTTGGCTTCAACCACCCCACCAATGCCGACTGGAACCACTTTTCGTTCACCCAGATCGCGGCACCGGTGACGCGCGACGAAAATGGCGTCCTGACCGCCGCAAACGCCGTCGCCATCCGCCCCGGCAAGATCGACCGCTCCCCCTGCGGCACCGGATGTTCGGCCCGCATGGCGGTGCTGCATGCCAAGGGCCAGCTCAAGGTCGGCGAGGCCTTCGTCGGCCGCTCGATCATCGGCTCGCGCTTCGATTGCCGTATCGACAGCGAGATCATGCTTGGCACCCGCAAGGCCATCGTGCCAATCATCGCCGGAAGCGCCTGGATCACTGGTACGCACCAGCATATGCTCGATCCGGCCGACCCTTATCCCACCGGCTACCGCCTGTCCGACACCTGGCCGATGGAGGGCCGTTTCTGACCCATGCCCTACGTCAAGATCGACATGCTCGAAGGCCGCACCCCGGACCAGAAGGCCGCTCTGGCGCGCGCCATTACCGACGCGTTCGTGGAACATGCCGCTGCCAAGCGCGAAAGTGTTTGGGTCGTGTTCGACGACGTGGCGCGGAAGGACTGGGCTATTGCCGGTGAGCTGCTGGAGAAGCCGGCGAAGTAAGCGGCTGCCACCTATCCCACCCCACCCACCGACGTTCCCTCGGACTTGATCCGAGGGCCGTTCGCCGCTTGTGCTGCGCTGAAGGCAACCCACCGATCAAGTCCGTGGGAAGCGACTGTGGATAGGCAGCTGGTGTGCCCCAAACCACCATCAATTCATCAGATCAAACGCATCGCCCCAGGTGTCCGACACCGAATAGCCGAGTTGGTAGGGATCGGTTGGGTCGACCCCGATCTGGTGGATGCCGTGGATCCAACCGCGCCCGGAGATGATGGGCTGCACGGCTGGCCGACCAGCGACTGTCGTATCGCTGGCATAGGTCACCTCAAACGTTGAATCGATGATCGAACGCGCGGTGAAGCGATCACCGGGCTTGGCCAGCCCACGCGCCGCCGCCACCGCCAGCCGCGCCGAATTGCCGGTGCCGCAGGGCGACCGATCGATGCGGCCGGGCGGCATGATCGTGGCGCCCTTGAGCTCGCCAGCCGCGTTGTGGCTGACGAACATCGTATAGGAAATGCCCTTGATCGCCTCGATCTCGGGGTGGGCGATATTGAGCTGTGCGTTGACGGCGCGGTGGATGGCACTCCCTGCTTCGACCAGCTTCTTGGCCTGGTCCGGGCGAATTTCGAGACCGAGCTGGGCCGGGTCGATCAGTGCATAGAAGATGCCGCCATAGGCGATATCGACTTTGACCTTGCCATAGCCTTCCACATCGACCACCGCATCGAGCTGATCGGCATAGGAGGGGTTCATCGTCAGCGTGACGCGCTCGCATTTGCCATTGCGGCAGGTGGCGCGGGCCGTAACCAGGCCCGACGCAGTCTCGATGCGGACGATGGTCTCCGGCTCCTGCATTGGCAGCATGCCGGTCTCCAGCAATACCGTGGTCAGGCAAATGCTGTTGGAGCCAGACATGGCATGGGCCTTGTCGCCCTGCAGGATCATGAAGGCGATATCGGCATCGGGCCGGGTGGGTGGAAAAATCAAGCAGGTGCTCATTTGTGCCGAGGCGCGCGGCTCGAACACCAGGAAGCGGCGCAGGCTGTCGTCGACCTCGTTGAGGTGACGCAGCTTGTCGGCAATCGTCGCGCCGGGCACGTCGATGACGCCGCCAGTGACAATGCGCCCCACTTCGCCCTCAGCATGCGCCTCGACCAGGGTAACCGTTTTCGACCAGCGCATACGCCTGTCCTTTCGACGAGATAATTGGCTAGGCCGCCAAGGCGCCAAGCTGTTCGTGCAGCGGGGCGGTGGCCTCGACAAGATAGGCTTCCGCCCGTTGCGAAAGGCGGCCGGTCAAGGCGGCCCGCACCTGCGCATGATAGGCGTCCAAATACGCAATGTCGCTGCGGTTCAGTTGTGCCGCGTCGGCCATCGACAGATCGATCGGCACCAGCGTCAGCGTGGCGAACCGCAAAAAGCCCGGTGCACCCGCGACCACTTCCACCTGGTTTTCCACCCGCAGGCCGAAGCCGTTCTCCTGATAATATCCTGGCTCGATAGTCATGATGACCCCAGGCTCGAAGGTGAAGGTGTTCACCGTCTTGCCGAAGCGGTGGGGGTGTTCGTGCACAGACAAGAAATGGCCGACGCCATGGCCCGTGCCATGGTCGAAGTCCAGCCCCAGATCCCAGAGCGGCCGGCGCGCCAGTGCATCGAGATAGTGCCCGGTCGCCGTGACCGGGAATTGCGCCGTCATCAGCGCGATGAAGCCTTGCAGCACGGCGGTATAGGTGCGCCGGACATCCGCGCTGGGCCGGCCAAGCATGATGGTCCGCGTGGCATCGGTCGTGCCGCCGAAATACTGTCCGCCTGTATCGATGAGAAACGGCAGCTCGGCCGTGATCGGGGCGTTGGTGCTTGGTTTGGCGGAGTAATGGCACATGGCAGCATTGCTGCCGGAGGCGGCTATGGGCGCGAAACTCTCTTCGACGAAATGCTCGCGCTGCTGGCGGAACTTGAGCAGTTCGGCCTGTGCTTCCATCTCGTTTATCGGATTGCCAGCCGCGAGCCGCTTGGGGCCTTGCTCCATCAGCCAGGCAATGAATTCCACCCAGGCGATACCATCTTCGACATGCGCGCTGCGGAAACCATCGAGCTCAACCGGGTTCTTGATCGCCTTGGCCATGGTAACCGGGCTGAACTGAGACGCAATCCCGCCCCCTGCCCGCTCCACCGCCTGCCGCACGGCAACCGGAGCAAAGGCAGGGTCGACGGCGACGGTGCGACCTGACGCGCGCTCAGCGATAGCATCGAGGAGGCCCTCCGCAGGACGCAGATTGAGACCGGCACTCAGCACGCTGTCTTGGTCATTGGGCAATTTGCGCGCATCGACGAACCACTCCGCCGCGCCCGTGTCATCGAGCAAAACGGCCGAATGCGCGACGGGCGTATGCGCGATGTCGCTGCCGCGGATGTTGAGCAGCCAGGCAATATTGTCGGGCTGGGTTTCGACCAGCAAATCAGCCCCAATCCGCTTGAGCTCGGCGGCGATGCGGCCGCGTTTGGTGGCGCTATCCTCGCCGGCGAAAGCCAACGGAAATGGCTTGATGGCGCCCAATGGCGGCTCCGGCTGGTCGGGCCAGATCGCGTCGACCAAATCCGCCTCGAGCCCAACCAGTTCTCCACCGGCAGCTTCCAGCGCCGTCTTCAATGAGTCGAACAGCTTGCCTGGCACCAGCATCGTATTGACGCCGACCCGCTGGCCCGCCGCGGTATGGCGCGACAACCACTGCTCCAAGGGCGCATCGTAGAAGTGCTCGATTTCGAAGGCGGATAGATCGACTTCACGGCGCGCTTGCACCTGATAGCGACCATCGACAAACAGCAGAGCCCGGTCGGCCGTGACCAAGGCAATACCCGCTGAGCCCGTGAAACCAGAGACATAGCCCAGTCTCTGATCATGCGGCGCGACGACCTCCCCCTGATACGCATCGAATCGGGGGATGATCACGCCGTGGAGTCCCATGGCGCTGAGCTGCCGCCGTAAGGCAACGAGACGCTGGGCGGGCAGAAGCGCGACAGGTTTTGAGGGCATAGCACACACTTCCGCAACAGAGGATCAAGACGCAGGAATTGTTTGTCGACAAACTGAATACGGTTTACCTTGCATGGCGACGGCGAAATTGCAATGTACTGGTCTAGTTGTATCGGAACGGGTTAGTTGACGAGCCATACGGCATGTCCACCAACGGAGCAGAACGTGAAAACGCGAGACACTGGCGATACGGCGGTCAAGGCAGAGAAGCCCGACCGGACACGCGGTTCGGGCGCCCAGACGGTCTACCAACAATTGCGCCAATCGATCCTGGAGCTGGCGCTGGAGCCGGGTAGTCCGTTGGACGAGGTGACTCTGTCCGAGCAGTTCAAGATGTCGCGCACGCCGATACGCGAAGCGCTGGTTCGGCTGGTGGCCGAGGGCCTCGCCAAGACGCTGCCGAACCGCAACACCGTCGTCGCGACCATCGATTTCGCGCAATTGCCCACCTATTTCGAAGCGCTGACGCTGATGTATCGCGTCACCACGAGGGCCGCTGCTATCAATCGCCGCGTCGAGCATCTGGTCGCCATCCGGAGCTATGAGGCGGCCTATGCCGACGCCGTGGAACGGCGCGATGCGCTGGACATGATCCAGGCCAACCGCGACTTTCACGTCGCCATTGCCGAGGCCGGTGGCAACAGCTATTTCACCAACCTGTTTGCTCGCCTGCTCGACGAGGGCCGGCGCATTCTGCGCATTTATTACCGATCGTTCGATGATCGGCTGCCGCATCAATATGTCGACGATCACAGTCACATGGTGGCGGCAATCGAGGCCGGCGATGCCGAGCTGGCCGACAAACTCGCGGCTACGCACGCGGCACAGATCGTGCAGCAGATCCAGCGCTATATCGCGCGTGACACTGTCTCCAATATCGCTCTTTAACAGGATACCGGCATGGCTCGCATTGGCATCGTTGGCACCGGAATTGTCGGCGCGGCCATCGCCACCCGGCTTATTGGCGACGGCCACCAGGTAACGGTGTTCGATGCCGACCCCGAGGGCCTGCCGACATCGGCGGGGAATGCCGCACTGATCGCCCTGCCGGAAATTGCCCCGCTGGCCAGCCCGGGCATGCTGACGGCCGTACCGAAATGGCTGCTCGACCCCTTGGGGCCCCTAACTCTTCGCTGGCAGGACCTGCCGGCACTGACGCCGTGGCTACTGGCTTTCCTGGCGGCATCGACACCAGCCCGGGGCGCCAAGGCCCGCGCGGCGTTGACCGACCTGATGCAGACCGCCCTGGCTGATCATGAGTCCCTGGCGCGGATTGCTGGCATCGAGGGTCACCTGCGGCAGACCGGCTACATCTCGCTGCATGACAGTGAGACCAGCCTCAAGGGCGCCCTGCACGAGGCCGCCTCGGTCAAGCAGGCGCTCGGCTACGACTATGAAGCCATTTCGCCGGAAACGGCGCGCCGCATGGTGCCGCAATTGGAGGGGCGTTTCTTTGGTGCGGTGCATCAGCCGATTTACTGGATGGTCTCCAATCCGCTGACGGTATTGCGTCAGTACCAGGATTTCGTGCGCCACTCCGGTCAGTTGGTGCGCGGCCAGGTTACCGGTATCGAGCAGGGCGGCCGCGGCGTCGCCCTTCGTCTGGCAGGACAACCCGAACAGGTGTTCGACAAGGTCGTGGTAGCCGCCGGGGTCTGGTCGCGCGATCTGGTGCGGGGGCTGGGGCTCAGGGTGCTGCTGGAAACCGAGCGCGGCTACAACACGACCTATACCGATCTCGGCTGGAACCTGGACCTGCCGGTCGGCCTGGCCGATCACGGTTTTATTGCTTCGCCATTGGTCGACGGCCTGCGTATCGGCGGCGCGGTGGAACTGGCCAAGCCCGAGACCAGCCCCAATTTCGGCCGCGCCAAGGCTATGCGCGAGAAACTGCGGCGTTACATCCCGTCCCTGCCCGAAGGTGGCACCGAGTGGATGGGGCGCCGTCCATCAACGCCGGACTCACTGCCGGTTATCGGGCAGCATCCGGCGGACAACCGGATCGTCTTCGCCTTTGGCCATGGTCATCTGGGCCTGACGCTCAGCGCCGTCACGGCGCGTCTGGTCGCCAGTGCCATGAGCGGGGCGAATTCTATGCCCGAAGCGCTGTCGATCGTCCGCTTTCAGTAGTCTGGACAGGCGAAGCGGCATCCCCCAGCACGATGTCATCCCGGCAAAGGCCGGGGCCTTCGCCGGGATGACCCCGTCGTTCTGAGAGTGGCCCTCGGTCGGCCTAGAAGCCGTACTTGGCCAGGTCGGGGCGGTTCTTCAGCCCTTCCTCAACGACTGCACGGATATGGGCGGCTTCGGCGCCGACCAATTCAAGCCGCGGCGCGCGCATGACCGGCGAGGTGCCGCGGACGATGTGCTCGGCGAACTTGATGTTGTGGACGAATTTCGCCCCGATATCGAGGTGCAGCAGCGGCAGGAACCAGCGGTAGATTTCCAGCGCTTCGGGAATGCGACCCTGCTGCACCAGCTTGTAGATCGCCACGGTTTCCTTGGGGAAAGCCACCACGAGACCGGCGATCCAGCCCTGGCAACCCAGGATCAGGCTCTCGAGCGCCAGGTCGTCGACGCCGGTCAGTAGCTGGTAGCGATCGCCCAATGCCTTGATAGTCTCGTTGATGCGGCGCGTGTCGCCGGTGGATTCCTTGATCGCCACGAACTTCGGCTCGTCGGCCATTTCCTTGAGCATGGCCTCGCTGATGTCGATGCCATAGGCCAACGGGTTATTGTAGACGATGATCGGCAGGCTCGACGCCGCGGCGATAGCGCGATAGTGGGCCACCACTTCGCGGTCGTCGGCGAGATAGCGCATGGCCGGCAGCACCATCAGCCCTTTGACGCCGATCTTTTCGGCTTCGGCGGCCAGCGCGGCGCCGGCACGGGTAGAGTCTTCTGCAATGGTCAGCAGCACCGGCACGCGGCCAGCGGCTTCCTCGATGGCGGCTTTGGCGATGGCCAGCTTTTCGGTCGCGACGAGGCTCGACGCCTCGCCCAACGACCCGCAGACGATGATGCCATCGACACCCGCCTCGATCTGAAAGGCAACGTCGGCCCGCACCCCGGCGAAGTCTACTTCCTGGTCCGCCGTCATCTTGGTGGTGATCGCTGGGAGGACGCCCTTGAAGTCGCTCTTGTTCATAAAATTCTCCGTGGCCGCATGGCGTATCTGGTGTGTTGGGCAATACGTCTAGCTTCTTGTATTTAGTTTGTCGACAAGAAAATCCACCCTTCCCCTGTCGCGACTTGCATCGGCGTACTAGGCCAAATTGCTGTCGCCAAACTGGCGACAAACTTGTTGACAGCAAGGATTTGTTTTGTGTCAATGCGACCTCGACCGCAGTTAAGCGGCTGGAACGACGAGACAGCATTTGCTCGGAGGGAGCGTTCATGATCAGGAAAATCCAAAAATTCGCCTTTGCAGGCGCGCTGGTTGCCACGACCGCGCTGGCCGGTATTCCCACGGTTTCTGCGCAGGAAGGGCAGCCCGGCGGCACGCTGCGCATTCTGGGCACCGAGGATCTCGACCACTTTGACCCGACATCGGCGGCGCTGGTGACGACCAACAATTTCCTGCGCGCGACCACGCGGCAGCTCATTTCCTACGCCGCTTCGACCGATGAACTGGTGCGCGTCACCCCGGCCGGCGACCTTGCCACCGAAGTGCCGCAGCCGACCGACGACGGCCTGACCTACACCTTCAAGCTGCGCCAGGGCGCCAACTGGAATACGCCAACGGGCCCACGGCAGATCACCTCGGTCGACTTCGAGCGTGGCGTCAAGCGCATGTGCAATCCGGCGCTCGGCTCGGCCTCGCTCACCTACTTTACCGATCTCGTCGCAGGCCTTGCTGCCTTCTGCGAAGGCTTCGCCGCCGTGGAGCCGACGGTCGAAGCCATGAAGGCCTATATCGAAAGCAATGACATCACCGGGATCGAAACACCCGACGATGAAACCATCATCATCAAGCTGACCCAGCGCGCCGGCGACTTCATCTTCATGCTGTCGCTGCCGGCCTCGGCTCCAGCGCCGGTGGAAGTGCTCGACTATCTGCCCGATAGCCCCGATTACCGCAGCAACTTCATCGCGAGCGGTCCCTATACGCCAGCCGCCTATACGCCTGACAGTTCGCTGCAGCTCGTGCGTAACCCGGCCTGGTCGGCGGATACCGATCCGCTGCGCAAAGCCTATGTCGATGAAATCCAGCTGACCTTCGGACTGCCGGTCGACGCCATCATGCAGCAATTGCAATCCGGCGACGGCGATATGACCTATGACGTCACCATCCCGCCTGCCGTGCTGCAACTGCTCAAGGCGCAGGGCGACGAGAAGCTGGTGACCGTGTCATCGGGCAATACCAACTTCATCTTCATCAACACCGTCTCGGACAACAACAATGGCGCCCTGCGGGATATCCGCGTGCGCCAGGCGCTGAACTATGCCGTCGACAAGGCGGCCGTGGTGCAGCAGCAGGGTGGCCCCGAAATTGCCAAGCCGGTCCATGGCATTTTCGGTGTTGGCGTGCTCGGCTATCACGAGTTCAATCTCTACCCGTCGGAAGGCGACAAGGGCGATATCGAGAAGGCCAAGGCGTTGCTCGCCGAAGCCGGTTACCCCGATGGCATTACCCTCAAAATGCCCTATCGTAACAAGGGCATCGAACCGACCATCGCCCAGACGATCCAGGCCTCGATGGCCGCAGCCGGCATCACGCTGGAACTGACTCCAGTGGCGCCCGCCGACTACTATTCCAAGTTCATGACCAATCCGGTCAACACCAAGGACGGCACCTGGGACATTGCGCCCGTGGGCTGGACTCCTGACTGGGCCGGTGGTGCTGCCCGCTCGGTGTTCCAGCCGCAATTCACCTTCAACGGCACCCACCAGACCTACAATTACACCGACTACAACAATGACGCGGCCAATGAGCTGGCTGACCAGGCCATCAATGCGCCGACGGCCGAAGAAGTCGGCAACCTGTGGGGCCAGGTCGACGAGCTAGTCATGGCCGACGCGCCCGTCGTGCCGCTGATCGCCAACCTGATCGTGCTCTATCACGGCGCCGCCGTGCAGAACTTTCAGCCCTACTCCATCGGCGTCCAGGGCGACTGGACCAATGTCTGGCTGCAGCGCTAACGGACCGATGTCCCAGTCGACACCCTCCCCTTGTGGGAAGGGATAAGGGTGGGGGTGGCTAGCCCGAATATCGGGCTCCCGTCACCCCCTCCTAGCCTCCCCCATCAAGGGGGAGGTACCGTCTGGTGGAGTGGCAAGATAGCGCTCCACCCAAATGCATTTGCCTCTAATAGAAAGCGGTGCGGGTTTGCCAGTGCTCGAAGCGCGCCACCTCAACGTATCCATCCCCACTGAGGACGGAACGATTCACGCCGTGCAGGACGTGTCGTTCAGCGTCGAGGCGGGCGATCTGTTCGGCGTGGCCGGCGAATCCGGGTCGGGCAAGAGCGTGATGATGCAGGCCATTCTCGGCCTGCTGCCGTTTGCCGACGTGACCGGCGAAGTGATGTTCGAGGGCCGCAACCTGTTGACCCTGCCGCAGCGCGAATTGCAGAAGCTGCGCGGCGCCCGCATCGGCATGATCTTCCAGGACCCGCTCTCGAGTCTCCACCCCTATTACAGCATAGGCGCGCAGATCACCGAAGCTATCCACGCGCATGAAAAGGTCAGCCAGCAGGCCGCGCGCAGCCGCGCCGTCGACATGTTGACCAAGGTCGGCATCGCCAATGCCGCCGAGCGGTTCGACAGCTTTCCGCACCAATATTCGGGCGGCATGCGCCAGCGCGTGATGATCGCCATGGCGCTGGTGCTCAATCCACCGCTGATCATCGCCGACGAACCAACCACCGCGCTTGACGTCACTGTGCAGGCTCAGATCGTCGCCTTGCTCGACCAGATGCGCAAGGAATTGGGCACCACGGTCATCATGATCACCCATGATCTGGGGCTGCTCTCCAGCGTCGCCGATCAGGTGATGGTCATGTATGCCGGCAATCGCATGGAGTTCGGGCCGAGCGCCCCGGTATTCCAGGCACCAAGCCATCCCTATACCGCGGGCCTCTTGGCCTCTTCGCCCTCAAACTATGCGGCAGGCGAGGAACTGATCGCCATTCCAGGCCGCCCGCCGAGCCTGTTGCACAAGCCTGTCGGCTGCGCCTTCGCGCCGCGCTGCAGCTACGCCTTGCCGAACTGCGCGACCGAGCGCCCACCGCTGCGGCGCTACAGCGACAAGGTTGAGGCTTTATGCTGGCTCGAAGAGCCGCCCGAGCCACGCCACAGCGAGCGGATGGCAACGACCGGCCGCAATGCCGATGCGGCGGCGCCCGTTGTGCTCAAGGTCGACAATGTCGAACTGAGCTTTGCCACCGGCGGCCTTTTCGGCAAGCAGGGGCGTTTCGAGGTGCTGAAGGGCATCGATATCGAATTGCGGCGCGGTGAAACGCTCGGCCTGGTCGGCGAAAGCGGTTGCGGCAAGTCCACGTTGGCGCGCGTCATCGCCGGCCTGATCCCAGCCAGCGGCGGCACCGTGCGGCTCGACGGCAAGGATATGTCGACGCTGGACCATGCCGGCTGGAAGGAGATGCGCAAGCGCGTGCAGCTGGTGTTCCAGGACCCGTTTGGTTCGCTTAATCCCCGCCGCCGCGTCGGCGCCATTATCGGCGACCCGTTCCGCCTGCATAACGTCGCCAGCGGCGGCGATCGCAAGCGGCGGGTGCAGGAACTGATGGAAATCGTCGGGCTCAATCCCGAGCACTATAACCGCTTTCCTTCCGAATTCTCCGGCGGACAGCGGCAGCGCATCGGCATCGCCCGAGCCCTGGCGCTCAACCCAGCGCTGATCATTTTCGACGAACCGGTTTCGGCGCTCGATGTCTCGATCCAGGCGCAGGTGCTCAACCTCATGCGCTCGCTGCAACAGGAGCTCGGCCTGACCTATCTGTTCATTTCCCATGACCTTGCGGTGGTGCGCCAGGTCTGCGACCGCATCGCCGTGATGAACCGGGGGCGTATCGTCGAACTGGCGGAGGCCGAAGCCATCTATACCAATCCGCAGGACGACTATACCCGCACCTTGCTGGCAGCCTCCGTTGTGCCACCGCCGCAACGCGGTGGCAGCACACGCGAACTCGTCGCAACCACCTGGGGAGAACAGGCATGAGCGCGCCAGCCGCCGCCCCGCCTGCCGTCGTTCAGCGTGGCTCGTTCGACCTCACCCTGCGCCGCCTGATCCGCGACCGGGCGAGTCTCGTGGCCTTCATCTTCATCGTGCTTTTGGTGATCTTTGCCGCCATCGCCCCATGGGTAGAAGCCTGGATCGGCCATTCGCCCATCGAACAATTCCGCGACAGCGGCCTCTCGCCATCGGGCCTGCCGGTCGCGCCCAATGGCGAGTTCATTCTCGGCACCGACCAGTTGGGCCGCGACGTGCTGGTCCGGCTGGCCTATGGCGCACGCGTCTCGCTGCTGGTGGGCGTCGTCGCCTCACTGCTCGCCGCGCTGATCGGCATCACCGTCGGCATGTTGGCCGGGTTCTTCGGCGGCTGGGTGGATACCGTGCTCAGCCGCACCATGGATTTGATCATGAGCGTGCCCTTCCTGCTCTGCGCGCTGGCACTAGTCTCGGTGCTCGGGCCCAGCCTGTCGCTCAGCATTGGCGTCATTGTGTTCTTCAGCTGGACCACGATGGGCCGCGTCATTCGCGGGCAGGTCAAGTCATTGCGCGAACGCGAATTCGTGCAGGCCAGCCGCTCGCTGGGCGCGGGGCCGCTATCGATCATGGTCATCGACATCCTGCCCAATCTCAGCGTGCCGATCATCGTCTACACCACCATGATGATCCCGGGCTCGATCGTCTTCGAGGCGACCCTGTCCTTCCTCGGCCTCGGCATCGTGCCGCCAGCGCCGAGCTGGGGCGGGATGCTGGCCGATGCGGGCGCCAATTCGATCTACCTGGTGGCCTGGTGGCTGGTGCTGTTCCCCGGACTGGCGCTGTTGTTCACGACCCTGTCGTTCAACATCCTGGGCGACGGACTGCGCGACGCCCTCGATCCCAAGGCTCGCCCGATCCGCCGCCGCAAGCCGGAAGGAGCCAAACCATGATCCGCTTTCTCGCCGGCCGCCTTGGCTTTGCGGCGCTGATCCTGCTGGCGCTCAGCACCTTCGTGTTCTTCCTGTTCTTCGTCGCGCCCGGCGATCCGGCGCGCATGGTGGCCGGGGACAAGGCCACCGAGGCGCAACTGATTCAGATCCGCAGCAATCTGGGGCTCGACCGGCCGATCCATGAGCAATATCTGAGCTTTATTGGCAAAGCCGTGCAGGGCGACCTGGGCTTTTCCTATCGCAACCAGCAGCCTGTCATCTCGCTGATCGCCAATCGCCTGCCCGCGACGCTGTCGCTGGTGGCCGGTGGTGTCATCCTGTGGCTGGCCGTGGGCATCCCCATCGGCATCATGTCGGCGCGCCATCCCGGCGGCTTCCGCGACCGGCTGGGACAGGGTTTCATCCTGATCGGGCTGAGCTTTCCGACCTTCGTGCTCGGCATGATGTCGCTATACGTCTTCTATTTCCTGCCGCGGCAAGCCGGATTCACGCTGTTCCCGGCCGGTGGCTTCAAACCCTTCCTGCCCAATCCGGCCGTCTGGGCCTGGCATATGGCGCTGCCCTGGGCGACGCTGGCGCTGACCACGGCGGCGGTCTATGCGCGCCTGACCCGCGGGCAGATGCTGGAGGTGATGGGAGAGGATTATATCCGCACCGCCCGCGCCAAGGGTCTCTCCGAACAGAAGGTGGTGTTCAAGCACGGCCTGCGGGCGACTTTGACGCCGCTGGTGACGCAACTGGGCGCGGATATCGCCCTACTGCTCGGCGGCGCGATCGTCATCGAACAGGTCTATGGCTTGCAAGGCGTCGGCGCGCTGGCAGTGCAGGCGGTCAACAACCAGGACCGGCCGATCATCATCGGCGTGGTGCTGCTGGGCGGCTTCTTCATCGTGCTGTCCAACATCATAGTCGACATCTTATACGTGCTGCTCGACCCGCGCGTCCGCTAGGAAAACCACATGCTCATCTCGCAATACACCATTCCCGGGCGGCATATCCGCGACCACCTGATCGACGTGCCGCTGGATTGGTTTGGCGGCAATGGCGGACCCAGCATCAAGCTGTTCGCGCGTGAAGTCGTCGATCCGACCAAGAAGGACGAAAAGCTGCCGCTGCTGGTCTTCCTGCAGGGCGGCCCGGGCGGCAAGTCGCCGCGCCCGACGACGTCAAGCCCAGCCTGGTTGAACGAAGCGCTCAAGACGCATCGCGTCATTCTGCCTGATCAACGCGGCACCGGTCGCAGCACGCCCGTCGACGCCGCCACCATGGCCGGCTTCAATGATCCGCAGGCGGCAGGAGACTATCTTGCCCACTTCCGCGCCGATTCCATCATCGCCGACTTCGAGCACCTGCGCAAAACCGTGTTCGACGGCGTGCGCTGGCAAACGCTTGGCCAGAGCTATGGCGGCTTCCTGACCATGACCTATCTGAGCCAGGCACCCGAAGGACTGAGCGCCTGCTATGTCGCGGGTGGTCTCGCCAGCATCACGCCTTCAGCTGATGCGGTTTATCGCCTGACCTACCCTCGCGTCGAAGCCAAGAACCGGCGCTATTACCAACGCTATCCCGACGATATCACGGCGGTAGGGGCACTTGCCGATTTCATCGACAGCAACGATGTCCGCCTGCCCGATGGCGACCAGCTCACCGTCCGTCGACTGCAGACCGTCGGCATTGATTTCGGCATGGCACCGGGATTCGAGAATGTCCACTGGCTCATCGACGAGGCCTTCGCCACACCCGCCCGTGACCGGCTTTCGGATCATTTCCTCGCGCAGGTGATGGCTGCAACCAGCTATGATAGCAACCCGCTGTTCATGGTGTTGCAGGAGAGCATTTATGGCGCTGGTCCCGGCGCGACCGCCTGGGCGGCGCAGCGGGTGCGCGAAACGCTGCCGCAATTCGACACCAGCGCTCGCCCGTTGCTGTTCACCGGCGAGATGATGTTCCCCTGGATGCTCGATGACATTCGCTCGCTTCGACCGTTCAAAGCCGGCGCCGACGCTCTGGCGCAGCGCGTCGAACACAGCCCGCTCTATGATCTGCCCCGGCTGGCCGCCAACGACATTCCGGTCGCCGCCGTGATCTATCATGACGATATGTATGTCGACGCTGGACTGTCGCTCGAAACGGCGGCCAAGGTCGGCAACCTCGAGCACTGGATCACCAATGAGTTCGAGCATGACGGCATCCGCCAAAGCGCCAACGTCTTTAAGCGACTGCTCAGCATGGTCTCGGAACGTGGCGGTCCCGTGCGCTGAGCTGGGCGGCCTACCCTCGACCACCGCCTCCGGCGCGAAGCAGTTCCAATTCCTCAAGTAGCCGGGCGGGCACCAGCACCCCGTTTTGCACGGACTGCGCGCGGGCCTCGAGGCGGCGGTCGCCTGGCAGGCGCACGCCGTCCTGGCCCGATATGCTGGAAAACAGTGTCTCCGCGCGCGCCATGTGGCCAGCAAAGTCGTCGCCCAGGAAGCGCACCGGATCGAAGGCGATGATGAGCTCTCCTCCCAAAGGCGGACTGCCCATTCCTTCATCCTCGGCAAACGATTCTTGGCTGGTCAGGTCGCCGATCATCGGCCCAGCCAACAGTTCAATCATCAGCGCCAGCGCCGTACCCTTGTGGCCACCAAACGGCAGCATGGCGCCAGCCAGGCCCACAGCCGGGTCGGTGGTGGGTCGCCCCTCCGCATCGACGGCCCAACCCAACGGGATGGATTTCCCGGCACGCTGATGCAGCTCGATCTCACCCCGTGCCGCGGCGCTGGTGGCAAAGTCGAACACAAAAGGAGCCCCGTCCGGCCGCGGCCAGCCAAAGGCAAACGGATTGGTGCCGAATACGGGCTTGCTGCCGCCATGCGGCGCCACGGTGCACTGCCCTGCCGTCATGCCGATCGATACGAGGCCCGCATCGGCCAGCGGCTCGAGGTCCACCCACATTGCTGAGTTATGATAGCAGTTGTTGATTGCCAGCACGGCAATGCCCAGCGATTGGGCAGCTGCCACCAAGGCCGGTCGCGCGATCTCATTGGCTAGCGGCGCAAAGCCGCGACCCGCATCGACCCGTATGATGGCTGGCGACACCTGCGTCATGCTCGGGACTGCCCGGCCATCAGCTTTGCCGCTCACGACGGCTCTCACATAACCAATCAGACGATAAACGCCGTGCGACCGGCATTCATCGGCCTCAGCGGCGGTCACATTGCGCGCGACCGCATCGGCCTGCGCAAATGAAACACCCCTGGCGAGCAGCACATCCCGGGCCAGCGCCTCGATCTCCGACAGAGAAACACGACGCTCCGTGTGGATAGATGTCATGGCAGTTTCTCCGGATACCCTCTGACAGAATACGACACGAGCCAATGATTGTCGACATCATGTATGCACAATCTTTGGATAACGCCTCCCGGCGTACCGATCTTTGCGGACTGGACTCTCCTACTCGCGATTGAGGGGGCTAACTGAGAGCATACCATTCTGGTCACCCAGCCGTGGTCCACAAGGCGGCTCGGCACCATACTCCCCTTCGGGCTAAACCTGTCCGCATTGACTCACGAAGCACAAGCAGGTATCACGATGATTAAACGCTTAATCATCACTGATGAACCCTTTAATCATGAAGAAACCCGACCGAGTGACCATCAAAGATGTTGCAGAGGCAGCAGGGGTCAGCATTGCGACGGTTTCGAATGCGTTGAACGGAACCGGCCGGCTTTCGGATGACAAGCGCAAGGCGATTGTCGATGTGGCCGAGCGGTTGAAGTTCCGGCCGAATGTGATGGCCAAGGCGCTGACCAAGAACCGCAGCTTCACAATCGGGCTGCTGACCGACGACACCTATGGCCGCTTCAGTTTCCCGGTCATGAAGGGGATCTCGGAGGCGCTTGTCGATCAGGGCATCTCGGTTTTTCTGTCGACCATCGACGACGACCCGGCGCGGGCGCGGGTGCATGTCGATGCCCTACTCGATCGTCGGGTGGATGGGCTCATCGTTTCGGGGCGCCGTGCCGATTTGCACATTCCGCTCGATCTCGCGGATGTGGATGTGCCGGTGGTCTATGCGCTGACGGCCAGCCCGTCGGGCCACGCGCATGTGGTCATCGATGACCGCCGGGGGTCGTTCGAAGCCACGCGCTGGCTGCATGAGCTCGGACGCAAGCGGATCGCCCACATCACCGGGCCCGAGGCGCATCTTGCCGCCCGGTCGCGCGTGGAAGGCTATCGCGAGGCGATCGGGCAATCGGGGCGTGTGCTTCACGGCCGCTGGTCCGAGCAGTGGGGTCATGAGGCGGTCGCCCAGCTTTGGGCCGAGGGTGTAGCGCCAGACGGTATTTCCTGCGGCAGCGACCAGATCGCCCGCGGTGTCATCGATGCCTTGCGTGAGCGCGGCGTTGCCGTGCCAACCGATGTTTCGGTGGTGGGGTTCGACAATTGGGAGATCGTGGCGCAGGCGACGCGGCCACCGCTGACCACTGTCGACATGAACCTCAAGGAACTCGGGCGGCAGGCGGGGCTCATGGTCCTCGCCATGTCGCGCGGCGAGATCGAAGCCAATGTGGAGCGGCGCGTGCCCTGTTCCCTCGTGGTTCGCCAATCCTGCGGGGGCGCCGACCGCGCTCCCAATGATGTGCTGGGAGGCGCCTAGCAGACCACCAGTGGACAAGGATGCATCCGGCTAGCCGGCAAAGAACCATCCATCCGCACCATGCAAATCCGGTCGAGCCCGATACGGGCGACCAAAAACGGAGGAATAGACATGAAACCGATATCAACCACCGCCGTTCTGGCGGCGATGGCGGTCGCGCTGATTTCCAGCTCGTCCGTCCAGGCACAGACGACGTTGACCATGTGGTCCCGCCAGGGCGAGGCGCTGCCCGCATTGGTGGAGGCGTTCAATTCCGGCCATGAGACACAAGTCGACCTGCAACTCGTGCCATCCGATCAGATGGTGCAGAAATATGCCACCTCGGCGGCAGGTGGCTCGGCCCCTGACATTATCGGCCTGGACCTGATCTATACGCCGGCCTTCGCCGCCGCAGGTCAGCTGGAGGACCTCAGCAGCCTCGCGCAGGGACTGCCCTATTTCGATCAGCTCTCCAAGGCGCATGTCGAGGCGGGTAGCTATGACGGCAAAATCTACGGGTTGCCGCTGCTGGCCGAAGGGTCGGTACTGATCTGGAACAAGGACCTTTTCCGCCAGGCCGGTATCGATCCGGAAAAGGCGCCCACCAACTGGGCGGAGATCGAGGCGGCTGCGGCTGCGGTTGACGCGCTGGGCGGCGACATTAACGGCTTCTACTTTGCCGGCGCTTGCGGGGGCTGTAACGCCTTCACCTTCCTGCCACTTGTCTGGGCTTCGGGCGGCGACATCTTTGCCGACGACGGTAAGACGGTAACCCTCGACACGCCGCAGATGCTCGATGCCGTCAACTTCTTCCGCGGCATGGTCGAGAAAGGCTACGTGCCCGAAAGCGCCGAGACCGATAGCGGCTCGACTTGGCTCAGCACATTCACGTCGGGAAATATCGGTATCTCCCAGTCCGGCGCCTTCGCCATCGGCACGCTCAATAACGAGTATCCCGACCTCGACTATGGCATCACCTTCCTGCCCGGCAAGGATGGCGGCCGCTCTTCGTTCGGCGGCGGCGACAACTTTGCCATCTCGGCCGGCCATAGCGCCGACAAGCTCGATGCGATCACCGAGTTCGTCAACTTCCTCTATTCGGTGGAGGGCCAGACCATCATGGCCGGCCATGGCAGCCTGCCGACGCGTGCCGATGTCGCGGCCGAAGCGCTTAAGGACCAGGATCCGCGCTACGCCATCGCGGCCGAGGCCATGTCGATCGGTCGCACGCCATCGTCGCCTGTCTACAACGATCTCATCAATAGCCCGACAGGTCCGTGGGCACAGATGCTGACCGAGGCCTTCTTCGGCGACGATCCGGCCGGGGCTATCACCTATGCCCAGGAAACCATGCAGGGCATCGTCGACGGCTTCGGCCAGTAGGAGCCTTTGTTCATGGACCGCCCCGGTGGTCCGTGAACTCCCGCGGGGCAATCCTCCCCCTGCCCCGCGGCCCTCCCTGCACCAGATACGGGCAATCGGCCATGACCAGCATGACTTCCGCCTCGACCCCAGTGGCGTCGCTAACCCGACCGAGCCGACCACGCCGTTCGCGCCTGGCGCGCAAGCAATTGGTGGGCCTTCTCTTCATCGCGCCGGCCGTGCTGCTGGTTATCGCTTTCTTCGTCATTCCCCTGCTGATGACGGCCTGGATGTCGCTGCACAACTGGCCTCTGCTCGGCCAGGCGAAATTCATCGGGCTCGAAAACTACTACTCGCTATTTCAGGACGGCCGCTTCTGGAACTCGATGCGGTTCACCGTCTACTACACCCTTGTTGTCACCATCGTGATCTTCGCGGTGGCTTTCCCGCTGGCTTTGTTCGTCGAGCGGCCGAGGCGGCTCGCCGGCTTCTACCGCACGGTCTATTTCCTGCCAGTGGTGGTGGGCTTCGGCTCCGCCAGCCTGCTCTGGGCCTGGCTGATGAACATGGATGCGGGGCTTTTTGCCCCGGCGCTACAACGGCTCGGTGTCACCGAAAAGCCGATCAATATCCTCGCCAATTTCGACGCAACGTTCTGGTCCATCGTGGTCATGGTTGCGTGGAAGACCGCCGGCTTCACCATGATCATCCTGATGACGGGCTTGCAGGGCATTCCCACCGACGTGCGCGAGGCAGCCCGGATCGACGGAGCGTCAGCGGCCCAGCGCTTTACCCGCATCACGCTGCCGCTAATGCGACGCACGATCGCGCTGGCGCTGATCCTGTCGGTGGCCGGGTCGATGCTGGCTTTCGACCAGTTCTACATCATCGCCCATGGCGGCCCGCGCAACAGCACGCTCACGGCGGTCTACTGGATCTTCAACTCGTCCTTCGTGTCCTTCCGCATGGGCTATGGAGCCGCGCTCTCCATGGTGCTGCTGGGCATCCTGCTGGCCATCAGCGTGGTCCAGCTTCGTCTTCTACGCACGCATGAGGGCATATGATGCCGAGCACTCGCCAATCCCTGCGCCGGCGCAAGGCCATCCTCACCGGCATCGCCCGTCACGGCTTCGGCATGACCATGGCGTTCCTGTTTCTCGCGCCCCTCGCCTGGAGCGTACTGGTCAGCTTCAAACGTGGCAGTGAAGCCCGGCAACCGCCGCTGCCACCTTGGCCGGTGGAGGGTGCAACGGTCGAGAACTACACCATGCTCGACAGCTTCGGATCGGGCATCGCCACCCATGCCGGCAACAGTCTCATCGTCTCCACGGGCACCGTCCTTGTCTCAGTGATCGTCAGCCTGCTGGCCGGCTACGGCTTCTCGCGCTTCAACTTTCCGTTCAAGAACACGCTGTTCGTGCTGATCATCATGTCGATCATGGTGCCATTCCAGTCGATCCTGACGCCCCTGTTCCTGATCCTGTCGCGGCTGGGGCTGCAGAATTCATTGGTCGGGCTCATCCTGGTCTATGTGACGCTGCAACTGCCGTTCTCGGTCTTCATGATGCGCAACGCCTTCGATGCGGTGCCGAAGGAGATCGAGGAAGCCGCTCGCGTCGATGGCGCCTCGGTGTGGCACGTGCTGGTCAAGATCATGCTGCCGCTCGTGTTCCCGGGCGTCGTGACCGTGGCGATCTTCGCTTTCCTCGGATCGTGGAATGAGTTCCTCGCGGCGCTGATCTTCATGACCGACCAGGACAAGTACACCCTGCCCATCCTGATGACGGCCGTGGCCTCCGGTCAGTTCGGCACCATCAACTGGGGCGCCATCCAGTCGGGCGTCACCGTGATGATGCTGCCGTGCCTGGCGCTCTTCCTGCTGCTTCAACGCTATTACGTCCGCGGGCTGACCGCGGGCGCCGTGAAATAAGCGCGGCCTGAGCCGCCTGCCCCGAAAGGACCGACCATGACCACCCGTACCATTTCCGCCGTCGCGCCCACCACCTTCCGGCCGCCGCGCATTCCGCAGGTTGAAGTATCCGGCTTCTGGGGCCGGCATGTTGATGCGGTGGCCGACAGGACTGTCGCCATTCTCTATGACCGCTGCCTTGCGGCCGGGATGTTCGACCAGATCGACCCCGCCCGCCCGGTGCCAGAAATGCGGCTGCCGTTTCATCGGCGCAGCAATGGCGTGCATGACACGGTAACCGCCCAGATGTTCTGGGATTCCGACGTCGCCAAGGTCATCGAGGCGGGTGCTTATGCGCTCTATCGGCGGCCCAACGCCGATACCGAAGCCAAGATGGATGGCATCATCGACATGTTCGCTCGCCTGCAGCAGCCCGACGGCTACTGCAACTCCTGGTATATCCGTATGCAGCCCGGCAAGCGCTGGACCAATCTGCGCGACTGCCACGAACTCTACTGCGCCGGCCACCTGATCGAGGCAGCGGTGGCCTATCACCAGGCCACCGGCAAGCGAAAGCTGCTTGACGTGATGTGTCGCTATGCCGATCACATCGCGGCCACCTTCGGGCCAGGACCGGACCAGAAGGCCGGCTATTGCGGGCATGAGGAGATCGAGCTGGCCCTGGTGCGGCTGGCGCGCGAGACCGGCGAACAACGCTACATGGAGCTCGCCAGGTTCTTCGTCGATGCGCGCGGGCAGCAGCCCCATTATTTCGACATCGAGGCCCGCGCTCGTGGGGAAGACCCGCTGGACTACGTCCATCACACGCCCGAATACACCCAGGCCCACCTGCCCGTGCGCCAGCAGACCAAGGTGGTCGGCCACGCCGTGCGTGCCATGTATCTCTATTCGGGCATGGCCGACATTGCGGCCGAATATGCCGATGACAGCCTGACGAAAGCACTCGAGGTGCTGTGGGACGACCTTACCGGCAAGCAGATGTATGTGACCGGCGGCATCGGCTCGTCGGCGAAGAACGAAGGCTTCACCCAGCACTACGATCTGCCCAACGACACCGCCTATGCCGAAACCTGCGCCTCGGTCGGCCTGGTTTTCTGGGCCAGCCGAATGCTTGGCCGCCGGCCGGACCGGCGCTATGCGGATATCCTGGAGCAGGCGCTTTACAACGGAGCGCTGGCTGGCCTGTCGGCCGATGGGTCGCGCTTCTTCTACGAGAACCCGCTCGAGAGCCATGGCGATCACCATCGCTGGAACTGGCACCGCTGCCCGTGCTGCCCGCCCAATATCGCGCGGCTCGTCGCCTCGGTCGGCACCTACATGTATGGCGTGGCCGACAACAGCATTGCCGTGCACCTTTATGGCGACAGCGTCGCCCGTCTGGAGGTCGCCAGCACGCCGGTGACCTTGACGCAGAACACCGAATATCCATGGGACGGGGCGATCCGCCTTACCGTGAACCTGGCGCAGCCGACGCGGTTCACGCTGTCGCTGCGGATACCCGCCTGGTGCGACGCCCCGAGCGTCAGTGTCGGCGGCGAGGCGATCGCGGTGGATGTCGCCGAGAACCTCGGCTATCTCGACATCGAGCGGGAATGGCGCGATGGCGACGTGGTGGCGCTGACCCTGCCCATGCACCTGATCTCGCGGCAGGCCAACCCCAAAGTGCGCCAGGATATCGGCCGGATCGCCCTCTCCCGTGGCCCGCTGATCTACTGCCTCGAAGAAGCCGATAACGGCAACCAGCTCAACGCCATCACCATCGGTCGCAAGCTCGGCGAGACCTCTACGGCGCCCATCCGCGACCTCCACGGCGCCATCAGCGTTTCCATCCCGGCCCTGCGCGAGGACACCAGCGGCTGGAACGGCCAGCTCTATCGCGCCGACATTCCGATGCAACGCACTGCCACCGCTCGGTTCGTCCCCTACCACCTGTGGGACAATCGCGGCCCGGGCGAGATGCTGGTCTGGGTGAGGGCACAATCATGAGTCTCATCGAACCCACGGCCAAGGCCGATATCGAGCTGCGCAGTGTGCGCAAGAGCTTCGGCACCGTCGATGTCATCCATGGCCTCGACCTCACCATCAATGGCGGCGAGTTCGTGGTCTTCGTCGGGCCCTCGGGCTGCGGCAAGTCTACCCTGCTGCGGATGATCGCGGGTCTTGAGGAGGTGACCGACGGCGATATCCTGATTGGTGGCCGCGATGTTACCGATGCCGATCCCGCCAAGCGCGGCATCGCCATGGTGTTCCAGTCCTACGCGCTCTATCCGCATATGAGCGTGCGCGAAAACCTAGCCTTCGGGCTGAAGATCGCCCATACGCCGACCACCGAACTGGATCGGCGCGTCACGGCAGCAGCGGATATCCTCAAGATCACCCATCTGCTTGAGCGGCGGCCGGGACAGCTCTCGGGCGGACAGCGGCAGCGCGTCGCCATCGGCCGCGCCATTGTGCGCAAGCCGCTGGCTTTCCTGTTCGACGAGCCCTTGTCCAACCTCGACGCCGAATTGCGGGTTTCGATGCGCATCGAGCTGGCGCGACTGCATCGCGAGCTGGGCAATACCATGGTCTACGTCACCCACGACCAGATCGAAGCGATGACGCTGGCCGACAAGATCGTGGTGCTGCGCGACGGCCGTATCGAACAGGTCGGCTCGCCGCGCATGGTCTACGAAGATCCCAACAATGTGTTCGTGGCCGGCTTTATCGGGTCACCGCGCATGAACTTCCTCAAAGCGAGCTTCGTCGATGCCTCTACCGTCAGCGCGGCCGGCGCCGCCCTGCCCTTGCCCGCGCCGCTGGAGGCGGCACAGGCGGGGTCCGCGGCTCAGCTCGGCATTCGTCCCGAACATCTGGAGCCGGGTCCACAACGCCCCGACAGCATCGAAGCGCGGGTCGATTTCTCCGAGTATCTGGGCAATACGCGCTTCCTCTATTGCGTCACCCCGGGCGAGGAAACGCTGGTGGTAGAGCAGCGCAGCGGCCCCGATCTCGAAGCCGGGGAAACGGTCTGGCTGTCCTGCGCCCCAGCCAATCTTCGCCTGTTCACCAAGAGCGGCGAGCGGCTGCGCTAGCCGCCCCCTTCCCGACAACCGAGACCCATCATGAGCCAGCCCATTCCTGAGGCCACAGCCAATCGGCTGCCCCTTCATGCCACGCCACTCATCCCGCTCGATCTCGGGAAAGTGCGCGCTTCCGGCTGGCTGGCTAATCAGTTGCGGCTGCAGGCCGAAGGCATGACCGGGCATGCAGAAGAGGTGATCCCCGAACTTGGGCCCGATAGCGCCTGGCGCGGCGGCGATGGCGAGAACTGGGAGAAGGGCCCCTATTACTTCCGCGGTCTCGTCAGCCTGGCCTTACTGCACGACGACCCCGCCCTCCTGGCGAAGGCGCAAAGCTGGGTCGAGGCCATCCTTGCCGGTCAGCAGCAGAACGGCCAGATCGGTCCGCTGTCCAATCCGGACTGGTGGCCGCGCATGGTCGTCACCTGGGCGCTGCGCGACTATTGCGAGGCGACCGGCGATCCCCGCATCATCCCCGCCCTGCTTCGCTATTCCCGCTATCTGGGCGACAATCTAGCCAACCAGCCTCTGCGCGACTGGGCCCGGGCTCGCGCCGCCGACCAGATCGATACGCTGTTCTGGCTCTATAACCGCACGCAGGAGACCTTCCTGCTCGACGTGGCCGACACGCTGAGGGAACAGGCAAACCGCTGGAACGAGTTCTTCGCCGATCTGGAGGTGCCAGAGGGCGACTATCGCAGCGTCCACGCCGTCAACGTTTCGCAGGCAATGAAGTATCCGGTCGTGTTGTACCAACGCAGCGGCGCGGAGAGCGATCGCACCATCTTCGGGACCGGCTGGCGCAACCTCCGTGCGCGTCACGGCCTGGCCTTTGGCATGTGGAGTGGCACCGAGGGCCTTGCGGGTCACGCTGACAATCAGGGCGTGGAACTGTGCTCGATGGTCGAGCAGATCTTGAGCAATGCAATGGCGCTCAAGGCGCTGGCCGACCCTGACATCGGCGACGAGCAGGAGCGCATCGCCTTCAACCTCCTGGCCGGGGCCACCACCAAGGATTTCCGCCAACATCAATACTATTCGCTGCCCAACATGCCGGTGGCGCGCCGCAACCGCAAAGGCGTGCTGCCATTTGTCGACGACCACGGCGACGACCTGCTGCTAAGCCCGCATGCCGGCTTCCACTGCTGCTGCTACAACCTGCACATGGGCTGGCCCAAATATGTGCAGTATGCCTGGATGGCCACCAGCGATGGCGGCCTCGCGGCCGTCGCCCATGGTCCGACCGCGGTGACCGCCAGCATCGGAGATGCGACCGTCACTATCCTCGCTGAGACCGACTATCCATTCGAAGACACCATCCGCTTCCGCGTGACCGCCTCGACGCCGCTCGAGTTCCCGCTACTCGTCCGCATTCCGGGTTGGTGCGCGGCGCCCGTCGTACAGGTTAATGGCGCGCCCGTGGATGGCGTCGCCGCCGGCGCTTTCCTGCGCATCGCCCGGCAGTGGCAGACCGGCGACGTGGTGGTCGCGGAATTCCCCGCCGACGTTTCGGTCACGACTGGCGCGACCGAAGCAAAGACCGTCTGGCGGGGGCCGCTGGCTTTTTCGCTGCGCATCGAGGAAACGGCCGAGATCGTTACCGCCAATCCGGATGGCTTCGACGAGTTCGAGCTTCTTCCCGCCAGCTCATGGAACTACGCGCTGGAGCAAGGCGCGTCGGCGAGCGCGATCACCGCAGCCACACAGCGGCGGCCCATGCCGGCCAATCCGTGGCTGCCCGAGACCACGCCACTGCGCCTGACGACCGCTGCCCGACGCGTTCCCGGCTGGGGGCTGACCGCCGAGGATCGTCTGGCCGACACCGTGCCGATCGGGGCGGTCGAAAGCGTAGGACCGAGCGAAACCGTGGACCTCGTCCCCTGCGGTACGCAAACCCTTCGCATTACGGCCTTCCCGTGGACACGAAGTGGCTGATCACACGCCGCCACGCGATTCTACCTTCTGGTCAGGACGCTGGATTTGGGCAAGTATCGGCCAGTCGTGATCGGGGCGGATATGCGTATCTGGTTCACAGCGTTTGCGTTGTACATCCTGACTGCGAGTTCTTCGCAAGCACAGCCAGCGATGACTGCAATGCCCGCCGATCTGCTACAGGGCTATTCCGGGCTGAATGCCCTTGGGACGAATGATGTTCCGTTCCGGATACGCCAGCTTGGCGATCAGCCGCTGACTTTTGCGCTTCCGGTCGAAGAGGACCTTGATCCCGCGACACTCCAGCTCCTGACCGAGGGCGCGATGCAGCGCTTCTCGTTCAATGCCGAGGAAGCCGTTCAGGGAGAGATCACCCTTGTCGAACTCGCCAATTCCGGTGTGATTGCCGCCGAGTACCTGCTGGGATTGCCGACCGACTCCTCCAACTGGACCATTGAACAGCATCAAGCGGACTTTGCCCGGAATCTTGAATTTGCCAATCAGAACGATCCGCTGGCGCAAAGGCTTGTGGCCACCGGCTTCATCAAGGGCGACTTCGTTACTCCCGACCTGAGCGCGGCGCGCTCGAACCTCGAGTCCCTGGTCGAGAATCCGCGTTTCGATACGCTCGAGCCCACGGCTCAAATCGAGGTCCTTCGGCTTTCGGCCGAAGTGGCGCGGTTTGGCGTGGCCGGAGAACCAAACGAGGCCCAGGCCGAGCAAATCTGGCAGGCAGGTATCGATCGCGGCGATGTCCTGTCGAAACTGGGACTGTCTGACCTGCTCCTGACCTCAGAGGGCGAAGGCGATCGCCAGAGGGGTCTCGCGCTTCTGGGCGAGGCGGCGGAAGCCGGCAACACCTTTGCCACGATCAAGGCGCTGAACCTGTCGCAAGAGGCGGAAGGCTTCTTTCGAGTGGATGATCTTTTTGGCCAGCTCCGCCAAAAGTCCACCGAAGACCCCTTCGCGGCGGCGGCTGCCGGCGACTATCTTTTGCAGCAGCCCGAGGTGACCGACGACATGGTCAGCGAGGCGCTCAGCTACTACCAGCTCGACCTGGACAATCGTCCGCTGTCGCAGCTTCGGCTAGGCGATTATCTGCTCGGCCTGGAGGGCAATCCGGCGGCAAACGAGCAAGGCCTTGCCCTCCTGCGCAAGTCCGCCGATAGCGGTGTGGCAGATGCGCTGATGTCGCTTGCAGAAGTGGAATCGCGCAGCAATTTCGATGCTCCGCTGGTGGCTTACAACGCTGCCATGACCGCGTCGGCGGACAATCCGCATCTGGAACAGCGCTCAATAGCCATAGCGCTGGAAACCTGCATCAAAATCACTTGCTCTCCGGTGCCGGTGCTCTTCGTCACCGATCGGGAGATCATCGAAAACGGCCCCGACATCGACTTTGCCAACGCCCCCTCCCCGGATGGCAAGCTGCGCTTTGGGATTGCGCATGTCGCGATCCCAATTCCGGCTGTCGAGAGCGAACGCATTCTGCAGGAGATCTTCGACACCTATGGCGCCGGTGGCGGCAATTGGGTAGCGGAGAACGACCCCGCACGCGCCGAGCTGCTTGCCCAGACCGAATGGCAGAAGTACCCCGTTCGCCTGATGCTTAGCGAGGACGACGTTACCGGCTTCATCGCACGGGCTCACGATCAGGTCGCCGACCAGACCGATCGGGCTATGGTCTTTGTTCATGGCTTCAACACCACGTTTTATGACGCCATTCGACGAGCGGCCGTTACCGCCGAGCGCTCCAGATTTCCGGGCGTGCCGATCGTCCTGAGCTGGTCGTCCGCCGCCAACGCTTTCGCGTTTCCAAGCGATATCCTGGCCGCCGATCTGGCCTGCGCGAGTTTCAGGCCCGTCATGATGGCTATTTCAAACACATTCGGCGCTTCGAACGTGTCCCTGATCATGCACAGCGCCGGGAATGCATTGGGCCTGTCCATGTTTGGCGCTTGTGCGGAGGGTGCTGATCTGGGGGTTGGGCCCGAGGACGATCTCGTCGGCCTGGGCGTTTTCGCCGCGCCGGCCGTCCCGGCGGGTCGTTTCACGCAGCAGTTTCCCGCGGTCGGCGCCCATATCTGGCATTCGACCCTCTACGTCTCCCAATACGACATTCCTTTGCGGACCGGCCAGGTGCTCTATAACGGCCGCTTCCTCAACGTCTTCAACGAACGGATGGCAGGAACGGGCGGCAATGGATCAATCGTCATGCCGAACCTGCACACCATAGATGCCAGCGCAGTGGAAGAAGAAGGCGTGGCCTATGGATCGTCGCTGGGGCACAGCTATGTGTTCGACCGCACGCAGGTGGCCGACGATCTCAGCCAGTTGCTGTGGGGCGAGACTGCCAGGGATCGCCGACGCTGCCTTGCCGACACCTCGGCCGGGGCGTGGTCCGTCGTCCAAAGGAAATGCAAGGATCCCTGACCCTACCTTCCGGCCAACGGAACCGCTGGCCGGCCCGCTGTTAACTCCGCGAGGCATTGATGAGGTGTGGTCATGTAAGTTGTTCTGGGCGCAACCGGAAATGTAGGTTCTAGCGTTGTCGAGGCGCTGAAAAACTCCGGCGAGACAGTCATCGCCGTCGCGCATAGCGAGGAGAAGGCCAAGGCATTGGCAAGCGCAAACGTGGAGCCGGTGGTCGTCGACGTTCTCGATACCGCCGGGCTTCGAGCCGTGTTTCAGAGGGGACGGCGCGCCTTCTGCTGAACCCGCCCGCGGACCCCGGCACGACACGAACAGCGCCGAACTCAAGACGGCGCGCAGCATAGCGGACGCCTTGGACGGATCGGGCCTCGAAAAGGTGGTGCTGGCCTCCACCTATGGCGCACAGGAAGGCGATGGCATCGGCGATCTTTCGGTGCTGTATAAGCTGGAGCGGCTCGTCGAGGCCAGCGGCATTCCCACTGCAATCAACCGTGCGGCTTACTACTTCACCAACCTGAATATGCTGTTAGAACCCGCCAAGGAAGGCTGGCTACCCACAGCCTTTCCAGACGACTTGGAGATACCCATGGTGGCGCCGTCCGACCTCGGCGCGGCCGCGGCCCGGCGCCTGATGGGTCCGGTCGACGATGTCGGCATCCAGTATGTTCAGGGCCCGGAGCGATACACGTTCACGGATGTCGCCGGGGCATTCCCAACATCGGTTGGAAAGCCCGTGGCGGTGCAGACTACGCCGCGCGACGAGTGGAAGAGAGTTTCCGCCAAGTCGGCTTCTCGCCGGCGGCGGCGCGCTCCTACGCGCGGATGACGGCGACGATCGATGACGGCCCTGAACTGCCGGACGCCCCACGGCGGGGCAAGGTCACGCTCAAGGATTATGTCACCGCACTTTAGGGCGGCTATCGCGTCGCGATCAACACCGCCGCCCCGGCCATGGTGCCGGCGCTGGCGCGGTTGGCGATCTGTACGGCCCGGCGGCTTTTGAGAAAGCCTCGGGCCTTGGCCGCGAGCAGGACCCAGGCCAGGTCGATGGCCACGAGAACCACGAACATGGTTGCGACCAGTTCCGCCCAGACCATCGGGGTCACCGCAGTCATGTCGATGATCGACGGCAGCAGCGCCATGTAGAACACCATGATCTTGGGATTGCCCAGGGTGATGGTCATGCCTGCGAAAAACATGCGCCAGGGCGAGCGGGCTTCAGGCAGGCCCTCGGCCTCGGCAGCAGGTGCTGTCCACATCTTCCAGGCCAGGTAGAGCAGATAGCAGACGCCGAGCCATTTGATGGCAACGAAGGCCCAATGGAAGGTTTCGGCAATGGCGGCCAGGCCGGCCACGGCGCAGGTGAGCCAAATGCCCTCCCCGATCCACATGGCAGCCAGGAATGGCAGCACGTCGCGTGGGCCACGTGTAAGCACACGGGCAACCAGCGCAGCGATGCTGGGGCCGGGAGAACCGGCGGCGATGAACAGCGCCCCGGCAAAGATCACCAACGTCGTCACATCCATCATCGCACTCCTCGTCCAGGGACTTCAGCATAGCCGGCGAGAAAGTGCCAGCGGCGTCTCAGAAATCGAAGCCCATCTGTGGCGGCGGCGCCTCGGGCTTGCGGGGCTTGGCTACAGGCTGGATCAGCGGCATGACTGGCAGTAGCGCTGCCTCCTGCACCATAGTTGCGGGCTTGGCTTTCGCGGCAGACTTGGATTTTGGCCCGGCGTTGGGCTTTGCTGCGAGCTGCAGATCGTCGATCCAGCGCTGCACCGGCAGCAGGCGATCGGCATGCAGGCGATAGACGTTCTCGCGCCCGGCCTTCTTCTCGCTGATCAACCGTGCCCGCTTCAGCACACGCAGGTGCCTGGAAATGGCCGGACGGCTGATATCGAACCCGGCAGCCAGCACGTGTACCGGCTGCGCCCCGTCGCGCAGAATTTCGATGATGCGGCAGCGGGTTGGATCGGCAAGGGCAACGAGGGTCGAAACGGGCGGCATGGGCAAATCCGAGTGGTTCGCTCATTGCTTATGTAACGGCAGAGTTACTCGTCAAGTATTGCCCTTGCGCAACAAGGACTTGTTCACCAGATGTGTTGGCAGGGGCTTTACGATGCCGCGCGACGGCCCTGCTACTGCAATATTCTGGTCACTTCCTTGCGCCAAGGTCGAGACCAAGACGGAGGATGATCGTGCAGAAGCGCCCGGCAAATTACTCGTGGTGGAGTCGCGAACAGCGGCCATACACCCTCGCCGAATTGGTCGCCGACGGCATCGTCCACGTTCTGGGGCTGATCGTGGCGATCGCCGCCGGGTCGGTTCTGCTGGCCTTCGCCATCATCGAGACCGCGCCCGAGGCGGTCCCTGCCCTTGCGGTCTATATCGGCTCGCTCGTCGCCGTGCTTGGCGTGTCGCTGGCCTACAATCTCTGGCCGGTGTCGCCGATCAAACGTCTGTTGGCGCGCTTCGATCAGGCCGCAATATTCCTCTTCATCGCCGGTTCCTATACTCCGTTCCTGGCCGTTATCGGCGGTACCACGACCGGCATCCTGATGACGACTTTCGTCTGGGGCGCATCGCTGATCGGTGTCGGGCTCAAGCTGATCGTGCCGGAGCGCTTCGGCCGCTTAGCCATCGTGCTCTACCTCGCTATCGGCTGGAGCGGGATCTTTGTGTTCCAGTCGCTGGCGCAAACGTTGCCGGCGACCACCATGTGGCTGCTGCTGGCCGGCGGGGTGACCTATTCCCTAGGGATCATTTTCCATCTCTGGGAAAAGCTCAAGTTCCAGAACGCGCTATGGCACGTGTTCGTCGTGACCGGCGCCAGCCTGCATCTGTGGGCCGTCATCGACTGCATGGTCATTCACCGGCTCTAGTTTGCCGGCGTGGCCACCACGCGGTCGTGTTCCATCGTGTCGCCGGCCTTCAAGCCGATCTCCGCCGATCGGCCACCCGGGATTTCCAGCACGAACTGCACCGCTCCATCCGATGGGATCGAGGTGGGATCCTGCGGGCGTGCGTTGACATGGATATTCTTGATTACGCCGTCAGCGCCGACAAAGATCATGTCGAGCGGGATGAAGGTGTTGCGCATCCAGAACGAAACCGGGCGCTCTTCCTTGAAATCGAACAGCATGCCGGCATCGTCGGCCAGCTCGGTCCGAAACATCAGGCCCTGGGCGCGGCTTTCAGGAGTGTCGACGACTTCCACATTGAAGTCGTAGTCGCCCGTGGCTGAATGCAGAACCAGCTTTGCTTCGTCCGCAAAGGCCGCGACGGGCAAGGCTATGGCGGCAATGGCAAAGATTGCGCCGGCGCGGCGCAGCGCCGGAGCGAAGCCTTGAGCTGAAATGATCATGCGGTGATCCTAGTGCGAAGAGGGTGCGTCGCCCCAACCCTCAGGCCGGATTTCGGCGACCATAAGGCCCTTGGGGCCATTGCCGTAACGAACCAGCACGAACTGTCCGGGCCGCAGTTCGGTAATGCCGAAACGGCGCAGGGTTTCCATATGCACAAATATGTCCGGCGTACCCTCGCCGGCCGATAGGAAGCCGAAGCCGCGAATGCGGTTGAACCACTTCACCTCAAGCCGCACCATGCCGGAGGTCGGCTCAACCACGACGTGGGTGCGTGGGGCCGGCATCTGCGCCGGGTGGCGCGCGGTCGACTCGTCCATGGAAACAATGCGGAACGCCTGAAGGCCGCCTGGCCGGTTGAGCGCCTCGACGACGATGCGCGCGCCTTCATAGGCGGTCTGGTAGCCATCGCGGCGCAGGCAGGTTACGTGGAGCAGAACGTCGGGCATGCCGTTGTCGGGCACTATGAAGCCGAAGCCCTTGCCGGCGTCGAACCACTTTATGGCGCCTGCGATCTCGATGGTATCAAGCCCGGACTCGCTGGCTGGATGCGGCGACTCGGCGCTCGCAGCCTGACCTGGCTGGTCCGTTGGCTCCTCGCCATCGCCACTGAACTTGGCCCCCATAGTTCACAAGCCCTTCGCACTCGCCTCGCTTGCGCGAGGTACTCCACAAGACGGGCCTAGTGTGTCCGATTCAACGGGCGTTGTTAAGCATCTCTTAGGAATTAGTTGGCCGGGCGCCCGGTTGCGATGCCGGGCCGGGCTTGGTACGCCACTTGCAATCGATACCGATCAAGGAGAATGCCCAATGCAGTACCTGCACACCATGGTCCGTGTGACCAATGTCGACGAGAGCCTGCGCTTCTATTGCGAAGGGCTGGGGCTGGAGGAAGTGCGCCGTTCGGAGAACGAGAAGGGCCGCTATACCCTGATCTTCCTGCGCGCGCCCGGCGACGTCGGCGGCGAGGTCGAGCTGACCTATAACTGGGACCCGGAGGAATATACCGGCGGGCGCAATTTCGGGCACCTGGCCTATCGGGTGAAGGACATTTACGCGCTGTGCCAACACCTTAGCGACATGGGCGTGGTCATCAACCGACCGCCCCGGGACGGGCATATGGCCTTTGTCCGCTCGCCGGACGGCATCTCGGTCGAGTTGATCCAGGAGGGCACCCTGCCCCAGCAAGAGCCGTGGGCGTCGATGCCGAACACCGGAAAGTGGTAGCGCACAGTTACCCTTGGCGTGACCACCACTAACGTTTCGCTAACCGTGACGCTTAGGCGGCGGTTAGCGAAACCGATCGTATTTTAGCGACTTCACAGAACGAGCCATTGCCTGTTGCCAAAGCGCAACATGTCGCCTCTCGGAAGTCGCCATGAACACCACTCTTCGCTCCATCGCCGCCGTTGTCGTCTGCGTTCTGACGCTGGTGGCTTGTGTACCGATGGCGATGTTTGCCAGCTCGAGTGGAGCCGGATACTCGGGCAAGCGTAGCGATTGGGGCACGTTCGTATCGAGCAGCGAGGTCAATGCGCTGTGCCTGTCGCCCAAGCTGCGCTTCCTCATCTGGGAATTCGAGGGCCATTTCGGGCGCAAGGTGGTGATGAGCTCGGGCTATCGCGACGGCCAGCACAATTCGGCTGCCGGCGGTGCCGACAGCTCCTATCATACCAAGTGCATGGCGGCAGATTTCTACATTCCCGGCATCGACAAGCAGCAGCTCATCGCCTTTGCCATGCGCACCGGCAGCGTAGGCGGGCTGGGCTGCTATCCGGGAAGGCAGTTCATCCATGTGGACGTGCGCGATCGGCCGCGCGGTTACAATCGGCCGGTGACATTCTCGGGCTGTTAAAAAAATCGGGTTTGAGCGCACAAGGGGTTGCGCATCCGAAATCACCCAACTATACGACCACCAGCGCTTAAGCGCCCTTCGTCTATCGGTTAGGACGGCACCCTTTCACGGTGCAGAGAGGGGTTCGATTCCCCTAGGGCGTACCATTCCTTCCTCGCAGGGAATGTCTTAGACTAAGCCAGACGTTCCTAGGTCCGCGCCCATCGTCTATCGGTTAGGACGGCACCCTCTCACGGTGCAGAGCGGGGTTCGATTCCCCGTGGGCGTACCAGGAACTCTTCCTCTCGCATTCGACGGCTCGCGCTGCTACGGTCCCTCCCGTGGGGGCACAGGATGATTTTGCTGGCGGCGATCGTCTGCGGAGGTTTGCGCTGGCCGTGGTGGACACTCATCCCCGTGTTGGCTGTGGGCGGAATCTGGACCTGGCATGTTGAGCTGGTGCAAATTCATGGACTTCGAACCCAGTTTGGCGAACCGCCCCTCTCCATCACCGACGAGGTCAAGCCTATAGCGGCCTGACGTCCGCCGTCGCCGCAACCAGATGATGCCGTCCGATCGGCACGATCATTGGTGTGTCGGACACCGGATCGATCACCACGCGTGATGCCATGCCAAACACGTTGGCGACCACTGCCTCGGTCATGACCTCGGCTGGCCGCCCCTCGGCTACCAGTTTCCCCGCCTTCATCGCCACGATGTGGTCGGCGTAGCGGCAGGCGAGATTGAGGTCGTGGAGAACGACGACGACGGTGCGGCCGTTGTTTTTGACGAGATCGGTCAGGAGATCCAGAACTTCGACCTGATGGTTGATGTCGAGGAACGTGGTCGGCTCATCGAGCAGTAACACGTCGGTTTGCTGTGCCAGGGCCATGGCGATCCACACACGCTGGCGCTGGCCGCCGGAGAGCTCGTCGACGGGCCGATCGGCGATATCGAGAGTATCAGTGGCGGTTAGGGCCTCTGCCACCGCGGCATCATCCTCGGGCGTCCAGCGGCGGAACCAGCCCTGGTGCGGATAGCGACCGCGACCGACGAGATCGGCAACGACAATGGCATCGGGGGCGATCGGCGACTGTGGGAGCACGCCGAGGATGGTGGCGACCTCCCTGGTCGACATCTGGTGGATGGGCTTGCCATCGAGATAGACAGCGCCTCGCGTCGGCGCGAGCAGGCGGGCGAGGCCACGCAGCACAGTAGACTTGCCACAGGCATTGGCGCCCACGATGACGGTCAGCTTGCCCGGCGGGATGGCCAGGTTGAGATCGGCGACGACCTGGCGGTCGCCATAGCCTAAGTCCATTCCGGCGGCGAGAAGCTGGTGGTCAACGCTCATGGGACATTCCTAATTCACCCGCCCTGCCCGGTTGGATACCACAAGCAGCCAGAGCAGGAACAAGGCCCCGAACAAGCCGGTGACGACACCAACGGGCATCTGGATCTCGGGTAACGCGTGCTGGGCTACCAGATCGGAGCCCAGCATGACCAGCGCGCCGACCAGCGCTGCCTGCAAAAAGCCCTTCCCGCTGCCCGCGAGCAGGCTCCGGGCAATGGGGCCGGCGACGAAGGCGACAAAGGTGACCGGGCCGACGGCGGCGGTGGCAAAGGCGGTGTAGCCGACGCCGACCAGGATCAAGCCGAGCCGCACGATTTCGAGGCGGGCGCCGAGTGCCTTCGCGGTGTCATCGCCCAGCTGCAAAGCATCGAGCCCGCGGACGAGCAGGATGGTGGGCGGCAGCAGGATCGCCAAGGCGATAGCCAGCGGCAGGATATCGGCAGCGCTGGCGGCGTTGAGGCTACCCACAAGCCACGCCATGGCCTGCTGGACCTCGAACAGGCGTGCGCGGGTGAAGAGGTAGGATACGACGGCCGATAGCATCGCGGCCATGCCGATGCCGATCAGCACCACGCGATAGGCCGTTACGGTCCCGCGCCAGGCGAGCGCGTAGATGACCAGCGCAGTGAGGATCGCGCCGGCGAGCGAACCCACCGATACGGCGAAACCGGAGAGACCCAGCAGGATGATGCAGACGACCGCGGCGGCGCTGGCACCGTGGGCGATGCCGATAATATCCGGGCTCGCCAATGGGTTACGCAGGATCGTTTGGAAAATGATTCCGGAAAGACCGAAGGCCATTCCGGTCAGAACGGCCAGTGTGGCGCGCGGCAGGCGGACGTTGAGGACGATGAAGTCCACGCCCTTGTTGACCTCCCTGGTGAAGGGAGACAGCAGCGAGCGAACAATATCGGCCGGGGCGACAGGAAAATCGCCGAGATACATGGCAAGCGCGAATGTGAGCGCCAACACCACGAGCAGAGCGGTGGTCACGCCGAGGCGGCGGCTCGCCAGACGGTCGCGGATGCGCCGCACGTCCTGCGCTGCGTCGAGGCTGGCCATCAGAGCGTCGCCAGCTTGCGGCGGCGAACCAGCATGATGAAAAATGGCGCGCCGAGGAATGCGGTGACGATGCCCACCTGCACCTCGCCGGGCGGTGCGATGATGCGCCCGATGACATCGGCGCCCAGCAGCAGGATCGGCGCCATCAGCATGGAATAGGGCAATATCCAGCGATAGTTGGGACCGGTGATGGCACGGGCAACATGCGGCACCGTCAAGCCGACAAAGGCGATTGGGCCGGCTGCGGCCGTCGATGCACCGGCCAGAATAACGGCGGCGAGACCGGCAATGGCGCGTGAGCGGCCGACGTTCTGCCCCAGGGAACGAGCCACGTCTTCCCCCATGGAGAGGCCATCAAGCAGCCTGCCGCTGAACAGCGCGAGCACCATGCCGATGGCGAGGAATGGGGCGACCTGCACGAATATCTCCATGCCCCGGCCCGCCAGTGAGCCGACCTGCCAGAAGCGGACCTCATCGAGGGTGCGCGGACTGGTGAGGAGGATGGCGTTGACGACTGACTGCAAGGCGGCGGTCATGGCAGCGCCGGCGAGTGCAAGTTTGATCGGCGACGCGCCCTCGCGACCGAGCGACGCGACGGCATAGACAATGAGCATGGCAATGCCGGCGCCGATAAAGGCGAGCCAGACGTAAAGGCTCAACTGGCTGATGCCGAGCACCGCGACGCCGAGCACGACGAAGAGCGATGCGCCTGCGTTGATGCCTAGAATGGAAGGATCGGCCAGCGGATTGCGGGTCGCGCCCTGCAGTACCGCACCGGAAAGTCCGAGCGCGGCGCCGACGGCAAGACCAATCACCGTGCGCGGCAGGCGCAGATCCCAGATGATGCGGTGGTCGGTCGATGTTTCGTCATAGGCGGTCAGCGCGGTCCAGACCGTATCGAGCGTGATGGGCCGCGCGCCCTGCGTGATGGAGAAGAAGGCCACCGCCAGTACGATCACGACGAGCGCAAGCAGGCCGAGCGCCAGCGCGGCCCCCTTGCGGTAGTGAACGGCCGTGGTCGTGGCGGTCATCGTCAATCAGTCAGATTCTCATCGGCAGCCTCGACGACGGCCGTCAGCTTTTCCAGTTCGCCGGCATAGGCGTCATAGTTGCGCAGCCAATAGGCCGGCCATTCGCCGATGGCGCCGGCCTCGGCTGCCTTGATGGCGGTCCAGGTTGGCTTGGCCTCGGCATCGGCCCGGTTGGTGGCGACGCGGTTGTCGATCAGGATGATGTCCGGCTGGTACTTGTCAGAGTTCTCCCAGCTCACGGTTTCCCAATAGCCGCTATCGGGGTTGAGGTCGGTCTTGAGGAAGCCCAGGCCCCAATTCTTCAAGTCCATCAGCTCTGCCGCGCCTTCGGGTGCGGCGACCCAAAGGCCGTCATCGCCAGCCCAGATGGCCAGGGCGGTCATGTTTGGCTTAGCCTTTGCCGCGGCCGAGAATGCATCACGGGCCTGTTCGAACCTGGTTTTGGCCTCGGCTATCTCTGGAGCCGACAGGTCGGCACCGAGGCTCTCGGCCAGCGCTTCGTATTCCTCGATCAGCCCAACAACGCTGTCGAGCTGGGCCGGCCCAGTGACCGGCGCAAGGTCGCGGAGGGGACTACCTGGGCCCGTTACCGCAACGCCGCCGCCCCATTCATGGTCGAGCGGCCAATATTCGGCAATGACCAAATCCGGCTGGAGAACAGCGGCCTTCTCGATGTCGATCTCATTGTGGGCGACGCCAACCATTTCGATGCCGCTCAGATCGAGCCCCTGCAGGGCCTTGGAGTCTTCAGGCAAGCTGTTTGCAATGATGCCCACAGGCCTGATACCCAAGGGGATCAGCGCCGCAGCGGCGTCCTCGGTGGCGATGATGCGGGTGGGAACCGCTTCGAGCGTGATGGTCTCGCCTGCCCCATCGACATAGCTCCACGGCTCGGCCTGCGCCGTAACCGGTGCGGCCACGATGGTGGCGATCAAGACGGCCTTACGAAGCTGATGCATCATATCCTCCGTGGGCGCGAGCCCGTCAGTCGGTCAGGTTTTCATCTGCGGCGTTGATGGCCGCGGTAAGCTTGTCGAGTTCGGCGGCGTAGGCACCGTAGTTGCGCAGCCAGTAGGCCGGCCAATCGGTGACGGCGCCGGCGGCAGCGGCCTTCATCGTGGTCCAGGTGGGCTGGGCCAGCGCGGTTTCCATGGTGGCGGCCGAGCGGTTGTCGACCAGGATCAGGTCTGTCTGGTACTTGTCGGCGTTTTCCCAGCTCAGGTTCTCAAAGTAGCCGTGCTCGTCGATATTGTCGGGAGTGATGACGTCGAGCCCCCAATTGCGGAAGTCCGTCAATTCGGAGCTGCCGACCGGGGTGGCGACGTAAAGCGCATCGGCGCCGGCCCACACGGCCAGAGCGGTCAGGTTGGGTTTGGCCTCATTGGCGGCGATGAAGGCGTCGCGGGCGGCCTCGAACTTGGCCTTGTCTGATGTGGCGGCCTCGCTGGGCGCAGCGCCAAGGCTGGCGGCCAGCTCTTCGTAGTCTTGCACGATGCCGATGATCGACTCGCCAACGGTGACGCCGGTGATCTCTGCCAGCGAGGCGAACGGGCTCTGCGGGCCTGTCAGGTCGTTGCCCCCGCTCCATTCCTTGGATACGGGCCAGTACTCGGCGATGATGAGGTCAGGCTCGAGGGCGGCCGCCTTTTCGATATCGACCTCACCCCAGGCCTGCCCGATGATTTCGATGCCGGAAAGGTCGAGCCCCTGCAAAGCCTTGGCATCGGCAACCGGGCTATCGGCATAAATGCCGACCGGGCGGATGCCAAGCGGGATCAGGCCCGCCGCTGCGTCCTGGTGGGCGATGATCCGAGTCGGAATTTCGTCGAGAGCCACCGTCTTGCCCGAGCTATCGGTGAAAGACCACGGCTCGGCCGAAGCCAGGGTCGGCGCCGCCAGCATCAGGGCGACGACAGAAACGGGGCGCAGGGTCTTGAGGATCATGTCGGCTCTCGCAGCAACGGAAATCCCGCGTAACTAACGGCCCATAACATGATGGGTCAAGTCATGTTTGCATTGCACGGAAAAGCAGACACGCCCCGGATCGGCGATGTATGGGTTAGCCATCATCGTTCCGGATAGGTGGACCCGCCATGACGACGCAACCTGGTATTGCCTGGATCATCGGCGGCGGCTCGGGCATCGGTGCGGCGGTGGCGAAACTCCTCGCCCGGCGTGGCTGGATCGTCGCCATTTCGGGTCGACGGGCGGAAAAGCTGGCCGAGGTCGCGCAAGCCAGTCCCGCGATCCGCCCCTACCCCCTCGACGTCACCGATGACGAGGCGATCGTGCGTACCGTCGCGACTATCGCGGATGAGCTGGGGCGCATTGACCTCTTCATCTTCGGAGCGGCGGCGTGGCAGCCGATGAAAGTGGGCGACTACGCCTTCGACAAGTTCGCCAAGGTCGTGGACACCAACTATCTCGGCGTCATCCGCCTCGCCAATCCGGTGCTTGATCAGTTCGACAGGCAGGGCGGCGGGCATTTCGCTGTTATCGCCTCGGTGGCGGGCTATTTCGGGCTGCCGCGCTCGGCTGCCTATTCGTCGACCAAGGCGGGGCTGATCAATCTGCTCGAAACGATGCGGACGGAGCTGACGCCGCGCAATATCAAGGTGCGGATGATCGCGCCCGGCTTCGTGAAATCCGAACTGACCGACAAGAACGACTTCCCGATGCCGTTCCTGATGGAAACCGAGGACGCCGCTGAGCGGATCGTGGACGGGCTAACGAAATCAGACCGCTTCGAGATCGCCTTCCCGAAGCGGATGGTGTGGCTGATGAAGACGATACGGTGGTTGCCGTATCCGGTGTTCTTCTGGCTCACGGGGAAGATGCTGCCGAAGGAGTGAGGTACCATGTCGCCACGCCCACCGTCGTTCCCTCGGGCTTGACCGAGGCCGCTCCCAACACGGCACAAGCGGCGAGAGACCCTCGGATCAAGTCCGAGGGAACGACTGTGGGTGGGATAGTAGGTACCCGAGCAACGCTGCGGACCCCGCAAACCTCAAACCGGCTTGCGGTACTGATAGATCCCGACATCGATCGAGCCTTCGGTGAAGCCGGCCTCGCAATAGCTGAGGTAGTAGACCCACTTGCGGCGGAAATACTCGTCGTATCCCAGCGGCGCAATCATCGGCCAGCGTTCGAGGAAACGGTCGCGCCAGAGCTTGAGCGTCTTGGCATAGCTAAGGCGGAAGGTTTCGACGTTCTCGAGCACCAGGCCGTACTTGTCGCCGAATTCCTTCATCACCGTCTTGGTCAGCAGCATGCCGCCCGGGAAGATGTAGCGCTGGATGAAGTCGGGACCACTACGATAGCCGTCGAAATCGGCTTCGTTGATGGTGATGGCCTGAATGGCTGCCGTGCCGCCCGGCTTCAGGCGGTCATGCACGGTCTGGAAGTAGCTCGGCCAATTGTCTTCGCCCACGGCTTCGATCATTTCGATCGAGCCGATGTGGTCGAATTGGCCTTCGGTGTGGCGATAGTCCTCGAAAACCAGCGTCGCCAGGCCGTCGAGGTCTTGCCGCGCCAGCCGTTCCTGGCCGAACTTGAGCTGTTCGGCGGAAAGCGTGATGCCGCGCAGGTTGGCCTTGTAATCGCGGGCGACGGTTTCGGCGAAGCCGCCCCAACCACAGCCAATTTCGAGCACCGAGGAACCCTCGGTAATGCCGGCCATATCTGCGACACGGTGATACTTGGCGCGCTGCGCTTCCTCGAGGCTTTGATCGCCGGAGGTGAACACAGCCGAGGAATAAGTCATCGACGGGTCAAGCCACTGGCCGTAGAAGTCGTTGCCGAGGTCGTAGTGCTCGGCGATGTTCTTCTTGGAGCCTTCGAGCGTGTTGCGGCGCGACAGGTGGTAGTGCAGATCGCCAGCCGCCTTGCGGAAAAAGCCGGGATTGGCGTTCTCGAACATGTCGCGGTTCTGCAGGAAGAATCGGAACAGCGCCGTCAGGTCATCGACCTCGACATCGCCATTCATATAGGCGGATGCAAAACCGACCGTGCCGCGCTGCATGGCCTCGGTCAGCACCTTGAAATTGTTGAGCCGCAGCACCGCATGCTCGCCGGTCGATGGCGAGCCGACGGTCCGGGTGCGGCCATTGGGAAAAATAACTGTCAGCGCGCCGTGACGTGGCTTACCAAGCATCGCAACGCCAACGCGTTCGACGAACCACGACGCAAGACGAGTCCACGGCGTAACGCCGGTATTGCTGTTTTCTACTGCTGTCTTAGTCATTGGGCTGGAGAATCCAACTGATCGCTAGGCCTGGCGGCGGCCCTTGAGCTTTCGCCTGAATTTAAGCGTCGGCGGCACACCCTTGAGCCATAAAAGCAGCGCTTCAAAGTGTATGCCCCCCACCACTTTAGCTGCCATAAATGGATATGCAAGCAGCAGTTTCAAGAGCGTAGCGTCGGTCAGCGGACGCCTGTTTCCCTGGAAATATGCTGTCAGCAGCCCCCCTTCCCCAGTCGAAAGCGTGATACCCAGAAACACATCTTCATCCGGCGGGCGGATGGAGAATCGGTAGCTGCCATCGAGGGTATTAAAGGGCGAAACGAAGAACGCTTTCTTGGCGTCGTGGCTGATTTCTGGGCCGCTGCCAGCAACCGCCGCCTGGTAGAAATGGTGCTCACCAAAGGTATTGCTGACCTCGTAGACGAGGAAGCGCGTCTGGCCCGCGGCGTCCTCACAGAAGTAGACGGTGATGGGGTTGAAGGCGAAGCCGAAGATGCGGGGATAGGCCAGCATGCGGATGCGCTTCACGTCGCCGACGCCGGCCGCTGCGGCCTTGCGGCGAATGAAGGCGGCGATGCTGCTGCCGTCGCGCGGGCCGAAGTCTTTGATGAAGAGCGAAACAAGGTTGAGTCGATTCAACGAGAAGAGCCGCAACTTCTCATCCAGTGATTCAAGCTGGTCGAGATCGACGAGCATCGAGAAAACCCGGTAGCGCAGAGCGTGACGCTTGGGCCGCGCGCGCTTGTGCACGACATCGCCGACGTAGATCGCGCTGAGGGTGTCCGGGTTTATTCCGCCGCCCACAGGACCTGCTCCCCTTCGTCCCAGTTATGCGCGATGCGGGCGCGCGGCTGGGTGACCTGCCATGGCCGTTGCACCGAGCCGATGCGCTCGGCGACTTCGAGGCCCGATTGCAGGCCGTCTTCGTGAAAACCGTAGCCCATCCAGGCGCCGGCGAACCAGGTGTGCTGGACTCCCTGCACCTGCCAGAGGTCGTGCTGGGCCGCGATGGCGCGCGCGTCGAACAGGGGATGCTGGTAATCGACCTCATATTGCACACTGCCCAGCGCGAAGGCACGATGCGGGTTCAGCGTGACGAATATGTTCGAGTTGGTGGCGAGCGGCTGCAGCCGGTTCATCCAATAGGTGAGGCTGAGGGCGTGTTGACCCTCGGCCCCGCGCAGATAGTTCCAGGATGACCACAGGTGCTTGCGGCGCGGCATGAAGCTGGCGTCGGTATGCAGCACGGCGTGGTTGGTGGTGAAGCGGAAGGCGCCGAGGATATTGCGCTCGGCGTCGCTGGGGTCGGCGAGCAGTGCCAAGGCTTCATCGGCATGACAGGCGAACACCACCTGGTCGAAATGGCGACGACTGCCATCGGCCATGAATATTTCGACGCCGCCGCTGTGGCGGACCACGGTGTGGATCGTCGCTCCGGTGACAGCCTCGAAACGGTGCTTGTCAGCAATGCGCGTCACGTACTCCCGCGAGCCGCCCCGCACCGTGCGCCAGGTCGGGCGATTGCCAACTTGCAGCAGGGAATGGTTGGCAAAGAACTCGATGAAGGTCTTGGCCGGAAACTCCAGCATGCCGCGTGACGGCGTGGACCAGATAGCTGCCGAGATCGGCAGAATGTGGTCTTCGATGAAAACGCGGGAATAGCCGAAGCGGTCGAGAAACTGCGCGATCGAGAAGCCATCCGGGCAAGTGGCGACCTGCCGTTCCGCCTCGCGGAAAAAGCGCAGGATATCGCCAACGAGCTGCCAGTGTTCGGGACGGACGATATTGCGGCGCTGGCCGAAAAGGCCGTTGAGATGCTTGCCGGAGTATTCGCGACGCCCCTCGGCGATTGAAACGGCAAAGCTCATGCTCGAGGGCGAAGTCGCGACCCCGAGATGATCGAAGAAGGCCGTGAGATTGGGGTAGTTCTGCTCGTTGTAGACGATGAAGCCGGTATCGACCGCGACCTTGCCGTCCCCTATGCGCGCATCGATAGTGTTGGAATGCCCCCCAAGCCGGTCGCTTTTCTCGAACACCGTCACGGCGCTGCTTTTGGAGAGCAGCCAGGCGGCTGAAAGTCCGGCAATTCCAGAACCGATCACGGCGATAGTCGGGGCAGTCATGGTCGGGCTGGTCTCCGTCGGGCCATATCTTGTCGTGAAGGCAGCAACGGAACGGAGCGGCAGAAAGTTTCTGCTAGGCCTTGGGCTTGGCCAGGTCGGTCAGGCGGAACTGCACCTGTTCGCGGCCCTGGTAGTGATCGATGGAGAGCGAGCCGGCAAAATGGAACGCGGAATCGGCGTCGCGTAACAGCGCGTCGCCGATCGCGGTGTTGGCAGCACGGAAGGCGATGGCCTTGAGCCTGGCGCCGTCTTCCGAGGTCAGGGCGAAGCTGACATGGCCGCCCTTGCCCACCACCTGAGCGAACTTCGCCCGATGCGCGGGAAAGGCAAAAACCGGTCCGGGATTGCCGGCGCCGTAGGGACCGGCCCGTTCGAGGTCGCGGACCAGGTCGAGCGTTGCCCCGCGCGCCGTCAGCGCCGCATCCACCGGCAATGCGGTGGCAGCACGGGCGGTGGCGACGTCGCCGGATAGCGCTTGGGCCAGGAATGAGCGGAACGGGCCCAATTGTCCCGCCTTGATGGTTACGCCGGCCGCCATGGCATGCCCGCCGCCCTTGATGATAAGCCCGGCTTCCAAGGCTTCAATCACGGCGCGGCCGAGATCGACGCCGGGCATGGACCGACCCGAGCCGGTGCCGGTGCCGTCGGGCTGGAGAGCGATGGCGAAGGTCGGCCGTTCGAAGCGCTCGCGCAGGCGCGAGGCGATCAGCCCGGCAACGCCGGGATGCCAATTGGCCGACGCCAGGACAAGCACCGGCGGCCCCTCGCCCATGCCGATTTCCAGCTCGGCGACTGCTGCCGCTTCCTCGACAGCTTCGACTTCGATGCGTTGGCGTTCGCTGTTGAGCTCGTCAAGGCGGGCGGCGATGGCGAGCGCCATATGTTCGTCGTCCACCGTCAGTAGCTCGGTGCCCAATGCGGCGTTGCCGATACGGCCGCCGGCATTGATGCGAGGGCCGATGAGAAAGCCGAGATGGTATGGGTTAATCGGGCCGCTGAGGCGCGCCGCCAGTGCCAGAGCGGCGATGCCGCGATTGTCGCCCCGCCGCGCCACTTCGAGGCCACGCACCACGAAAGCGCGATTGAGCCCCACCAGCGGAACGACGTCGCAGACGGTCGCCAACGCCACCAGATCCAGCAGCTTGAGCAGGTCGGGCAGGCCGGTGTCGCCGCGCTGTCGCAGCGCCCGGTTGACGGCGACGAGAACCATGAAGGTGACGCCGGCAGCGCAGAGATAGCCTAGACCGGAAATGTCGTCGGGACGGTTCGGATTGACCAGCGCGTTGGCGTCGGGGAGTTCATGGTCGGACAGGTGGTGGTCGATCACCAGCACATCCGCGCCGCGCGAACGCGCATGGGCGATCGGCTTGTCGCTGGTGGTGCCGCAATCGAGGGTGATGACGAGCCTCGCACCGGCATCGATGAGCTTGTCCATCGCCGCGACGTTGGGCCCATAGCCCTCGAAGATGCGGTCAGGAATATGCACCTGGGGTTCGATGCCGAAATGGCGGAGATAGCGCGTCATCAGCGCGCAGGAGCAAGCGCCGTCAACGTCGTAGTCGCCAAAGAGCGCGATTGACTCATTGTCGGCGATTGCCTGTGCCAACCGGTCGGCCAGCGCATCCATCGCCGTCAGCGTCGAGGGGTCCGGCATCAGACCGCGGATGGTGGGTTCAAGGTATTTTTCGGCATCGTCGAGGCCAACGCCGCGGGCGGCGATGATGCGGGCCAGGATTTCGGAAATGCCCGATCGCTGGGAGATCGCCGTCGCTGTCCGCGTGGTCATAGCGTCCAGTCGGTCAGTCCATGCCCGGCCGGTAACCGAGCGGGAGACGTCGAGGAATGGTCGCGGGGCAGCCAGCATGGGGTGAGAGGTAGGCGATTTGGCCTGTGGTGGGAAGGGCGGGCAGTGATCCGCACATGCAAACAACTCGATCGTCACCCTCGGGCTTGACCCGAAGGCACTCTACTTCGCTCCACTTTCAGCGCGTGAAGGGTCCTCGGGTCAGGCCCGAGGGTGACGCGGGGTGGATGCGGCGAGCAGCGATGTGCGGGCTACCGCGCGTGCTGCGCCTTGATCCAGCGGACGGTCTGGCTCCAGCTGCGCATGACGATGGTGCTGGTCTCCACCGAATTGCGGCGCAGGCGGATGCCGTCGAGCAGGGTGCCGTCGGTGACACCCGTGGCGGCGACGAGGACGTCCCCGGCGGCCAGTTCGGTCACGTCGTAGATTCGGTTGGGGTCTTCGATGCCCATGGCGCGGGCGCGCTCGCGCTTTGGCAGGGTATCGAGGATAAGCTTGCCCTGCATCTGACCGCCGATGCAGCGCAGGGCTGCGGCTGCCAGCACGCCCTCGGGGGCGCCGCCGGAGCCGAGATAGATGTCGATGCCCGTGTCTTCGGTATTCACCGCGTGAATGACGCCGGCAATGTCGCCGTCGCTGATGAGCTTGACCGCAACACCGGTGGTGCGCAGCTCCTCGATCAGGCCGGCATGGCGCGGGCGATCAAGCACGATGGCGGTGATCTCGCTTAGCGGCACGCCCTTGGCCTTGGCCAGGGCCTTGACGTTGTCGGTAGCCGACCAATCGATATTGACCGTCCCCGGCGCATATTCGGCGCCGATGGCGATCTTGTGCATATAGACGTTGCGCGCGACGTTCAGCAGCCCACCGCGTTCGGCCATGGCCAGCACGACGATCGAATCGGGCTGGTTCTTGGCGCAGAGAGTGACGCCCTCAAGCGGATCGACGGCGATATCGACCTCGGGCCCCTCGCCTGCCCCGACCGCCTGGCCGATGAACAGGTTCTCGCACTCGTTCTCTTCGCCCTCGCCGATGACGATGCGGCCGGCGATCGCGACGCGATCGAGTTCTGCCTTCATGGCGAGCACGGCGGCCTCGTCGGCGGCCTGCTCGTTGCCCTTGCCGCGCCATTCGGCGGCGGCGATGGCGGCGCGCTCGGTGACGCGCACTAGCTCAAGTGTCAGGCTGCGGTGCAGGTGCGCGGGGCTTTTGGCGCCCTCGGCCTTCGATAATTTCATATTTCCTCCCGGAGCCTGACTTGCCCCGGTGGGGTATCAGAGCGTTTCGATCCGGATCAACTGCGGTTCGCCCACGATAAACCCGTCGGCTGCGATCTGCGCAAGCGATTCACGTACGGCTGATTCCAAAGTCTGTTGAGTGATCATGACCACGGTGCGCGTCGGCGAACCGTCTGGCGCCACTGCCTTAGCGCTCAAATCCGACCGCTGAATGACAGAGTCGATGGAGATGCCGCGCTCGCCCATGCGGGTGGCGATCGCCGCCAGAGCGCCAGGGACGTCCTTGGCATTGAGCCGGATGTAATAGCCGCCATCATGCGGACGCATCGGGGCCTGCTTGTAGGGCAGCAATTCCTCGCTCGGCACGCCCAACGGCGGCACGCGGGTGCCGCGGGCAATGTCGAGAATGTCCGACAGTACCGACGAAGCCGTTGGCGGGCCACCGGCGCCAGGGCCTGCCAGCAGCAGTTCGTGGACGTGGTCGGTCTCGAGCGCCACGGCGTTCATCACGCCATCGACGCCGGCAATGGCACTGCCCTTGGGCACGAAGGTGGGGTGCACGCGCTGCTCGATGCCTTCATCGGTGCGCTGCGCAATACCCAGCAGCTTGATCTTGTAGCCAAGCTCGGCGGCGACCTTGATGTCATGCTGGGTGATCTTGGAGATGCCTTCCACCCGGATCTTGTCGGGCGCGATCTCGTAGCCGAAGCAGAGCGTGGCGAGGATCGACAGCTTGTGCGCCGTGTCAAAGCCCTCGACGTCGAAGGTCGGGTCGGCCTCGGCATAGCCCAAGGCCTGCGCGTCCTTCAGGCAATCGGCGAAGCTGATGTCTTCGTTGCCCATGCGGGTGAGGATGTAATTGCAGGTGCCGTTCATGATGCCGAACACCTTGGCGATGCTCGCTGAGCCCAGGCCCTCACGCAGCGTCTTGATGACGGGGATGCCGCCGGCCACGGCGGCCTCGAAGCCAAGCTGAGCACCAGAGTCTTCTGCTAGTCGGGCCAGCACAACGCCATGCTTGGCCAGCAGCGCCTTGTTCGCCGTGACCACAGGACGGCCGATTTCGAGCGCGGCCTTGACCGCAGCGAAAGCCGGGCCGTCCTCGCCGCCGATCAGCTCGACGAACAGGTCGATGCCATCCGACTTGGCCAGGGCCACGGGATCGTCGAACCAGTCGAGCCCAGAAATATCAATGCCGCGGTCGCGGGATCGCGAGCGCGCGGCAACGGCCGTCACGACGAGCTGGCGGCCCAGTTTTTTGGTGAGTTCATCGCCATCCTTCTGCAGGATGCGCACCAGCGTCGCCCCGACATTGCCGAGGCCCGCTACGCCAACGCGAAGCGGCGGCAGCGATGCGCCATCACCGAAATCCTGCATCGCCTTGAGGATGCGCGTGCGCGTATCCGAGCGCGGCTCACGCCCTTCCCGCAGGTCGAACACGAACAGCGGGTCGCCCGCAACGGTGCGGCCAAACCGCGTGGGCGTCCAGCCACGGGCGGAGATGAAGGTTTCAACGGCTTGGCGGAAGGAAGCGATATCACTCATGGTGGCGCCATCTGCATAGGAATGTGCCTAGCCGTCAATAGGAGTTTGGTGGCGGCGCGCGAAAGCGCCGCCTGTGATGCGGTTGTCATATGGACGCATGCCAAGGGAGCAGCGAGGACGGACCCCGAGACGACTTTCGCCCCGCAAGTATTGTTTAGTGAGACGATTGCCGTCTCGGGGTGCCGGTTTTGGAACGGTATCGCGGCGGACTGCGGACGCTCGCCGCAGCCGACCGATACCCGAACCTGCGCGCCAGCGAAGGCGGCACGGCGCCCTCCACCACTGTTCGCCTGCAGGCCGCCCGCGTGGAGAGATGAGAGGAGTATAGAGCGGGTTTGGGGGGGCGGGGATAAAATGGAGGTTGCCGAGCTACTCGGTGACACTGGCGGCGGCGGCGCCGAGGACTTCGAGGTAGCGCGGCAGACCCCAGCGCAATGAGAGCACGCTGGGCGGCGAGACTGCGGCGACATTTTCTGTGCCGACCAAGGCGGCGAGGCCGCCATTGACGATGGGCGGATAGGTCTGCGCCTGCGGGGTCGCGAGCCAGGCGTCAAGCGCGGACTGTTCTTCGTAGTAGGTGACGAAGATATCTGCCTCGAGCTGGTCGAACAGTTCGTAGCTCAGCGGGTAGTAGAAGGCATCGTCGCCGGGGGCGAGCATGGCAACGCTGGGGTTCATCACCATGCCGAAATTGGTGAGGAACGTCATGCGGGCGTCCAGCGGGGCGTAGACGGCCATGGAACCATCGTAGTCGTTGGCACTGGCGAAGGTGACCTTGGCGAGCGCAGGATATCTGGCGAACTCGGCTTCGACCCAAGCGGTGGTGTCGGCGACCAGCGCCTCTGCCTCGGCTTCCTTGCCCAGCGCCCTGCCGACAATTCGGGTCAAGTCCTGCCAGGAGGTAGACCAAGGCGCGCCGGTGTAGGCGATGGTCGGCGCAATGCCGGACAGCAGCCCATACTGGTCCTGCGTGATACCGGAATAGGCGGCGATGATGAGATCGGGCTTGAGAGCGGCAATCTGCTCGAGAGGCGGTTCGCTGGAGGCATCGAAAATAGTGGGCGTTTCCGCGCCGGCAGCCTCAAGCGCCTGCTCTACCCAGTCATGGATGCCGTCCTCGCCGCCGCCATAGGACTGGAAGGGAATGCCGACTGGGATCACGCCCAGCGCGATAACCGCATCTTCATTGCCCCAGCCCCAGGTCACGATGCGCTGTGGCTCGGCCTCGATGGTCGTCGCTCCCCAGGCGTGATCGAGCGTGACCGGAAAGGCTTGCGCAAAAGCGGCCGGCGTTGCGAAGGCCAGCGGAAAGGCGAGGGCGAGAGTACGAGCGAGCATGACGCACCTGATTGTGGAGACGGCTCTCCATACAAAAGGTGAGTTCATGTGTCATGTATTATTTGGGCGAGGGCAAGCCTCTTCCCTTCTCCCCTTGAGGGAGAAGGGACCCGAAGGGCGGATGAGGGGTGCGGCGGCGTCCACGGGAATCCAAGCATGGGACGGCGAAGACCCCTCACCCTCTCCTTCCGCTGGACGCGGAAGAACGTCCCTCTCCCAGAGAAGCTCTACCCGACCAGCGGAACCACGTTCCCTGCCCCGGTTTTCGAGCCAAGCAGCTTCTTGATATTCCGTGCCGCCTGGCGGATGCGCTGTTCGTTTTCGACGAAGGCCAGGCGAATGTACTGATCGCCGTATTCGCCGAAGCCGACGCCCGGAGCGACGCCGACGCCGGTTTCTTTGATCAGCAGCTTGGCAAATTCGAGCGAGCCCAGATGGGCATACTGCGCCGGGATCGGGGCCCAGGCGAACATGGTCGCCTTTGGCACCGGAATGTCCCAGCCGGAACGAGCAAAGCTCTCGACCATGACGTCGCGGCGATGCTTGTAGATCTTGCGCACTTCGTCGATCACGTCGTCTGAACCATTGAGCGCCGCAGTGGCCGCGACCTGGATCGGGGTGAAAGCGCCATAGTCCAGATACGACTTCACGCGGGCCAAAGCGGCGATCAGGCGTTCGTTGCCGACGGCAAAGCCGACACGCCAGCCCGGCATGGAATAGGTCTTGGACATCGAAGTGAATTCGACGGTGATGTCGATGGCGCCGGGCACCTGCAGCACCGATGGCGGTGGCGCTTCCTCGTCGAAATAGATCTCGGAATAGGCGAGATCGGACAAGATGAAGATGTCGTTGGCCTTACAGTACTTGACCACCTCGGTGTAAAAATCGAGGTCGGCCGTGTAGGCGGTCGGGTTGGCGGGGTAGTTCAGCACCAGCGCGATCGGCTTGGGGATCGAGTGGCGCACGGCGCGGTCGAGCGAACGCAGGAAATCCTCGTTCGGATCAGCCGGCATGGAGCGAACCACGCCACCGGACATGATGAAGCCGAAGGAATGGATGGGATAGGTCGGGTTCGGCACCAGCACCACGTCGCCTGGGGCGGTGATGGCCGAGGCCATGTTGGCGAAGCCCTCCTTGGATCCCAGCGTCGCGACGATCTGGGTATCGGGATTGAGTTTCACCCCGAAGCGGCGGCCGTAATAGCTGGCCTGGGCCTTGCGCAGACCGGGAATACCACGCGAGGTCGAATAGCGGTGGGTGCGGCCGTCTTTGACCGTTTCCTGCAACTTTTCGACGATGTGCTGCGGCGTCGGCATGTCGGGATTGCCCATGCCGAGATCGATCACGTCGACGCCTTCGGCGCGCGCCTTGGCCTTGAGCGGGTCGATATGGGCAAAGACGTAAGGGGGAAGGCGGCGGATTTTGTGGAAGTCTGCGCTCATGATTTCCTCGACGGTCCCCTCGGGAACCTGGACTGGCCGCGACGCGCACCAAGCGCCACGCCTCTTTTGGAGGCCGTGATTATCGCGGAATTATGGTTGTGAACGGGTTAAACGGCCTCCGGAGAGGCGCTTTCGTGATGTTCGGCTCTTCCCGGCCCGGTCGCGGGCCACGCGGGAAGAGCTAACGGGCGTTTGCGCCCGCCGCTGCGAAGGCGGCCGCCGACACGAAATTGCCGGCGAGCGAAGCTCCAACCAATGCAAATGTGTACAGGGACGGCATGTCTCTTGCCCTTCAGAAGCGTATTTTGTAATGAAATCGGCTATCGATAAGGCCGTTCATAATTCCTAGCCGGGGTATTGTAAATGGTCCGAGGGACGCCAACCTTCGGCTCCATGACGGCGTATGGTGAGGTTTGACTTTGAAGCGCATTGCCCTCGTCACGATCGGCACGCAAGGCGACGTTCAACCCTATCTGGCTCTCGCCATCGAGCTCAAGGAGCGCGGCTACTCGGTCGTCCTTGGCGCTTCGGAAGAATTCCAGGGCATGGTTGAAGGCTATGGAATCGAGTTCCACACGCTCGGCCCGTCCATCCAGTCGTTCCTGACCCAGCAGCGTTTCGAGAACGCGATGAGCCAGTCCATGCTCATCAACGGCCCGTCCCTGCTCCGCCAGGGCCAGCAGATCGTCGATACGGCAGCGCGGCACGCCTGGCATATGTGCCAGGGCGCCGACATGCTGATCCTCAACATGAATACCAGCTTCGGCATCGACATTGCCGAGGCGCTGCACATCCCCGCCATCATGGTGGCCTTGCAGCCGCTCAACTCGACCAGCGAATTCCCGCTCTGCATCTATTACGGTGCCGATTTCGGTCCGGCCTTCAACAAGCTGACCTACACGGCGATGACCGTGCAGCAGATCTACTACAACCTGCCGCGCAACAAGTTGCGCCGCGAGCTGATGGGCCTGGATGCGCGCAAGAAGGGCGGCTTCTTCCGCAATACCGATGGGACGTCGCTGACCACGCTTTACGCGTACTCGCCAGTCGTCTCCCCGCGCCCGCGCGATTGGCCCAAGAGCGCCATCGTCACCGGCTATTGGAGCCTCAAGGATCGCACCGACTGGCAACCTTCCGAGGCGTTCCAGAAATTCCTCTCCGAGGGCGAAGCGCCGGTCTATATCGGCTTCGGCTCGATGCCGTTCGGGGCTGAGCGCAATACCAAGATTTTGAAGGAAGCCGTCGCCATGTGGGGCGGCCGCGCCGTCGTTGCGCGCGGCTGGGGCGGGATCAATCCGCAGGACCTGCCCGACACCATTTTCGCCATCGAGAAGGCCCCGCACGACAAGCTGTTCAAGTATGTGTCAGCGGTGGTTCATCATGGTGGCGCTGGCACGACTTCGGCGGGGCTGCATTTGGGCCGCCCCACCTTCGTCGTGCCGCAGACCGTCGACCAGCCCTATTGGGGCCGCCGCGTCTATGAGCTCGGATGCGGACCAAAACCCGTGCGCCTGCGCAAGCTGACCTCGGAAATCCTGGCCGGCGCCCTCGCCGATCTGTCGACCAACGAGGACTACCGCCGCAACGCGGCCGATGTCGCCGAAAAGCTCCATACTGAAGACGGCACCGACAAAGCCATCAAGGTGATCGAGCGCGTCATGGCCAATTATGTGCCGCGGCTGCCCAAGGCGAAAAAGGTCAAGAAAATCAGGCCGGCGCTGAAGCTGGTCGGCTGACCTGCCCTATGGCCGGCCGTCAGTAAGCTAACCTTCGGCCTGACAGACGATTTCGAGATTGTTGCCATCCGGGTCGATCACGAAAGCGGCGTAGTAGGTCGGTGTGTAGTCCCGCATACCCGGCGCGCCATTGTCCTTGCCGCCATTGGCCAGCGCGGCGGCGTAAAATGCATCCACGACAGCACGATCGTCGGTCTTGAAGGCCAAGTGGATGTTGGAGCCTCCCTTTTCATCGGCGCCGATCCAGAAGTCGGGATACTCGCGGCCGAAACCGGCCGTACCAGGGTATTCCATCATGACCGCGTAGTTCATCGGCGCCAGCGCCGCCTTGTAGAACGCGATCAGGGTGTCAAATTGCGCAGTGCGCAGGCCGATATGGTCAAGCATGGGACGTCTCCGGTTATGAGCGCAGTTGTGGTGCCATGTGCTGCTGACAGAGTATGGCATGAGCCAGCTGACAAACGCGCGGGAAACAAAAAGGGAGGCTTTCGCCTCCCCTCTCATTCGGAGGCCAACTCGCTTCAGCGGCCGCGCGGCCTTCGGTAGCTATAGGCCACGCCCAGCGCGGTCGGCACGACCACGGCGATGAGAACCCCGCCTAGCAGAACGATCGCATCGCCGGTCAGCAAGACGGTGATGACCAGCAGGCTACCGGCCACCATCATCGCCAGCCCGGTGAAGCGGTGCGTCGCGACCCAATTGGCTGGATCGGCCAGCGTCGGCGCTAGCCGGATGCCGCCATAGCGATTGGGTTGCGACTTCGGCAGGACGTTGCCAAGCACGATCAGCAGGGCCGCGACACTGAGAGCCGCGACGCGGACCATTGCCATGTCGAAGCGCAGCACCAGCACGATCTGAAATGCGAGGAACATGGCTAGCAGAAGCGGGACAATCGCCTCGACGACGTGGCGCCCACCAGCCAGGCGCTCGGGCCGCGCAAAGCGTCCAATGGCCCAGAACATGAGCAGCAGGAGCAGACCAAGCCCGGGCATGATGAGCAGCGCGTCATTGCGCTGGGCGAAGCGGTCGGGCTGACCGAACATGTCCCAATGCACTGGAAGAACCGCATCAGCGGGCAGGCTCACGAAGCCGGCGATAGTCGTCACGGCGAGCAGCGCCAGGATCAGATGGTTGAGCGGTGTGAAGACGCGTGGCTTCGTCATTTGTCGTCGTCCTTCAATGAGAGCAAGCCTGCCAGCGCCTCCTCGAGGATACTGGCGTTGAGGTGGTAAATCAGGCTCGTGCCCTGGCGCTCCACCACGACCAACTCTGCTTCCTTGAGCTTGGCGAAATGGACCGAGAGGGTCGGCCGGCTGATATCGAAATGTTGCGCGAGGTCGCCGGCGCTGAGCGGTCCAGCTTTGAGCAAGGCCAGCACCTTGCGGCGCGCAGGGTGCGAAAGCGCTTCAAATACTGTGTTGATCCCCACGGTCATTCCTTATTTCGTTCAAACGCTAATTAGCTAACACACTAATTAACGTCAAGACGAAATAATGAAGCGGGCACAAAAAAGGGGAGGCTTTCGCCTCCCCTTTTCGTTGGATGCTGTTGGGGCCCTATTGAGCTGGAACGGCCTCAGCGGTGTCTAGAGCCTCGATGCTCTCGCCGCGGTCATAGGCGGCCTGATCCAGTATGCCTTCGCGCTTGGCGACGATGGTCGGGACGAGCGCCTGGCCCGCGACGTTGACCGCTGTACGGCCCATGTCGAGGATCGGGTCGACCGCCAGCAGCAGGCCGACGCCTTCGACCGGCAGGCCCAGGGTGGAGAGGGTCAGGGTCAGCATCACCGTTGCGCCGGTGAGGCCGGCCGTCGCGGCCGAGCCAATGACCGAGACGAAGACGATCAGCAGATATTCCTGAATGCCGAGCTGGATGCCGAAGAACTGGGCGACGAAGATCGCCGAGATCGCCGGGTAGATGGCGGCGCAACCGTCCATCTTGGTCGTAGCGCCAAGCGGCACGGCGAAGGCGGCGTATTCACGCGGCACGCCGAGGTTCTGCTCGGTGACGCGTTCGGTGAGCGGCAGGGTGCCGATCGACGAACGGGACACGAAGGCGAGCTGAATGGCCGGCCATGCGCCCTGGAAGTAGCGGATGGGGTTGAGGCCATGCGCCTGCAACAGCACCGGGTAGACGACGAACAGCACGAGGGCCAGGCCGATATAGATGGCGGCGGAGTACCAGCCGAGCTGGGCCAGCGCATCCCAACCATAGACGGCGACGGCATTGCCGAGCAGACCGATGGTGCCGATCGGGGTCAGGCGGATCACCCACCACAGGATCTTGTGCACGATCTTGAGGAAGGAGCGGTTGAAGGCCAGGAACGGGTCAGCCGCAGGGCCCACCTTGAGCGCGGCAATGCCGACCACGATGGAGACCACGAGGATCTGCAGCACGTTGAAATTGAGGCTGGTGGTCGCACCGCTATCGTTGACGCGGGTCGATGCCTGCAGGCCCAGGATGTTGGACGGGATCAGGCCCTTCAGGAAGTCGAGCCACGAACCGCTGGAGGCCGGCGCCTTGGCGGCCTCGGCGGCAACGGCGGTGTTGAGGCCCGGCTGGATGATAAGGCCGAGCGCAATACCGATGGCCACGGCGATCAACGCGGTGATGGCGAACCACAGCAGCGTCTGCCAGACCAGCTTGGCGGCGTTGTTGAGCTCGCGAAGATTGGCGATCGAGGCGACGATGGCGGTGAACACGAGCACTGGCACCAAAGCCCGTAGCAGCGAGACAAAGGCGGAGCCAATGGTCGACAGCGTCTGCGTCAGCCAATTGGCATTGCCGGCAGCGTCCGGCCCCATCTGGCGGGCAACAAAGCCCAGCGCCAGGCCGATGACCATGGCGGCGAGCACCTGAAAGCCGAAGGTGCGATAGAATGGCTTGGGCGCGCGTGGCGGCCGAGCAGCGGAAACAGTGGTGGGAGACATCATTGACCTGCAAATTGACGCGACATTCGCCCAAGAATTGAGCGCTCCGCCGCGAAATTAGCCACAATGTACGCCTGTCCGGCAAGAATCGCTGCGTACGGATTTCCGTTTCCACAGGGACGGAAGAAATTTTCTCTTCCGTTCAGCGCGTTCGCGGCAATTGCATGCGAGTGCGCGTCAGGAGCGCGTGAGCAGGGTTGCGAGTGCCGCCACGCCAACAGGCACGAAAGTCGCCGCGATAAAGGCCAGCACCAGCAGGCCCAGCCCGACGTCCTGCCAGGCCAGTGCCAACAGGCCGAGGCCCGCCAGCCCAAACATCAAACCAGTCACGCGATGGACGATCCGCCAGGCGCGATCGGTCCCGACCGGCCAGGGCATGCGAAGCCCGGCATAAGTATGCCTCTCGGCTTCGAACAGCACGACACCGAGCAGCAACAGGGCCACGCCCAGGGCAAAGCCGGTGACGCGAACGAAATCTAGGTCGGAGCCAATACCCGTCAACAGCAGCCCAAGTTGGCTTGCCCCGACCACGAGCATCAGCAGGGTGAGCGCAGGATCAAGAATGTGCTGGGACTTGGCATACTGATTTTTGGTGAGCGCGCGACCAAGTGCAAAGAACGCTCCTAGCAAACCGAGCTGAGCCAAGGGTGCAACGATCAGCGCGACATCACGCGGCCAGAGCCAGTCCGATGTGCCGCCGGTCCAATGCGCGGCATAGAAGTAGTCGGCAGGAACGCGGAAGAACGCAACACCCGTGATGGCCACGGTGACGGTCAGCAGCAGCAGGTGGAAGCGGGTGGTGAGGATTTGCATCAAGAGGTATCCGGCAAGTCAGCCAGATATAGGCAGGCGGAGCCGATTGGGAAGACCGAGCGGCCTCTACTGACAGGATGTGACACACCGCCCCCACAGGTTACCGCTTTCACAAAATAGTAGAACGGAGAATGACCGTGTTCATCATTTTGGGCGCCGGCGGCAATATTGGATCGCAGGTGGTAAAGTCGTTAAGCGAAGCGGATCAGCCCGTTTTGGCCGTCGTTCACAGTGCCGAAAAGGCCAAGGCGCTGGAGGGCGGCGCTGTCGAAGCGGTCGTCGCCGACGTCAACGACAGCGCGGCCTTGCGCAAGGTGTTCCAGCGCGGCAAGCGCGCTTTTCTGCTCAACCCGCCCGGGAACGTCAGCGCCGACAGCAACGCGGCAGAGCTGGCGACATCCAAATCCATCACCGATGCGCTGAGCGATAGCGGGCTCGAAAAGATCGTGGTGGCATCGACTTATGGTGCGCGGCCGGGCGACGGCATAGGCGATCTCACAACCCTCTACGACTTCGAGCAGCGCGCCAAAGCGAGCGGCATCCCCACGGCCATCGACCGGGGCGCCTATTATTTCACCAATCTGGCAATGCTCGCGGAGCCAGCCAGCAAGGGCACCCTACCCGCCACGTTCGCCGCAACGATGGAGCTGCCCATGGTGGACCCTGCCGATCTGGGCGTCGTGGCCGCCGAGCGGCTGCAAAGCGCGCTGGACGATGTCGGTATTGTCTATGTCGAAGGCCCCGAGCGGTACACGTTCGGCGATGTGGCTGCTGCCTTTGCGCGGCATCAGGGCCGGGACGTGGTCGTGAAGACAACGCCGCGCGAACAGTTGGCGGAGAGCTTCAAGGCGATCGGATTTTCGGAGGTGTCGGCGGAGGCCTATGCCCGGATGACCGAGGCGACGATCGACGAGACAGATCTGCCGAAATTGCCCCGCCGCGGGCGCATTACGCTGGACGCCTACATTGCCCGCTTGACCAGGGGCTAAGAAAGCCGAGGGGCCGGTTTCCCGGCCCCTCGCAAACTTCGAAACTGAAACGCTTAGCGCTTCGAGAACTGGAACGAACGACGGGCCTTGGCCTTGCCGTACTTCTTGCGTTCGACGACGCGGCTGTCGCGGGTCAGGAAGCCGCCCTTCTTGAGCACAGGGCGCAGCGCCGGCTCGAAATAGTTCAGAGCCTTGGAGATGCCGTGACGAACGGCACCGGCCTGACCGGAGAGACCACCGCCGGCAACAGTGACGACGACGTCGTACTGGTCGGTGCGTTCGGTCGCGACGATCGGCTGCTTCACGATGAGCTGCAGAACCGGGCGAGCGAAGTAGGTGGCGAATTCGCGGCCATTGATGGTCACGGTGCCCTTGCCCGGCTTGATCCAGACGCGTGCAACGGCGTTCTTACGCTTGCCGGTTGCGTAGGCGCGGCCCTGGGCGTCGAGCTTCTGCACGTGCACCGGAGCGGTGTTGACGACAGGAGCAACAGTCGAGGTGCCGAGCTCTTCGAGGGAGTTGATGGTTTCGGCCATATTACTTCACCCGCGCATTCTTGGAGTTCATCGCAGCGACGTCCAGCTTGGCCGGGTTCTGCGCTTCATGGGGATGCTCGGCGCCCGAGTAGACGCGGAGGTTCTTGAGCTGAGCACGGGTCAGCGGGCCGCCCGGCATCATGCGGCGAACGGCGTTCTCGAGCACGCGCTCGGGGAAACGGCCTTCGAGAATTTCACGAGCGGACCGGTCCTTGATGCCGCCGGGGAAACCGGTGTGCCAGTAGAACTTGTGCTGGTCCAGCTTGCGGCCGGTCAGCTTCACCTTGTCGGCATTGATGACAACGATGTTGTCGCCCATGTCCATGTGGGGGGTGAAGGTCGGCTTGTGCTTGCCGCGCAGGCGCGACGCAATGATCGAAGCAACGCGACCCACAACGAGGCCGTCGGCATCGATGAGGATCCACTTCTTTTCGATCTCGCTCGGTTTTGCCGAGTAAGTGCTCATGCTTGAATTCCCTAGATTCTTGGGGCTTGCAGCCTTCATCCAAGGAAGAAAGCGGCGTGTTCGGCCGGTCGTGTATGGGGGATTCCGCAAGGCGTCAAGGGGGTTGATTTTATCATGAAAAATCAATGAGTTATGGTCGCGGTATTATATTACCGCCTATATCATCATTTCGTAGTGTCATTCCGGCAGGACAGGTGCAGGACCTACCGCCCTGCCCGCACCATGTCGGCAATATAGGCGATCGTCACGCCCGCGAGCATGAAGGCCAGCGCCTGGTGGCCTACGGCCAGCGAAATCGGCACTGCATGCAACAGGGTCATGATACCGAGAGCCACCTGCAGCAGGACCAGCACACCCAGTCTTGGCAGCCAGCCATGCACGTGCCCGAAGCCGCCGCTGCGGTACTGCCGCCAGGTGATGACGGCAAGATAGGCGACGATTACATAGGCAATGCCGCGATGGATGAATTGCACCGTCAACGCGTTCTCGAACAGGTTGCGCCACAGGGGCTGCATGATGCCGAGGCCGTTGGGGATGATGGCGCCGTCCATCAATGGCCAGGTGTTGTAGCCCATTCCGGCATCGAGACCGGCAACGAAGGCCCCTGCCCCGATCTGGATGATGATCAGCACCAGCAGGATGCTGGCGGCCCAGAGATGGAATGGACGGACCTGGCCACCGACGCGGCCCGGTTCCAGTGATCGCGGCACATAGATCAGCGCGATGAGCAGCAGCGAGGCGGCGGTCAAATGCGCGGCCAGCCGGTATTGGGAGACCGAGGTCAGCTCGGTCAGGCCCGACGAAACCATCCACCATCCGAGCAGGCCCTGGAAGCCACCCAACAGGAAGAGACCGAACAACGGCAGAGCCAGCTTGGGCGTGAAGCGCTTCTGCACCAGAAAAACCACGAAGGGTGCGAGAAACAGCAAGCCGAGCAGGCGCCCGAGCAGCCGATGCAGGTACTCCCAGAAGAAGATGTACTTGAAGTCGTCGAGGCTCATCCAGGAGTTGACGACCTCGTATTGCGGGATCTGCTTATAGGCGTCGAACTCGGCCTGCCATTCGGCATCGCTGAGCGGCGGCAAGGTGCCCGAGATCGGCTTCCAGCTCGTGATCGACAGGCCGGATTCGGTGAGCCGCGTGATGCCGCCGACCACCACCATCAGCAGCACAAAGGCGGCCATGGCGTAGAGCCAGATTCGCACCGGCCGCAGGCGGTCCTGGGCAAAGCTGGTCTGGCTGAGTGCGGCGTTTTGGACGGAGTTCACGGCAGTTTCCCGGTGTCGATCGGCGAGCGGGAGTGGTATGCCCCCGGGACAAGTCCCGCAATAGCCGCGATGCCGCATATGACCCAGCGTAACCGCAAGTTGACCGGTGTTTTCCTGATCCTGGGCTCGATCGTGGCCTGGCTATCCATCTTCACGTCGGTCTACCTGGCGTTCCCACCCGGCCTGCCGATCTGGATACTGATGCCCTATTTCATCGTCGCCGGGATGGGTTGGCTCTACCCGGCAATGTGGATCATCCGCTGGATGGCCAAGCCCGACGCGTGATCAGCCGATTAACTTTCCCATGGCAGAGAAGATCGCGCCCGCAGCAAAAACATCGACATAGCGGCGGGATTGAAAGTAACCGTTGAGCGAGATGCGCGGCAGTGACTCCGGCGTCTGCGCATGGCGAGAATAGAGCGCGCCGGGACGAGTGGTGACGCCGGAGCAGAAGCCCAGTTCGCGAACCAGGTCGAATTCACGCTGGCCAGCTGACAGTGGGCCGCCCAACGGATACGAGAAATGTCGGGGCCGTTCGCCGAACTGGGCCAGCAGGATATCGGCCGATTGCGTAATCTCATTGCGCGCCTGCTCGATCGGCAGCTTGGCGAGCTCATAGTGATGCACGGTGTGGGCGCCGATGGTGCAGAGCGGATCGCCCGCGAACAGGCGCAATTCCCGCCAATCCATGATCAGATCACGACACTGCTTCTCGAGATCGTAGCCGTAGGCCGTTGCGAAACCGTGCAACAGTCTTAGCCGCTCGGGTTCTGCGACCTTGCGCATCTGCCGATAAAGCGTGTTGAACGCGGCGTTCTTTTGCGCGGTGCTGCGGGTGTCGACATAGTCGGTTTCCCCGTTCGCGCTCAGGGCAATGGCTTCCTGGCGGGCAATGATGTCCTCGATCGCCTGCCACCAGAGCTCGCCGACGCCGTCGACGAGCGCGGTCGGCACGTAGAGCGTGAACGGCGCATCCTGTCGCCGCAGGATCGGCAGTGCGTATTTGAGGTTATCCTTGTAGGCGTCGTCGAAGGTCAGCACGACGAAACCCCTGCTCTTGACGGGCGCGGCCAGCCGTTCAAGGGCCTCATCGAGGCTCACGATATCAAGCCCCAGATCGCGCATGCGCTCGATGACATACTCCAGGAAATCCGGCCGGACCTGAAGAATGGCATTGGGAGAGAAGTCGGCTGGCTCGTCGGGCAGAACCCGATGCAGGGTGAAAATCACTCCGCGCGAGGATGAAAGTGCGCGCAGCAGTGCCGGAAGGCGGGACAGCCAAAGGGCTTCGAACATGGCCCTGATGGCTGCATGTCTGGCGGACATAGTCCTCTCCGGTCAGGCTGCAACGCGGGCCGGCACGGCGGCAATTTCGACGGTTTCGAAGCCGGCATCGAGCAGTTGCGCCCGGGTATCGGCGACGGAGTCGAAGTCGTCCTCGTCGCCAGCTACCAGCACCAGCCGTCCGTTGAGGCTTTCGAACAGCGGCAGGCTCGAGGTCATGCCCACGCGGCCAGTCATCAAGACGACCACCTCGTAGATGTCCCCCAGCGCCTCGACCAGCGTCAACGGCTTGGTTGACTGGCGAGCGATGACGCGACCGTGGCCCCATGGCACTTCGGCAAAGCTGTTGTCGGCGGATTTGTGCACAACGTCACCGAAGCTGGCAGCCTCGACGCTGAGATCGCTAAGGCCGGGCTCCTCGCTCATACGGGCGCTGCCGCCATCGATGAGAGCGACGCTCAGACCGCGCGCCAAAGCGTCGCCTACCAACTCCTCCGCTAGGGTCTCGCAATCGGCGTTGGAACGGTGCGCCGCGAGAATGACCAGATGCGTGCGGCCGAGAACGAGGTCCGCAGCGAGATCGGCCAGGGCAATGACATCAGGCACTTGCCGCGAAGGCTGGACTGGCTGCGCGATGGCAGCGGTGGGCACAGGCTCGGGCTCCCATTCCCGCGCCGGAACCATTGTGTCGATGTCATCGGCGAGCGCACGAACGAAGGTGCTACCGGCTTTGGGTTCGACGGTGGCAGTAACAATGGTTGGCTCATCGGACGCTGGTTTGATGGCCTCAGCCTGAACGGCATGCACCGGCTCGACTTCCAGCTCTTTAGCGGGGTCGGTCTGCCACTGTTGATCAGGCTCAAGCTCGGCCTCAACGAAGGGAACCTCGTCCAGTTCATCCTGCGGGCGTTCCGGCTCGCGGCCCGGAATAATGGCCCGACCGGACATCAACTCGCCAAAAACGATGACGCCGAGCTGCACTGCCACTGCTACGATGCCGACGGCGAGCAGGATCAACTGGGTCCGCGGGGAGGCCGGCGAAACCGCCGGTGCGGCAACCGTCACCACACGAACGTCGGGTAGCGCCGAATTGACTTCCGTGCGGGAGAACGCCTCGTTGTAGCGCTGCAGATAGCCTTCCAGCAGGTCGCGCTGGGCCTTGGCCTCGCGCTGCAGGCCGTCCAGAGTCACAGTGTCTTGGGTCGCGGTGGAAGCGGTCACTTTGCTGCGCGCCAACTCTGCCTGAAGCGAGGCCTCGATGTCGGCTTCGATCTGAGCCTCGGCGTCCAACGCGTCGGCCACACGCCGGCCTTCGACGACCAGCTGATTGTCGAGTTCAGCCAATTGCGCGTTGAGAGCCTGGATGGTCGGATGGCTGGCGAGCAATGTCGCCGAGCGCTGGGCCTTTTCGCCCTGCAGGCGCGCTTTTTCCTCGGCCAACTGCTGGATCACGGCGGAATCGCGGACCTCGGCAATACCTTCGATCGATTGCCCGCGTTCCAGCATGCCGCGGATCAGCGCGGCACGCGAGAGTGCGGCATTCTTGCGCTCCTGGGCGGCATTGATCTGGGTGGCAATGGTCGACAGCTGTTGGTCGAGCAGGCTGGTATTGTTGGAGCCGGTGAACAGGTCGTTCTGGACCTTGAAATCGGCAACCGCCGTTTCTGCCTCGTTGACGCTGAGACGAAGGCGATCGATCTCCGCACGCAGCCACCCCGAGGCCTCGGCCGTGTCGGACAGAGAGAGTTCGGCGCGGCGGGCGACGTGGGCATTCGCCACAGCGTTTGCGATATCGGCGGCCCGCTGCGGATCAGTCGATCGAACCAGCACGGAAATCAGCCGGGAGTCGCGCTCTTGAACCACCGTCAAGCGGTCATAGAGGTTAGCTAGCACGGCTTCGTCGACATTAACTGCAGTGGCCTTGCGGCCCAGCATCTGCGAAACGAGCCCCATAGGCGAAAAGCCGCCTCCCTCGGAGCCGTTGAACTCCGGCACCGACCGCAGGTCGAGTTGATCAATAACCTTGACCAGCGTATCGCGCGACTTGAGCAACTCGATTTGGCTCGACACGACGCCAGCTTCGCCACCGGTCAGTGAAGGCGCCTGCTCGTTGGCGGCGCGCGTATAAACATTGCTGCGCGGTTCGACGAGGATAGAAGCCGACGATTCGTATAGCCGCGGCATCGTCATCAAGACCGCGAAGGTCGCTGCCAGCAGAACCAAGGTCAGCAGGATGATGCGAGGCAGGCGCTTGACCACAGCACCCAGCACCGCACTGACGTCGATCCGCGCGTCCCGCACGGCTTGCGACTCATAAGCCATCGCTATCCCTCGTTCTTTGGGCAACTTATCGCCCCCACGTGGTAAGCAATCCGTTAAGCCTTTTGCAGACCGCAAGAATACGACCGGCGCAGAAGGGATTTATTAACCATAGAAACCGACACTGGCCGCACTTCCAGAAGACCGAGATTCCAATGCGCTGGCTGCCTGTCTTTACCATCGCCCTGATGCTGCCACTGGCCGCCTGCGCGACGACGCGCCCCCAGACCTATCTGGTCGAGACCAAGGGTCCTTACCAACTCGACACCGGCGACGCCGTTCGCGTCACCGTTTATGGCGATGACGCCTTGAGCGAAACCTACCGCGTCGATGACAGCGGAGCGATTGCTTTCCCACTGGTTGGCCCAGTGCAGGTGCGCGGCAAGACCACCAACAGCGCCGCCGCCAGCCTCGCGGCCGCGCTCGCCAACGGCTATATGCGCAACCCTAACGTCGTGGTGGAAATTGCCGAGTACCGCCCCTTCTTCATCCAGGGCGAGATCACCAATGCGGGACAGTTCCCCTATGTCTACGGCATGACCGTCCGGGCTGCGATCAGCACCGCTGGCGGCTTCACCGACACGGCCGACCGAAACCAGGCCGTCGTCTATCGGCGCCAGGGCGACCAGATGGTCAAAGGCTCTGTCGAACTGGACTTCCCCATTTTTCCGGGCGATACGGTCGTCATCAACGAACGCTGGTTCTGACGGAGTCATCCATGGCCGGGCGCAAGCTGCGTATCCTGCAGGTCATGCGGGCGCCTGTCGGTGGCTTGTTCAGACACGTAGCCGACCTCACGCGGGCACTCTCATCCAATGGGCACGACGTCGGATTGGTCGTCGACAGCCTCGCCAATGATGCCCAAACCGAAAGCAAGCTGGCGGCGTTGTTGCCAGATGCCAGCCTCGGCATCCATCGCGTCGCCATGCCCCGCGTCCTGGGCCGCGGCGACCTTGTGACGCCACTGAAGGTTCGACGACTGGCGCGTTCGCTCGACATTGATGTGTTGCATGGACACGGCGCCAAGGGCGGCTTCTATGCGCGCCTCGCCAAGATCGGCGGCGGCAAAGCGGTCGCGGTCTATACGCCGCATGGCGGTGTACTGCATTTCTCTCGGTCGTCGACGTCGGGGCGGCTGTTCCACCTGCTCGAACGCTGGCTGATGGCGCAAACGGGAGCGATCGTCTTCGAAAGCGCCTATGCCAAAGCCACCTATTCAGCCCTTATCGGCTCCCCCACCTGCCCCACCGAGCTCATCCACAACGGGCTGACGCCGGATGAATTCGTGACGATCAAACCCGACGCGGACGCGGCGAATTTCGTCTTCGTTGGCGAATTGCGCGACCTCAAGGGTATTCACATCCTGGTTGAAGCCCTTGCCGAAGTTATCCGCCCCGACGGCAGCCCTGCGACGCTCGTGATGGCGGGCGATGGGCCGGCGCGGGATGCGCTTACGGCGCAAATCCAAAGCCTCGGCCTGGGCGCAAGGGTCACGCTGCTCGGCGCGCAACCGGCCCGCCCCACTTTCGCTCGCGGTTTGGTCGCAATCGTGCCGTCGCTGGCGGAGTCGCTCCCCTACATCGTGCTGGAGGCCGCGGCGGCGCAACTACCGCTGATCGCGACGCGCGTAGGCGGCATTCCGGAGATATTCGGCCCCACGGCGACCAGCCTTGTCCCGGCCAACGACATCGCGGCGCTTACCCAGGCGATGCAGCGGGCGCTCGATGATCCCGCGGCCGCCCATGCCGAGATGCTGACGCGCCTGCAGTTCATCTCCGAGCACTTCTCGCTGGCCCGCATGGCGGGCAGCATCGAGGGCCTTTACCACTCGCTGTTGGGAAAAGGTTAGCGCCCCAACTTCACCGAGTCTAAACCCTTTGTGCTGACAATGCGGGGCAAGATTTCCGTACCGGTTAGCGTCTCATGTATCGTGTCGATCCCAAACAGGCTGTGCTGGATCACGTATCCCGGCAGGCTGGTGGCGAGGGTGAGCGGGCTTTGTCGCCTGCCGCCGAAGCCATCATTGCCGCACCGGTAGAGCGGTCGCTCTCGGGTGCGGTCGTGGTGGGGGTGGTGCAGGTCGTCGAGGCCGTGCTGCTGGCGACGCTGGGCTATGGCATCTACGAGTATTACGTTGAACTCGGGCAGCCGGCATTCTATGTGCCGGTGATCCTGGCTTCGTGCCTGCTCGCCAACGTGCTGTTCAATGCCGGGCGCACGCATCGCATCGCCGCCTATCGTTCGCTGTTCGGCCAACTCGGCCGGGTGCTGGTGGCGTGGACGCTGGTCATGGTCGTGCTGGCGGTCGGCATCTTCTTCTTCAAGGCCGCCGACCTGTTCTCGCGGGTCTGGCTGGCGAGCTGGTTCGTGGCCGGTGCCGTGCTGCTGGTGGCCTATCGCTTAGCACTGCGGGCGCTGATCATGCGTTGGACGGCCCATGGAAGGCTGCGGCGCCGCACGGTGATTGTGGGCGGCGGCAAGGATGCCGAGGCGCTGATCGACCAGATCAAGGCGGGCGCCAGCAACGATATCTCGCTGCTGGGCCTGTTCGACGACCGGATCGACGATCGCTCCCCCGACACCGTCGCGGGCTACCCCAAGCTCGGCAAGGTCGCCGATCTCATCGAATTCGCTCGGCGCAGCCAGGTCGACCTCGTCATCGTCTCGATGCCGCTATCGGCCGAAAAGCGTGTGCTCGACATGCTGACTCAGCTCTGGGTGCTGCCGGTCGATATTCGGCTCTCGGCCCATATGAGCAAGCTCAAGTTCACCGACAAAGCCTACTCCTATGTCGGTGATATCGCCGTCTTCGACATGGCCGACCGACCGATCTCGGACTGGAACCTGGTGTTTAAGTGGGTGTTCGACAAGGTCGTGGCACTGACCGCGCTTATCCTTCTGTCACCGGTGATGATTGCGACCGCCATTGCCATCAAGCTCGAAAGCAAGGGGCCGGTGTTCTTCATGCAGAGCCGGCACGGCTTCAACAACGAGCTCATCAAGATTTACAAGTTCCGCTCCATGCGGACCGACATGCTCGATGTCTCCGCCGCCAAGCTGGTGACCAAGGGCGACCCGCGCGTCACCAAGGTCGGCCGGTTCATCCGCAAGACCTCGATCGACGAGCTGCCGCAGCTCTTCAACGTACTGAAGGATGAATTGTCGATCGTGGGCCCCCGCCCCCATGCCCTGCAGGCCAAGGCCGATAACCAGCTCTATTACGAGGCCGTCGAAGGCTATTTCGCCCGACACCGCGTCAAGCCGGGCATGACGGGCTGGGCCCAAATCAACGGCTGGCGTGGCGAGACCGACACGATCGACAAAATCATGCAGCGCGTGAACCACGACCTCTACTATATCGAGCACTGGTCGATCCTGCTCGACCTATACATCGTCGTGATGACGCCGGTATCGCTCGTGTCTCACAATGAGAATGCCTATTGAGCGACGCGGGCGCCCTCGGCGGAAGCGGCCTTGGAGCAGTATCCAAGGGACTTGGCCTCGCCGTCGTTCGGCTGCGGGCCATGCGCCTGCTGGACTTTATGGTTGCCTTCTGGATTTTCTCCGGCGGCTTCGTACTGTTCGAACCGTCGCCCTATGAGCTGACATTTCTCGCTGTATTGCCCATCGCTTTCCTCGCCGGCATGGGGCTGTACCGATCGGTTTTCGGGCTGCTTGCCATCCTCATCGCCTTCACGCCATTTGCCCTCATCGCAGCGTTCCAGGTTCGCTATACGCCTATCGAAGATGCTTTGATCTTCACGTTCGTCACGATCTTCCTTCTGCTGACCAGCTATTTCGTCGCCAACTACGTCGCCGAGGCCACGGAACGGCGGATGCGCATCGTGATGGGTGCCTACACCGCGGCGGCAGTTTTCTGCGCGCTCGTTGGAACGCTGGCCTATCTTGGACTGCTACCTGGCGGCGACCTTTTTGTGAGGTATGGCCGCGCCAAAGCCACTTTCAAGGACCCGAACGTCTACGGGCCGTTTCTGGTGCTGCCGGCGATGTTTGCGCTGCAACGCGTGCTGTTGGGCACCGGGCGCAGACAGTTCTGGGGCGCCGCCGTCTATCTCTTGCTGTTCGTTGGCGTTTTTGTCAGCTTCTCCCGCGCGGCCTGGGGCCACTTCGCGTTCTCATCGGTGCTGGTGCTGGTTTTCTGCTTTTGGCTTGAGGCCGCGGCCCGCGACAGAGTCCGCATCATGATCATGTCGCTGGTGGGCATTGCCATGTTGGGCATAGCACTGGCCGGACTGCTAAGTATTCCAGCGGTCAGCAACCTCTTCGAGACCCGCACGGAGAGTCAGGAATACGATTCCGGCGAAACCGGACGTTTCGGCCGCCAGGGCTATGCGTTCGATCTTGCGCTGGCCAACCCCCTAGGCATGGGCCCAGGACAGTTCGGGTTCCTGCGCATTATCGAGGCTCCCCACGACGTCTATGTTACGGTTTTGCACTCATACGGCTGGGGCGGCGGGGCGATGTATTACCTGCTCGCCATCCTCACGCTTTGGCGTGGCTTTTCGGGTCTCGCGCGGCCTTCGCCCTTCCGGCTGATGATGATTCCGCTGATGGCTACTTACCTGATGCTACTTGGGGAATCGGCAATCATCGATAGTGACCACTGGCGCCACTACTACCTGATCGCTGGGCTAATTTGGGGCATTTCCAGCGCAATCAGGAACGATCAGCGACGTGGCGCGCCACGTAGCGAGATGTTGATCTAAGACCAGATGGATCCGCGAAGGTAGCGCTCGGCCAGGGCGGCGGTGCCGGCCGCGAAGCCGGTCATGTGCGTCCGCGCCAGCCCCGTCTCGGCGTGTGAGCCTATCCAGGCCAACAGCGCCATGCGGCGCAGCATGACCATGGTGTCCAGCGAGGCGATATCCTCTTCGGTCAGCGAACGGATGCGGCGATAGCCATCGAGCCAGGCTGCCCTTAGAGCGGGAATGGTCGGGCTGGTCTCGTGGAACGAGATGGCGGCCGCGAAATCGTAGGTGAACCAACAGAAACCGCAGTCGTCGAAATCGATCAGCGTAACGCGCTCGCCATCCACCAGCAGGTTACCCAAGCGCATGTCGGCGTGGATAAGCCCGAAACGGTCGGGCACCGTGCCATAATCGCCGAGGCGCTGCCGGAGCACCGCTTCGAGCTGGTCCAGTACCGGCCGTATTGACGCGTCGACACCGGGCGCAACGCGCCAGTCCCCCCATAGTCCATCGGCGTCGAGAATCGTCGAGGCCTGCCAGACCTGCCGCTGGAACCCGGGCGGAGGCTTCCAGTTCATCGCCTGCTGGTGCAGCGTCGCCGCGTAACCACCAAGCGTCCCGAACAGGCCAGCCAGATTGTCGCTGGGCAACGGCTCCTGCCCCGCGATGAAATGAAACAGTACAGCCAAGTGCGGTTCGCCGTCCGGCGTGCGGAAACTCTGCAGCAGTTGCCCGTTGTGCCCCGGAAGTGGTTCGGGAACAGGCACTGCCGTGCCGCGCCTCAAGGCCATGAGCCAGGTAAGCTCAGCCTCGATCGAGCCGGCAGACTGATAGCCCCGGCGATGAACCCGCAGGCTGTAGCGCCCGCCGTTGGGCGTATCTATGCGGAAGGTTTGATTCTCCGAATGATTGAGCAGGTGCCCTGCCCCGCCCTCCACTTCGCGCCATAGCGCAAAAGCAGGCTGGATCTCGTGCGCCGTGAGCGGCATTGGCAAATCTCCAATGGGCCGCGCTGCCCTAGCGGGCCAACGCTCGATTTCGATGCAGTGGAGAGAATGGTCGGAGCGGCCGGATTTGAACCGACGACCCTTTGTCCCCCAGACAAATGCGCTACCAGGCTGCGCTACGCCCCGACTGCGCGGAGACATAGAGAAACAGGGGTTTTGGTGCAACCCCGATTTTTCGGGAATTGGCGCAAACCTGTGATTTGATGCGGCTAGCGCGGCGTGACGACCGGCGTACCGGCGATCGGATCGGGATAAACCGCGCATTCGAGCCCGTAGACGTCGCGCAGTAGATCTGGGGTCACCACATCGGCCGGCCGGCCCTCGGCGACGATCCGCCCGGCATGCATCACCACGAGACGATCGCCGTAGCGCGCCGCCTGGGCGATGTCGTGCAGTACGACAATGCTGGTGCGGCCGGCATCGTGGAGCTGGCGGACGAGGTCGAGGGTTTCCACCTGGTGGCGAATGTCGAGAAAGGTCGTGGGCTCGTCGAGCATCACGTAGGGCGTGTCCTGCGCCAGGGCCATGGCGATGAAGGCGCGTTGGCGTTGGCCGCCCGAGAGTTCGGAGACCGGTTTGAGGCGCAGCTCCTCGAGCCCGGTAACGCCGATGGCGTGATCGACCATCTCGATATCCCGCGCCGAGCGCAGGCCGAGCAGCGACTGGTGCGGCGCGCGTCCATATCCCACCAGCCGCTCGACGGTGATGGCGCCGGGCACGATCGGGCTCTGCGGCAGATAGGCGATCGTGCGGGCCACGCGCTTGGGATCATTGCGCAGCACGTCTAGCTCATCGACACGGATAGTACCCGTTGACGGCTTCAGCAGCCGTCCGATGGTCTTGAGCAAGGTCGACTTGCCGCAGCCATTGGGGCCGATGAGGACGGTCACTTCGCCGGTGCGGATTTCCAGATCTATGCCCTCGACGATCGGCCGATCGCGCTCATAACCGGCGGTCACACCGGACAGAATTATGCTCATGGCTCCTGCTCGCTGGCGGTGGTCAGCATGATGTAGATGAAGAATGGCGCGCCGATCAGCGCTGTGATGATGCCCGCCGAAATCTCGAGTGGTGGCGCGACGGCGCGGCCGATACCGTCGGCCAACACCACCAGAAGCATGCCCACCAGCATTGAAACCGGCAGTAGCAAGCGATGCGAGCCGCCTACCAGGCGGCGGGCAATATGGGGCGCCATGAGGCCAATGAAACCCATCACGCCAACAAAAGCCACCGCAACGCTGGCAAGGAACGTGGCCACCAGCAACAGCAGGATGCGCTGGATCGGCACGTTGAGGCCAAGCTCAGTGGCGGTTTCCTCGCCCAGTGCGATGAGATCGAGCCGGTAGGCGAGCACCAATGCGGCGGAACCCAACCCCACGAGCGGCAGCCAGCTGATGGTGACGTGGTTCCAGGTGCGGCCGACGAGCGAGCCAGTCAGCCACATCATCGCGGCCGAGGTTTCGCGATCGGAAGTGACCACCAGCAGGTAGTCGACCCCGGCCTCGAACACAAAACCGACCGCTACGCCGATCAGGGCGAGATGGATGGCCGAAAGCCTGCGGCGGTGCGATACGACGATGACGAAAGCTGCCGCCGTGACCCCGCCAATGCAGGCCGCCAGCGGCATGAAGGTTTCGGGCACGCTGGGCAGCCACAGGACTAGGCCGAGGGCGAAGAGGGCCGCGCCCGAGTTGATGCCGATAATGTTGGGACTGGCCAGCGGATTGCGCACCACCGCCTGGATAATGGCGCCGGAAAGACCCAGCGCCCCGCCGGCCAGCAGGGCCATGAGGATGCGCGGCAGGCGCGATCGCATGATGATGTAGGTTTGCTGCTCGCCGGGCAGGTTGAAGACGGTGTTGATGATCACATCGACCGGAATGGCCACGGCCCCGACGCCGAGGCCCCACAGTGCCGCGCAGACGGTCAGCGACATCAGGGCGAAGAGGACCAGCAAATTGCGTGTGGCCGTGCGGCTTCGCAATTGATCGAGCGACAGGTCGGTCATGCCATGGTCCGCGCGCGCATGGTGGCAAACAGGAAGTATGGCGCCCCGATCAGCGCACAGATGACCCCGAGCGGGGTTTCATAGGGAAAGCGTACGAGCTTGGACACCACGTCGGCGCAGAGCACGAGGCCGGCGCCGCCCATGGCGACGGCCGGAACCAGCAGACGATGGTTATGACCGAACCACAGGCGGCACAGATGGGGCACCACCAACCCGACGAACATGACCGGCCCTGCGGCCGCAACGCTGGCACCTGTTAGGATGGCAGCCAGCAGAGCGCCGAGAAAGCGCATGCGGCGCGGATCGATGCCCAGGCCTTGCGAGGCTCCATCGCCCAAGGCGAGGATGTTGTAGCTATGCGCCAGCAACAGGCTGGCGCCCAACCCACCTGTTGCCCAGAGCGCCAACGGAAACGCTTGATCGAGGCGCGCGGAGGAGATGTCGGCCGAGGTCCAGCTCAGGATCAGGCGCGAAAGGTTGTCCTCGAGGGTAAAGGTGAAGCGAACCAGCGCGAAGCTGAAGGCCCCCACAGTGACACCGGCCAGGATCAGCCGCATCGAATCGAGCCGTCCGCCAAGACCCCCGGCGATGGAGAAGGTTATGAGCCCGGCTGCAATCGCGCCCAGGATCGCCATGACGTCGAGATTGATGATCATCAGCGACGGCATGACCACCGCCAGCGCAACACCGAAAGCCGCGCCCTGGTTGATCCCCAGAACCGATTCAGATGCCAGCGCGTTGCGGGTGATGGCCTGCAGCGCGAGCCCGGCCAAAGCCAGATTTGTACCGACAAGCCCGGCGACCAGCATGCGCGGCAATCGTAGATCCACCACCGCCGATCGCGCCAGACTACCGTCATCGACAAACAGAAGCTGGAGCACGTTGCCCAGCCAAACGTCGCTGCGCTGACCAATGGTTAGCGACAGCAGCGCCGCAAGCAGCACTGCTGTCGCCATCAATCCATAGCGCAGAAGCAGAGGCACTATTGGCGGATCTGCTTGATGATTTCGACCAGGTTGGCCGCGCTCACCTCGGAGGCGAGCACGCCACGCAAGCGAGACCATTCGTGGGCGATCACGTCGTAGACATGCCCGTTCTTGACCGCGTCGAGATTGTCATAGAGGGGCTGGCCAACCCAGGAGTCGGTGAGACCAGGATCCGTGTACTTGCCGCGCAGAATGACGCTCGGGTTGATCTCCGAAAGCTGTTCCAGCGAAGTCTGAACGATGGCCTCAGAATAGGTATGGCCATCTGGCGTCGGCATATTGCTCTTGAAGCCGAACCAGGCCAGCAGCGAGCCATTGTAGCTCACCGGCGAGTGCAGGAAGATGCCTTCGCCATTGTCGATCATGAACTGGATCGACAGGTCCGAAACGTCGCCCACTTCTGCCTTGAAGGCATCCATGGTGGCGGTGTGCTCGGCAAGACGCGCCGCCATTTCGGCATCTTTGCCGACGGCGTGGGCGATGGTCTTGGCGGCTTCGATGGCCACTTCGTAAGTGCCGGTCAGGCTGTCGAAGACGATCGTCGGTGCGATTTCGCTGAGTGCGCCGTAGATGGCTTCGTGGCGGCTCGTATCGGCAATGATCAGATCGGGCTGCAGTGACGCGATCAGTTCGAGGCTCGGCTCGCGGCGCAAGCCGACGGAGGTCCATTCGTCGCCAATGATGGCAGTATAGGCAGGAATGATGGACTCGCGCGTGTCATCATCGGCAATGCCAACGGGCGACACACCAACGGCGGCCAGTGTGTCGACGAAGCTGTATTCGAGGACGACGATGCGCTGCGGCGCGTCGGGCACTTCGGTGGTACCGAGGTCGTGGGTGATTTCGACGGCTTGCACTGGCATAGCGGCAAGCATCATCGCGCCGGCCAGGCCGACGAGAATCGATTTGATGGACATGGAATACCCCAAGCAAGAGCTGCGCCGCAGCCATGGCCCCGGCATCCGCACAGCTACAGCCAGAAAATATGACTTGTCAAATCATATTACCAGCCACCAAACTTGACATGATTGGTCATAAATCCTAGTGCAAACTCTCGCGACGGGGTGTCGCCGACGGACCGGCGTATGAATCTGCACGATCACGGAAATGCCGCGCATATTGACGCTCTCAGGGGCCAGCGGCGATGAGCAAGCACGTCTTCTGCCGAACCCTGACGCTGGAGCGCGGCGAGCCGCATGAAGGCACCGGCGAGCTACGTCCCCGGTTCTTGATGATGCCCTGGCCCAAGGGAAAGTGGCGGGTGCCACGGTTCCAATCTGCCGATATGAGCGCGGAATTGGGTGAAGCCATTCGCAGCGCCATGCAGTCTGATGTGACCAGCAATGCCGTCGAACTGGTGGAAGGTACTCCGGGTCAGGAGTTGCCTGCCCTGCTCGCCTATCCCGAGGGTCGCTTCGTTTCCACGGCCAGTGAGACCGAAATGGTGGCCTTGATCGAGGCCTGGACGGCGGGACACCCCCTGCCCGGCCCCGTCGACGACCGCATCACCATTCTGTGCTGCACCGACTCCAAGCGCGACGCCTGCTGCGCCCGCTTCGGCTTCGCCACCTTTAAGGCGCTGACTGCCGCGGCCGACCCGGCCCGCTTCAACGTGTTGCAATCCACCCATCTTGGCGGCTGCCGTTTCGCTGCCTCGTTGATCGTGCTGCCGCAGGGTCAGCGCTATGGGCGGCTGGAGCCGGCGGAGGTGCCGGCCTTTCTGGCGGCGCTAGAGCACGGTGAGCTCTACCTGCCCGCTTCGCGCGGCAATCCAGAGCTCGACGAACCCGCGCAAGCGGCCGAACTGGCGGTGATGCGCTGGGGTGCCGCGCGTGGCCAGAGCCAGGCTTCGGCCCGGCTCGGCGAGCGCAGGGAAATCGACGAGGATCACATCGTTTTCAGCGCAATGTCGGGCGGGCAGCGGCTGTCGGTTAGGGTCGCGGCCAAGGTCTTCAGCGTTGACAGCGCCTGCCACAGCGTCGGCGTCGAACCGCCGGATATCGAGAAGCGCTGGCTAGCCGATCAGGTCGAGCTAGTCTGAGGCTCGCGCCGGCCCGGCTACCCGTCCGCCCGCGGCCCGATAAATGTCATCGATCGCGGCCATATTGCCAATAGCATCGCTTCCTTCGGTCGGCAGAGAACCGCTGGTTTCGATCGCCTGCAGAAACGCCGCTAGTTGGTAGTCGAAGGTGGTGCGCCCGGCCATCGTGTAGACGGCCGGCGGCTCGCCTTTGATCCTCAGAGCGATGCTGTGGCCGTCGTGAGGGCCGGCGGGGTTGTTGACCTCCAGCATGCCCAGACTGCCCTCGACGCGCAGATGGCAGCGCGTGGGAATGCCCTCGGCCATGCTGGTGACGACTTCGGCCGACACGCCGCCAGCGAAGTCCAGCGAAGCCCTGATACTCTCATCAACACCAAGCTTCGTGCGCGTGATCTCGACGGCACGGACGACAGGCTCGCTCCCCGCGATGGAGCGAAGCCAATGTACCGGATAGCAACCAAGGTCCATGAGCGCACCGCCGCCCAGTTGTGGTGCGTGCCGGATCGCCGTGGGATCGAACGGAATGCTGACATCGAGACAACCCGCTAGCCGTTCGATCTGGCCTAGCCGGCCGCCGCGGCACAAATCCATCACATGCTCGAATAGCGGATGATAGCGATAGTGGAAGGCCTCCATCAGCCGCCGGCCGGCGCGTTCGGCCGCCTCGACCATGGCTCGGGCCTCGGTAGCATCAAGCGCAAACGGCTTTTCGCAGATCACATGCTTGCCTGCCTCCAGTGCCGCAATGGTCCACCGGGCGTGAGCGGCAATCGGCAGGCCGACATAGACGATGTCGATAGTCTCGTCGGCCAGCAGGGCCACGTAGCTGTCATGCGCGGTCGAGATGCCGCGCTCGGCCGCATAACGCGCCGCCGCCCCGGGGCGAGCCGAAGCAACCGCAGCGATTTCCACATCAGGCCGCCGCTGCGCCGGCTCGATGATGGCCCGGGGCGCGATGCCGGACGCGCCCAGCAGGCCTGCACGCCAGAGGCGGGACGAACGCCATTCCAGGCCCGCGAGCGTGTCGCGGACAAGCTCAGTGCTGCTCATGGGTTTCTCCCGCCAGCTATATGCGAGGCAGCGCCATACCGCTGGCGCTGTCGAAGCCGTAGACGCGTTCAGCGGGTACGGTGAGGCCGATCAGTTCGTCATCGGCGAAGTGCCGCTGGCCCGGCAGCTTCACTACGATCCTCGCCTCTTCCTCGTCCGCTGGCGCGGTCAGATCGCAGTGCAGGAACGTCTCGCCACCCAGTTGCTCGGTGAACCGCACTCGGGCTCGCAACGCCCCTGCATCCGGTGCAGCTAACTCGAAGTGTTCCGGTCGCACGCCGACGACGATCGCCTGCCCGGCGCTGGCCGTCAGCGTACCCAAAGGCAACCGACCACCAATGATGTCGGCCACCATGCCACCGACATCGGAGGATACGGCGTGGCCGGCAATGCAGTTCATCTTGGGTGAACCGAGGAACCCCGCCACGAACAAATTGGCCGGGTTGTTGTAGAGTTCAAGCGGCGTGCCGGTTTGCTCTATGCGACCCTCGTTGAACACCACGATCCGGTCGGCCAGGGTCATGGCCTCGACCTGGTCGTGCGTCACATAGATGGTCGTGCGGCCCATGCGTTTATGCAGGCTGGCGATCTCGACACGCATATGCACGCGCAGCTCAGCGTCGAGGTTGGACAACGGTTCGTCGAACAGGAAAATCTTGGGATCGCGCACGATCGAACGACCGATAGCCACACGCTGGCTCTGGCCGCCCGAAAGCTGGCCCGGTCGGCGTTGCAGCAAGGGCTCGATCTTGAGCGTCTGCGCCGCCGCCATCACCAGCTCATGAATGCGCGCCTTGGGCACGCGCTGTTGTTCGAGGCCAAACGCCATGTTCTGGTAGACAGTCATGTTCGGATAGAGCGCGTAGCTTTGGAATACCATGGCGATGCCGCGGCTGACCGGGGTTTCCTCGTTCATTACCCGCCCGTCGATGAGCAGTTCGCCGCCCGAGATCACCTCCAGCCCGGCGATCATCCGCAGCATGGTGGATTTGCCGCAGCCCGAGGGTCCCACGAAGACGACAAAATCGCCGTCCTCGATCCGCAGGGACACCCCATGCACCACCTGGTGGTTGCCATAGGATTTGCGCATGTCGCGCAGTTCGACCGTGGTCATGATCAGTGCTCCCGTATCAGCATCTGCGAGCGGTACTCGCTTGGCGTGGTCCCGACATATTTGCGGAAGACCCTCGAGAAATATTGTGAGCTGCCGAAGCCGAATTCGATGGCGATGTCGGTCACCGACTCCTCGGTCGCGGTGAGCCGCTGGCAGCAGCGCTTGATGCGCAGGCGTTGGGCATAATCGCTGGGCGACATGCCCACTTCCTTGCGGAAGCGGTCGTGCAGGTAGCCGCGGCTATAGCCGAGCTCGCCCGCCACATCGCCGATATTGAGTTCGGCATAGGGGTCGCCGTGCAGAAGCTGCAGGAATTCCTCGACCACTTCGCTGTTGTGCCTCTCGCCCAGCCGCTTGTCCTGGGCCTTCCAGGCCTCGATGAGCACGACATGGAGCTTGGCCCGGATCTCGGCGATCAGCAGGGCCGAGCCGGTATAGATGCGCGGGTCATCGATCAGCTCGGCCAGCTCGCGGATCGCCGTCTGGCAGTTGGGCTCGATGTCGTGCGTCAGTCCGCGCTTGCCGAGGTAATTCTGGAAGTCGCGGAGGCCGTCGGCGGTCAGCAGCGCCGGCGGCGCATGACCGGGGCCGGCCATCACCATCCAGAACGACTGGCTGGGTGGATAGAGGCCGTTGACTATGCGATGCGCCTTCTCGGCCGGGAACAGCACGAACTGCCCGCCCGAAACCGGGACCAACAGTTCATCTTCCAGCTCCCAGCAGGCCTCGCCTTCGAGCATGAAGACCAGCTCCGGCCCGCGATGGGACGACCAAGAGTCGGTGGTCGGCACCGCTTGCTGGAACGAAGCAAAGCCAAAGGTACGGATCTCGGGGACGCCTATATCCGCGCCGGCAATGCTGCGATTGAGATCGATAATCTGTGAGCCGAGCATGGTGATCTCCTAGCGCTTGATGCCGGTACTGGTGATGGATTCGACGATGAAGCGCTGCGCGATGAGAAACACCACTAGCAGCGGCAACACGCACATGGTCACGGCGGCCATGATCGCGGCGAGCGATAGCGAGCCAAAGTTGTCCGACAGGGCCACCATGCCCACCGGCAGGGTCATGGTCTCGAACTTGCGTACGAAGATCAGTGGCAGCAGGAAATTGTTCCAGCTAGAGGTGAAGACGATGATGCTGAGCGCGGCGATCGGGGGGCCCATCTGCGGCAGCGAGATGCGCCAGAAGATGGTCCAGTAGCTGGCGCCGTCGACAAACGCGGCCTCCTCGTATTCGCGCGGCTGACCCTCCATGAACTGCCGCATCATGAATACGGCCAGGGGCGACGCCAGCGCCGGCAGGATCAGCGACCAGAGGCTGTCCAGCAGCCCCGCCGCGGCCATGCCGAAGAACAGCGGAATGACGATCAGCGCCGGTGGCACCATCAGTCCCAGCAGCATGAAGCCGAAGAGCCAGGAATTACCGGGGAACCGCAGCCGCGAGAAGGCGAAAGCGGCCATGGCGCTGGTGACGATGGTGCCGATCGTGGTGGCGACGGCGACGACGAAGCTGTTGAAATACATGCGCAGGAACGGGATGGGCGAGTCCAGCACCGCCCAATAGGCATCGAAGTTGAGGCGCGATGGCAGGAAGCTGGGCGGCAGCTGGTAGGCCTCGCTGGCCGGCCGCATGCTGGTGGCGAACATCCACAGGAACGGCAGCAGCATGAAGATGGCGCCGATACCGAGCAGGATCATGACCGGCAAATTGCGCCAGTTGATGACCTGGGAGGCGGCCAGCACGCGGTTGGAGAAGGTGGTTTCGTGCGCGATGGTCATGGCTTACCTCCGTGCTAGCCGGCGCCCGAGGCCGAGCTGGATGGCGACCACGACAGCGATGACGATCAGCAGGGTGAGCGCGGAGGCCGCGCCGGTACCCAGTTCACCGGCGTTGAAGGCTTCGCTGTACATGTACATCACCACTGAACGGGTGGAATCCCCGGGGCCGCCATTGGTGATGATCTTGATTGAGTCAAACACCTGCAGCCCGCCGATGGTGGCGTAGGTCACGCAGAACAGGATGACCGGGGCGATGTAGGGAATCTTGATGCGGCGCAGGGTGGTGAAGGCCGAGGCGCCGTCGATCCGGGCCGCTTCGAGCAGCGATTTCGGCACGCCCTGCAGGGCCGCCAGCAGAATGATGATGAAGAAGCCGACATTCTTCCACACGTCGATGATTACGATGGAGAACATGGCGATGTTCTGGTCGTTGAGCCAACCCACCGGCGGCAAGCCGAGTAGCCGCACATAGTAGTTGATGATGCCCAGATCGTAGGAAAACAGGAACTGCCAGATGAACGACACGAAGGCCAGGGACACCAGCACTGGCAGGAAATAGGCCAAGCGGAAGAGGTAAAGCAGCGGTCCGGGCAGATTGCGATCAAGGAGAATGGCGAGCACCAGCCCGAGACCCACATTGCCCGCCACCGCCAGAGTGATGAAGTAGAACGTGTTGGCGAAGGTCTTCCAGAAGCGTGGGTCGGTGAAAATCCAGTCGAAGTTCGCCCAGCCGACATAGTCGATGCTCAGGGTCAGCCGATCGACTTCGAGAACCGAAAGGAACAGCGCCGCGATGAGCGGAATGGCCAGAAACAGCAGGTAGATGATGTAGGCCGGCGCCAGGAAGCCGAACGCGGCGATGGCTTCCCGTTGTTTCAGTGTGGCCATGCGATCCTCCTCGAAAGCGGCGGGTGGAGCGCCAAGCGCCCCACCCTCCTGAGCTAGTTGTACGCCCGCGCCATTGCGCGATCGAGTTCACGATCGAGTTCGGCGATGGTGGTTTCGAGGTCCTGGCTATCGGTGAAGTAGGCGCCCAGATGTCGCATGACGATTTCTTCGATTTGCGCGAAGTTCGGCGGCGCTGCGACGGGCTTGGCCGTGGCGGCCGTGGCGTAGAAGAGCTGCGCATTGTCGGGGAAGGCCGTGTATTCCGGCGTCGTTGCCATCGAACGGGCCGAGGGGATGGAGCGTTGCGAGTCCGCCAGCTCCTGCTGGTATTCTTTGCCAGTCATCTCCTTGATGAATTCCCAGGCCAGTTCCGGATTTTCCGAGGCCTTGGTGATCGCCAGTCCGCCAATGCCGAAGACCGTGGCTTCGATCTTGTTGATGGGCATGATCTGGACGCCCACATTGGTCAGGCCGCTCGAGACAATCTCGGGGATCGGCCAATGGCCTGCGGAGAACATCGCGACCTGCCCGGCAACGAACTGCTCGCCGCCGACGCCGGCCTCGAAAGCCGGGGCGCTTTTGTCCTCATGGATCAGCGCGTGGAGGAACTCCAGGCTCTCACGGAATTCGGGGGTGTCGACGGTCGACTCCCGCCAATCGTTGTCGAGCACGCTGGCATTGTTGGTCAGCAGCCAAGGCTGCAGGCCGAAATTGAAGCCAGGAACGAAATAGCCGTACTGCGTAGCGTTGCCGGCGCTATCGCGAATGGTGAGAGCCTTCGCAGCGGCGCGGAAGTCCTCCCAGGTCCAGTCAGCGGCTGGGTATTCCAGGCCGGCGGCGTCGAACATGTCCTTGTTGTAGTAGGTGATCATGTTGTTCCACTCGGTGGGGAAGAAGTTCAGTTCCCCACTGGGCCGGGTGCGCATGCCTTCGAGCAGGTTGGGCTCGATGTCGCCCAAAACCGTCTGCGCCGCCGGATCGGCCTCGATGACCGGGCCCAGATCGAGCAGCAGATCCTTGCTGGCGATTTCCGCAAAACCTTCGATGGCCGACGCGAAGATATCGGGCGAGTCGCCGGAGGCGATCTGATTGAGCATCGAATTGTTGTACTCGCCCCAGGTCGGCTGCGGCACGAACTGGGTCTCGATCGTCACGTTGGGATAACGCGCCTTGAAGCGCTCGATCGCCTTCTCAGTGCTGTCAATGATCTGCGGATTGATCCACTGAAAGACCTTGAGGGTCGCGGTGGTATCGGCCGCCGGCTGTGCCAGCGCAGGTCCCGTCAGCAGTGCCAGCACTGCCGTTCCTGCCAGAAGTAGATGTCTCATTTGGGTCTCCTCCCCGTTGAGTTCAGTTTTGCGTTGTAAGATCGGGCAGTGCGCCGATGCTGATGGCCGGGTCGGCAATCACCAGGCTCTCGCCAGCCTGAAGGCCGTTGGCCGGTGTATGCCGCACGCTCTGGATGGCGATTTCGGACAGCTCCAGTCCACCGTCGAGAACCGTGAGGCGTGCCTCGCCGTCCTTGATGTCGATCGATCCCCAGGCGGTGCCGGTCGACCAGATCGAATAGAACGAAGCGCCTGCGCGGATCTTGGGGGCGAAGGCCATGCGGCCCTTGGCCAGGTCGAACTCGAAGCCCGACAGCACCAGCACGGCGGCGTAGCTCGCCATTGAACGGGCGTAGTTGGAGCCGCATTCGATCTCGTTCCACGGGTTGCGATTGTGACCGCGATAGCGATCGCGCACCGCCGCAAAGACTTCGATGCCCTTCTCGAGTTCGCCGATCATCATGAGCTGGCAACCGAACGCGTATTCGAAGCCGTGCATGGTCTCCTGGCTGTAGGGCACCGGGATAGCGGGGCGCTCGACACCCGCCGGCCAGGCACACATCAGCGTGCCGGCTTCATGCTCAAGTCCGAAAACACGGCAGGGATTAGCTTCGTCGCCCAGGCGCTTCTTGAAGTTATGCTGGTAGATGGCGCGAACGGCCGAGGCGAACTTTTCAGGCTCGAACACGTCACCCAGCCCATAGAGGCTGGCATGCCACTGCGCGACAACCTGATCGATCTCGCAGCCTTGCCCGATCTGGTATTTGACCTGGCCGTGCTCCTGGCTCCAATAAAGATCGTAGATCGAGCCGCGAACGATGTTCGAGCCGCGCCCCTTCTGATCGTATGGAGCCAGTTGCTTGCGGTCGTGCAGGTCCACCTGCTGGATGAAGTACTCACCGTTGAACAGGTGCTCATGCATCCATTCGCGGCCACGTCCGTAGATCTGCCGGAACTCGGCAGCGGTCTCCGTGTCCCCCGCTGCCTCGCCCATCTCGGCGCCGGCCAGCAGCGCCGCGAGATAGAAGCCGTTGAGCCATGAGCTGGGACCAAACAGCTCCATGTCCAGCGTGTGATGCTGGCGACCCGTCAGCACGCCGGTCTTTTCGGGATCCCACTTGTCGTAATTCCCGGGATGCCAGGCATAGGCCACCGCGGCCTTGACATGCGGCCACATCTGCTTGAGCCACCTAGCGTCGCCGGTGAGCTTCCAGTCGCGATAGGCCTTGAGCACGTTGCCGAACTGGCCGTCGGCACAGGGCCGATCATTGGCCGTACCGATACCGAGCGGCAGGCTGAGCCGGAAGGCCATGCCCCCGGTTTCGGCGATCTGGTTGAAGGAGAAATCGGCCTCGCGCATGCTGCGTTCGAGGTCAGGGAACAGGAAGGGCAGCGCCTGCTGGTAGTTCCACACATGGGTGCAGCTGCCTTCGCATGAACCGGCATCGGGATGACAGCCTTCCCAGCCATAGAAGGTTCCGTCCTCCAGTCGCAGCACGGTCGCGGTCTTGAGGATGGAGAGGTTGGCCGAAACCGCATCCAGAACCGGGTCCGGCAGCGATGAACGGCCGAGCTCATCCTGGAAGGACTTGGTGGCATCGGCGAACCGGTCCCAATTGGTCATGGTCACATCGGAGACGGTGGCCGCGCTGTCCCACTGAGTGGCGTAGTAGTTCTTCCAGGTGGTCGGAACATCACGCGGCTCATCGAGCAGAGCGTTCTGCGAGATCCAGTATTTGCTGACATTGGGCACATACCAGGAGATGGCGACACGCACCGTGCGGCTTTCGCCGGCCGGAACGTGGACGTGGCAGGCCAGCGTGCTGTGCTCGGCCATGGCCCGGCTGCCCGACATGCGGGCCGCGCTTTCGTCCTTGTAGTACCAGCGATCCTTCAGCTCGCCGGGCGCAGAAATGTCCTGCCAATAGACCTCCAGCGCGTCGAACCAGCTCCCGCGGTAGAAGTGGCGCTGATAGCTGGTCTGGTCGCAATCGGTGGCGATGGAGAGTTCGCTATAGGCTGTGCTCTTGGGGTCGATGGCCGAGCGGCCGACGATGAGCGTGCGATCGCCACGCTTCTCGGCGGTCACCAGAGCGTCGGCCTTGAAGTCGAAGCCGAGGCAGCCGAGCAGGGTGTAGTCGAGCGCTTCGCTATCCGTATTGGTCAGCGTGAACTCGAACATGGCGGTGGGCAGGCTCGATTCGCGGCTGTTGAGCGGCATGAACGGGCTGAACGCCTGCATCCGCACCGCACCCGGGAAGCGGCTATCGGCAAAATCCAGCGTGGCGACCGGATAGGGCCCGGAGACGGTGCTGCTCTCGAAGCTGGGGAAGCCGGCCATATGCTCGCGGCGCACGCCGAAGCCAAACGAGTTGAAAGGCCGCCCCAGGAAATCGCCCGTGAGCGATCCCTGGAACGGCCCGTGGAGGACTCGCGTATCGAGGACTTTGCCCTCTTTCTCGGCGCGGACGGCGAAATGGGAGAAGCCGTTCACACTGCCCTTGGAGGGGCGGTTGTAAATCTCCCAATCGCGCAGGCGTCCGTCGCCGCCAATGCCAATGCAGCCCGCGCCGATGCCACCCAAGGGAAAGATGACATTTCTGGTGCTGTCAGCGGAATAGGTGAAGTAGGCCGAGCGACCCATATAGCTAATCCTCCCATATCCGCGGGTTCTGCCGCGGAAATCGACTTGTTGGAGAGGTTATAGCCCAAACCAAACCGGCCCGCGTTCAATCCAGTCGTGTTGACAAAAATGCACATGGTGCGGACCGAGGCCATGGCCAGACCCGGCTTTCGGCCGGGCGCTCCCCGCGCTTTGTCGTGTTTCTTCAATCCTGAAACGGGCGCCCCTCGTACAACAGGAGCGTTCACAACGCGCCGCGACGGAGACCCAGGATGACCAACCAAACCGACCTTACTCGCCGCCAGTTTGTCGCCGGGATTGCCGCCGCAACCTTGGCCACCGCACTGGCCAACCCCACCACAGCCAATTCAGACGGAGTAGAAGCGATGACCATCACCCCCTTCAAAATTGCCATCTCTGACGAGCAGATCGCCGACCTCAAGCGCCGCCTAGCGACAGCCCGCCTGCCCAACGTCCTGACCACCGACTGGAGCCGTGGCCAGCCCGTCCCTTTCATCAAGGAACTCGTCGATCAGTGGGCAAATGGCTACGACTGGCGCAAGCACGAAGCCGAACTCAACCGTTATCCGCAATTCCTGACTGAGATTGACGGGCAGACCATCCACTTCCTGCACGTCAAATCTGTGGAGCCCAATGCCTTCCCGCTGATCCTGACCCATGGTTGGCCATCGAGCATCGCCGAATTCCTCGACATTATCGGGCCGCTGACGGACCCGCGCGCGCACGGCCTCGATCCGGCATTGGCCTTCGATCTGGTCATCCCCTCCCTGCCCGGCTACGGCTTCTCGACGCCGCTGTCGAGCACCGGTTGGGACGCTGGCCGCACGGCCAAGGCCTGGGCGACGCTGATGGATCGCCTGGGTTACAAAAAGTGGGGCGCTCAGGGCGGCGACGTCGGCGCGTTGGTCGGCCGCGAACTCGGCGCCCTCAATCCCGAAGGGCTGGCCGGCATCCATCTGCAACAGATATTCGCCTTCCCCAGCGGCGCTGCTGGCGAAATGGAAAAGCTGACGCCGTTCGAGATGGCCGGCTTCGCCAATTTCGAAAAGTTCCAAAAGTACTCGGGCTACGCTGACATTCAGTCCAAGCGCCCGGGCACGCTGGCCTACGGCCTTGTCGACTCACCGGTCGGGCAACTGGCGTGGAACAGCGAACTGTTCTTCGGCTTCGAGGGCAATGCAGCGCAGAGCTTCGACCGCGAACGCTTCCTCACACATGTGTCGATCTACTGGTTCACCAATACCGCGAGCGGCGCCGGCGACAACTACTTCGAAAACGCCCAGACAGGGGCTGGCTATCGCGAACTGCCCAATCCGGTGCCGACCGCGGTTGCGGTCTTCCCCGACGACTTCCGTTCGGTGCGGGTCTTCGCCGAGCGCTCCAACAACATCGTGCAGTGGACCGAAATGGCCGAGGGCGGACATTTCGCAGCGTCCGACGCCCCCGAAGCTCTGGTCAACGACATGCGGACGTTCTTCGCCAAGGTCCGCTGAGCTAAACGAACGCCGCGCTGGCTATCTGGCGCGGCGTTCTACCCGTGATGGCTTGTAGCGAGCGAATGAGGTGGGGCTGGTCGGAAAAACCAAGCGAGAAGGCCACGTCGGCTGCGCTTTGGCCGGACCGCAACAGCTCCACCGCCTTTTGAGCTCGGTCAATCTGGCTGTAGGCTTTTGGTGTCAGCCCCGTCGTCTTCAGGAAATGCCGTTGCATCGTCCGCGTCGTGGCCGCGGCTGGGTTGCCCGACACAACCGAGGCGACCAGTCCGTTCTCCTGCACCAGTTCATTTCGCAACAGGCGTTCGACGAAGCCGTCGACATTGTCGAATGTGGGGATTTCAACCACATCGGTGCCGAGCCAGAAGCGGTCCTTGCCAATGCCGCCTAGCGCCACCCCCTTGTCGCGCATGCTTTCTCCCGACATCAGCGGCATGAAGGTGCTGGCCCTGAACGAAATGGCCAAAACCTCGTCGCCGTCGCGATACGTGAATGGCACCGGCGGGGTCGTCTGGCCGGTCCGCAACACCAAGGTACCGCTACTGTTGCGGATGATCGCAATATCCCAGCACCCGTCGGGCACCATCATGTGGATGCCGGAGCCGACATAGACCGTGCGGGTGATGGACCTCACGATGGGTGAAGTCGATCCCTCCCATAGGGTGACCTGCTGCATGCTTGCGATCCCAGGCAATCAATTAGTGCGATGATACACAGACCGGGCGCGGGGCGGAAGCTAGGTGCCGCCCTTCGGAAATCATCCAGCCAGTGCCGGCACGGCGCTTCGGAAATCACCCAGCCGGTCGCGGCAGGCGTCGTAGAAGTCGCCGAGCCGGGGATCGATGACCACGGCCAACGCGCGGCAGCCCGCGATCTCATCAACGCTGAAGTCGCCCCTGGCCCACTGCGCCAGCAGCGCCGCATGCGTCTTCTCCAGTGCGTTGAATTCCGGCGATTGCGCCAGGCTTTCGGGGCCGACCAGCAAGTAAATCGGTTCGGGCTCGCTGATGCCCTTGAGCACGGTCGACCCCGCGTCGAGAAACGCCAATTCCGGCGCCGCCTCTCGTGTTTCCGCGGTGACGAGGATGTCGTAGCAGACCACCTTGCAGGCGCCCTCGATACGGCTCGCGACGTTGACGGTGTCGCCAATGCACGAATAGTCGAAGCGCGCCTCGAACCCCATATTACCCACCAGCGCCGGGCCGGTGGAAATGCCGATACCGATAGAAATGGCTTCGGCGTCCGGCTGGGCCGCGTTGAGCTGCCGCAGCGCCTTGCGCATATCGAGGGCAGCCTCGCAGGCCTTGCGCGCATGGCCGGGCACTGTCACTGGCGCATTCCAGAAGGCCATGACGGCGTCGCCCATGAACTTGTCGATAGTCCCCAGATGCGCGACGATCGCCGCTCCAAGCGCCGCGAACAGCCGGTTGAGGATGCCGACGAGATCGGCGGGCTCTGTGCGCTCGCTGAGGGCGGTGAAGTTGCGGACGTCGGAAAACATCACCGTCATCTCGCGCACATCGCCGCCCAGCTTGAGCAGGTTGCCATCGGCTTCGAGCTGGGTCAGCAATGAAGGCTCGATGTAGTGGGCAAAGGCCCGACGGATGCGGCGCTTGTCCGCGTCGGTCACCGCATAGCGGAAGAAGGCCATGGCGGCGTAGGAAACCAGCGCCGCGAACAAGGCAAAGCTGGGGTCCAACAGCACGCCAAGCCGGGCAAAGGCAAACCAGCTTCCGGCGACTACCACCGCAGCCAGCAGCGCTGAGAAGATCAGCCCCACCATGGGGCCCATCAGTATCAACGCCACGACAACGGCTAGGCCCGTCACGGCGATAACCAGCAGTTCAAGCCCGCCAACCCAGTCGGCCCGCTGCAGGAATGTGCCGGACAGCATCTGTTCCAACGCCTGCAAGTGGATCGAAACGCCCGGCACCGCCTCGCCAAGGGCGCTGGCGCGAATGTCGAGCAAACCAGCCGCCGACGCACCGACAAGAACGATGTGACCAGCCAACGAGGGCGCTAGGTCGGCATAGCCTTCACCCAGCAGTTCGCGGGCCGGGATGTAGGTGGATGCGGGCAATTCCCGGTAGTAGAGCCACATGTCGCCGCTGGGTCCGGTCGGAACGGTAAAGTCGCCAATCCTCAGTCCCTCGACCGTTCCTGCCCCAGCAGTGTCGCCCAGCACGACCAAGGTCGACGCGCCCTGCGCCACCCGCAGGGCCTCGACCGACAAGGTCGGCAGCGGCGCCGTACCGTTGGACCACAACAGTGGCAGGCGGCGCGCGATCCCCGCCCCCTCGCGATCAAGGCTGGCGACGCCGAGACCCGGGGCGGCGGCGGCAAGAATAGGCAAAGGTGCGGCGACGCCATCCAGCATGGGCAGGCTGGCGAGCGGATCGGCACCGGTCATAGCAAATCCCGCCTTGGGCGCGGGCGCCGGCCCACCGAGCACGGCGCGGCTCATAACCAGAATATTGGGCCCCGCCGCCAGCGCCCGCGCGAAGCCGGCATCATTATCCGCGCCCGACGCCGATAGCCGGTCGGGCTCGGGAAACAGCACGTCGAAGGCTATTGCGGCTGCGCCCAGCTCCGTCAGGCGCCGGGCGATCAGGGCCATGGTCTCACGCGACCACGGCCACTGCCCCACTGCCGCTAACGAAGCCTCGTCAATATCGATGATGCGCACCGGCAGATCGTCCGGCGCCGATCGCGGCTTGATCTGCTGAAAAACATCGAAGGTCGTCTCGCGCGCCACCCGGACCGCATAGGGATCGCCGGCCCGCAGCAGGATCAGGACGGCGACGACGATGGCGCCAAACAGCAGTGCCGAAAGACGCTGCTTCCACATGCGCTAGTTGATCGGTCCGAAGGCGTTGGCCCTCACCGCAACCGGCGTACTGGGCCGGCAGCGCAGCTCGCGGCGGAAGTCGGTGGGCGACATGCCGGCGATCTTGCGGAAGGACTTATTGAATGCACTGAGTGAACCAAAGCCGCTATCCATTGCGACTTGCAACACATTCGCTTCGTCCTGGATCAGCAGAGCCTGAGCATAGCTCAGGCGCATCAGGTTCACGTAGTCATTGAGGGTCATACCCGTCGACTTCTTGAACACGTTCATCGCGTATTTGGGATGGATGTCGGCGGCAGAGGCTATGTCGCTCGAGTCGATCTCTTCCCGGAAGTTATCGGTGATGAACTCACAGATCCGGACCACGATGGGCGATGAGTGATGGTCGAGGCCATCGACCGCGCTGACGACGTCGGCCGCGCCTGGCAGCAGGGTATAGGCATCGAAGCGGATACGCTCGATGCGCAGCAGCAGCTCATCGACCGCCATGCTTGCCTTCATTGGATCGCCCGACCGCGCATATTCGTTCCAGCGAGCAAAATTAAGGGGGTCCGAAGCATCGGTGGCATGGGTCACCAGCGTGGCACCTTGCATCAGCTTGGACTGCACGTCCTGCGGCAGACGCAGGCGAAAGAAGTGCACCAGCGGCAGGTGTCCACCAGCATAAACCAGATCGTCCGACGCATCGTCGAGGCAATGCGGCAAGCCGCCCCAGAACAGCGCCAGGTCGCCGGCGGCGAAGCGCACTTCGTGGCCGCTCATCCGGTAATGCGCCCAGCCTTTGACGATATAGTTGACCTCGACCTGCGCGTGCCAATGCGGCGCGCGCATCAGCAGCGGCGAGGCGTGGAACATGTTCAGTTCGGTCGGCAGGCGCTCAACCCCGTTAGTTCCGGGTTCGTAATACGCCCTTTGTGCCATCTTACTTTCCGCCAACTCGGGATGCCCTTTGAGTGGGACGCCACCTGCTATTCGGATAGCTTAGGAAGCGCTCGACATAAGAGCAAATGAAAAGGGAGGACTACAATGAACCGCATTTTCTCGCGGCGCGGCCGTATGCTCGGCCTTGCTCTGGCCAGTATCAGCTTTCTCACCGTTGCAGCCGCTACGGCCGGCGACGTCACCGTCTGGGTGTGGGACCCGAACTTCAACGGCGCAGCGATGAAGGAAGCGGCCACACGGTACGCAGCGATCAACCCCGACGCCAATATCATCGTCGATGACTCGGCCAGCCAGGACGACATCCGCGCCAAGCTTCAGACCCAGCTTCTCGCCGGCAGCACCGATGGCCTGCCAGACATCGTGCTGATCCAGGACGATATCGCGCAAAAGTACCTCCAGTCCTTCCCCGGCTCGTTCGAGCCGCTGTCGGACTCCATCGATATGTCGGCCTTCGCCCCCTACAAGGTCGCTGCGGCCACCTTTGACGGCAAGTCCTACTCCGTTCCTTTCGACTCCGGCGTTTCGGGCCTCTTCTACCGCTCGGACTATCTTGAGCAGGCCGGCTTCACCGCCGAAGACCTCAACGACATCACGTGGGACCGCCTGGTCGAGATCGGCACCGAAGTGAAGGCCAAGACCGGCCATCTGCTGCTCGACCTCGACATGAACGACCCCGGCCTCATCCAGATGATGATGCAGTCGGCCGGCCAGTGGTATTTCAACGCCGATGGCAGCCTCAACATCATCGACAACGCGCCGCTCAAGAAGGCGCTGGAAACCTTCGCCAAGTTCTACGAAGCCGATCTGGTGAAGCCGGTTTCCGGCTGGGCCGAGTACACCGGCGCGTTCACCTCCGGCGAGGTCGCCGCGGTTGCCGTGGGTGTCTGGATCACCGGCACGATCAAGGCCAATGCCGATCAGTCCGGCCTGTGGGGCATCGCCTCGACGCCGCGCCTAGATATCGAAGGCTCGGTCAATGCCTCCAACCTCGGCGGCTCCAGCTGGTACGTCCTCGCCTCTTCCGACAATAAGGAAGAAGCGATCGACTTCCTCAAGACCATCTGGGCCAGCGATGTGGACTTCTACCAGAAGATCCTGGTCGGTCAGGGCGCCGTTGGTTCGCTCCTCGCGGCTCGCGAAGGCGAGGCCTACAAGGCAACCGACGAATTCTTCGGCGGTGCACCCGTGTGGCAGAACTTCTCCGACTGGCTCGCCGAAATCCCCAGCGTCGACTACGGCGTCTTCACCGCCGAAGTTCGTTCGGCCATCACGGCTCAGCTTCCGGCGATCCTCGACGGCGGCGATATCGACGCTGCCCTCCAGGCGATCAACGATCAGGCCCAGCAGCAGATGCAATAATCTGCGGGATGAGAGCGGGTTTCGGCCCGCTCTCACAGTCCTCATCGGCCAAACTACGTTGGTGCACCAGGGAGGGTGATAATTGGCACAGGCGCGACTTGATCGCAGGGAGCAGATGGCCGGGTGGGGATTTATCGCCCCTGCCCTCATCCTGCTCGGATTGTTCATGATCTACCCCATTATCTGGTCGCTCTGGATGAGCTTCCAGGTCGGCAAGGGCATGAATCTCAGCTTCGGCGGCTTGGCCAATATCGAGCGCCTCACCAAGGACCCGGTCTTCCTCAGGGCCTTGGGCAATACCTTCACCTTCTTCATCGTCCAGGTTCCGATCATGATCGTTCTCGCACTGCTTTTTGCAGTTGCGCTGAACGACAGCACCTTGCGCTTTCGTGGCCTGTTCCGCACCGCGATCTTCCTGCCCTGCGTTACCTCGCTGATCGCCTACTCGACCGTGTTCAAGTCGATGTTCGCGGGTGACGGCGTCGTCAACCAGACGCTGATGGCCTTGCATCTGATCAATACCCCGATCTCCTGGTTCGGCGATCCGTTCTGGGCCAAGGTCGTGATCATCCTCGCCATCACCTGGCGCTGGACCGGCTACAACATGATCTTCTACCTTGCGGCCCTGCAGAATATCGATCGCTCGATCTACGAAGCCGCGCGTATCGACGGCGTGCCCGCCTGGGCCCGGTTCCGCTATCTCACGATACCCATGCTGAAGCCGGTGATCCTGTTCACCACGGTCATTTCCACTATCGGCACGCTGCAGCTCTTCGACGAGGTCTACAACTTCACCGCGGGCTCGGGTGGGCCGTCGGATTCGACGGTGACGCTGTCGCTCTACATCTACAATCTCACCTTCAAGTTCATGCCCAGCTTCGGCTACTCGGCGACCGTGTCGTGGGTGATCGTCGTGCTGGTGGGGATTTTGAGCCTCATCCAATTCCTCGTCGCCCGTGACCGGAGGTCAGCATGACAGCCACAACGATGACCACGGCAAGTGATGCCAGAACCACCGCTGCGCGCGTGCCGGGCAACCCGTTTGCCGTGGTCCGCCGCGCTCTTGTCTACATCCTGCTGTCGATCGCGGCCTTCATTTCGGTTTTCCCGTTCCTGTGGATGATCGTGGGCGCGACCAATACGTCGGCGGAAATTATCAAGGGCAAGATATCCCCCGGCGGCGCTTTCCTGACCAATGCGATGACGTTCTTCAACCAGGTCGATGCGCTGCGCATCTTCTGGAATTCCGGCTTCATCGCCGTCGTCGCCACCGTGCTGACACTCGCGATCTCTTCGCTGGCCGGATATGGCTTCGAAATGTTCCGCTCACGCGTCCGCGAAGGCATTTTCGGACTGCTACTGCTGCTGCTCTCGATCCCCTTCGCGGCGATGATGGTGCCGCTCTTCGTGATGTTCTCGCAGGCCAAGCTGGTGAATACCTATGTCGCGGTGATCCTGCCGACCGTCGCCTCGATCTTCATCATCTTCTACTTCCGCCAGGCCACCAAGGCCTTCCCCAGCGAGCTGCGCGATGCCGCCAAGATCGACGGGCTCAAGGAGTGGCAGATCTTCCTCTACGTCTATCTACCGGTGATGCGCTCGACCTATGCGGCGGCGACGATCATCGTCTTCATGTCGAACTGGAACAATTATCTGTGGCCGCTGATCGTGCTGCAGACGGCCGAGAACAAGACCATCACGCTGATCCTGTCGGCGCTGACCTCGGCGTATACGCCCGATTACGGGATGATCCTGTTCGGCACGGTTCTCGCCACACTGCCCACACTCATCATTTTCTTCCTGCTCCAGCGCCGCTTCGTCGAAGGCATGCTGGGCGCGGTCAAATAAGGTTCGATCACCATGAGCAGTTTGAAACTTACGGCGGTCCGTAAATCCTACGGCAATGTCGAAGTCATCAAGGGCGTCGACCTTGAGATCAAGTCCAAGGAGTTCGTCGTCTTCGTCGGCCCATCCGGCTGCGGCAAGTCCACCCTGCTGCGGATGATTGCCGGGCTGGAACACATAACCGCCGGCGATCTCGAGATCGGCGGCGAGCGCATGAATGATGTCGATCCGTCCAAGCGCGGTATCGCCATGGTGTTCCAGTCCTATGCACTCTATCCGCATATGACGGTGCGCGAAAATATGGGCTTTGCCCTGCGTTTCGCCGGCGTCCCCAAGGACCAGATCGCCAAGCAGGTCCAGGACGCGGCTCGCATCCTGGCGCTCGAACCCCTGCTCGATCGCGTTCCCAAGCAATTGTCGGGCGGCCAGCGCCAGCGCGTCGCCATTGGCCGCGCCATCGTGCGCAACCCACAGGTCTTCCTGTTCGATGAACCGCTGTCGAACCTCGATGCCGAGCTGCGTGTGCATATGCGCATCGAGATTGCGCGCCTGCACAAGGAACTGCAGACCACCATCATCTACGTGACTCACGACCAGGTCGAAGCGATGACTTTGGCGAACACGATCGTGGTGCTGCGCGACGGCCTTATCGAACAGGTCGGCCGACCGCTCGACCTCTACGACGATCCGGCCAACCAGTTCGTGGCCGGCTTCATTGGCTCGCCGCAGATGAATTTCTTGGCTGCGACCATCGTGGAAAAAGCGCCGGCCAGTACGACGATCGAGCTGACCAACCACAACGGTGCCAGATTGGCCTTGCCCGTCACTGCCGGCGCTGTCGGCGACAAGGTCACCTTGGGCGTCCGTGCTGAGCATTTCGGTGAACCGGGCGCTGGCAATGCCGACATTACGCTCAATGTCGACGTGGCCGAGCATCTGGGCTCGACCAGCTACGTCTATGCCAATGCTGGTGGCGAAGCGCTGGTCATCGAGCGCGAAGAATCCCGGCACGAGGGCGGTCTCGACCGCATCAAAGTCTCCATCGACGCCGCCAAGGCGTATCTCTTCGACAACAAGGGCCAGCGCCTGCGCTGACCTTCCAACCACATCAGTAGACCTCATGGTGAGCTTGTCGAGCCACGAGGTCATGCCACGGCACACTGCCACGACCTCGTCCTTCGACAAGCTCAGGATGAGGTCTACTTGAGGACTAAAAATGACTGACCAAAAGATCCGCTGGGGCATTATCGGGCCGGGCAGCATTGCCAAGGCATTCCACGGTGGTGTCGCCGGCTCAAAGCATGGCGTACTGGCTGCCATCGCGACGCGCGATCCGAGCAAGCCGAACCTGGCCACCGACTTCCCGGGCATCCGCGTCGTGCACGGCTATGACGCCCTGCTCGCTGATCCCGAGATCGACGCCGTCTATATCGCCGTGCCGCATACCGGCCACGCCGAATGGGCGATCAAGGCGGCGGAAGCCGGCAAGCATGTGCTGGTCGAAAAGCCCTTCGCGCTCTCGGCTTTCGAGATCGACGCCGTCTTCCATGCCCACCGCAAGGCCGGCACCTTTGCCGGCGAAGCCTTCATGTATCGCCTGCATCCGCAGGCGGCCAAGCTGGCCGAGCTGATCCGCTCGGGCGTGATCGGCGAAGTCCGCATGATCCAGTCGAGCTTCGGCTTCTCCATGGGCAAGTTCCAGCCGCAGCACCGTCTGTTCGCCTCGTCGCTTGCTGGTGGCGGCATTCTCGACGTCGGCGGCTACCCGGTCTCGATGTCGCGCTTCATTGCCGGTCAGGCCATGGGCAAGGCCTTTGCCGATCCGATCAAGGTCGCGGGCACGGCCAAGCTCAACGCCGAGGGCACCGACGATTGGGCCGCAGCCATCCTCACTTTCGAAAATGGCATCGTCGCCCAGGTCTCCTGCGCCGTGATGATCAATCTCGACAACGTTCTGCGCATCCACGGCTCAGAGGGTCGCATCGAAGTGCCGGACTTCTGGTTTGCCGGCGGCAACCGCGATCAGGGTCTTGGCAAGATCGACATCATCAAGAATGGCAAGACCGAAACGGTCAGCGTCGGCGAAACCCGCCACGTCTATTCGTTCGAAGCCGATGCCGCCGCCGAAGCCATTTTCGCCAAGCGGCAGGAATTGGCGGCCCCGGGCATGAGCTGGGCCGACAGCCTGGGCAATGCCCGCGTGCTCGACGCCTGGCGCAAGGATGCCGGGATCGAGTATTCGGTCGAGAAGTCGTCCAACCGGGTCAACACGCTCGACAACCGCAAGCTCGGCCCCAATACCGGCGTGATCCCCAAGCGCTCCATTCCGGGCCTCGGCAAACAGGCATCGGCTGTGGCACTGGGCTTTGAAGACTTCAAGACCTTCGCCTCGGGCGCCATTCTGCTCGATGCATTCTGGGAAAAGGGCGGCAATATCTTCGACACCGCCTTCGTCTATGGCGCGGGCTATACCGAAAAGCTGTTCGGCGAATGGCACAAAAGCCGTGGCACGCGCGAGGGTTCGGTGCTGATCGGCAAGGGTGCGCATAGCCCGCTCTGCTACCCCGATGTCATCTCGAAGCAACTGACAGTGTCGCTCGATCGCTTGCAGACCGACTACGTCGACGTCTATTTCATGCACCGCGACAATCTCGACGTCCCGGTCGGGGAGTTCGTCGATGCCATGGATGCCGAGGTCAAGGCCGGGCGCATTCGCGGGCCGTTCGGTGGTTCGAACTGGACCAAGGAGCGTTTCGACGAGGCCGTGGCCTATGCGGAACGCACCGGCAAGACCAAGCCAATGGCGCTTTCCAACAATTTCGCCCTGAGCGAAATGCTGGTGCCGATCTGGGACGGCTGCGTCACCTCCTCCTCTGACGAATGGAAGAAGTGGCTCAAAGACAAGCAGGTCACGAACTTCTCCTGGTCGAGCCAGGGCCGCGGCTTCTTCACCGACCGCGCCGGCCGTGACAAGCTCGACAACGAAGAGCTGGTTCGCTGCTGGTACAATGACAAGAACTTCGGCCGCCGCGATCGGGCCATCGAACTGGCCAAGCAACTCGGCCACAGCCCGATCCACGTCGCACTTGCCTTTGTGCTGGCCCAGCCCTTCCCGTCGATCCCGCTCATCGGCCCGCGCACGCTGGCCGAACTCGACGACAGCCTCAAGGCCTTCGAGATCAAGCTGACCGCCGAGCAGCTCAACTGGCTCGATAACGGCTAAACCACCACAGAACTCCGCCCTCTCCCCTCGTGGGAGAGGGACGACATTTCTGCGTTCAGCAGAAATGTCAGGGCGAGGGGTGCAGCGCTTCCCCATGCCAGATACGAAGAAGAGACCCCTCATCCGCCCTTCGGGCACCTTCTCCCACAAGGGAGAAGGTAACGCGCCGAGCGCGCCGATAAGCGCTGAACAGATTTTCCTCACCGTTCGCGAACGACGCACAGTTACACCTTTGTGTCTACTTGCCCGCCCGCTCCCCCTCCCCTATGTTCATCGTCGCGGGACGATACATCCCGCATTGTTCTCAGGGCGGGGTGCGATTCCCCACCGGCGGTAAAGGCGGCGACGCCAAGCCCGCGAGCGCCTCGTGCAAATGAGGGTCAGCAGATCCGGTGTAATTCCGGGGCCGACGGTATAGTCCGGATGAAAGAGAACGGGATCAAACGCTGGCTTTGCCGGCGTCCGCGCCCATTCGGGCCGGGCGTCTGCGTCGGCGCTGCTTCCCGTAACCCTGAGGAAACTGGTTACGGAAAGGACGATCAATGAACCACGTTTCCTCTTCTACCCCAAACGGCGCCGCTGCGGGCGCATTCCTCATGCTGGCGGCGAGCTTTGCCTTTGCCGGCACCAATGTGCTGCAATCGGTGCTGCCGACCCCCGTCGAATATGGCGGCTTTGGCATGAGTTCGACCGGCATGGCCTTCTGGCAATACCTCATTGCCTCGGTTCTGGCCCTGCCCCTCATCCTGCGCATCGGCCTGCATAATCTGCGGACCAGACGCCCACTGGCGCACGAAATCCGGGCCTTCGTCTCGGCACTAGGCGTCCACGTCTTCGTCTATGGCTTCGCATCGGGCGTACCAATCTGGCAGATGGTGACCCTGCTTGCCACCGGCCCGCTGTTCATCATCCTGGGCTCGACGGTATTTCTTGGCGAGCGCGCCACCATCCAACGCCTTGCGGCCGCCTTGGTCGGTTTCGTCGGCGCCATCATCATATCTGGTGTCGGCGCGGAAGGGCTGAGCTGGGCCACGCTGGTCCCGATCGTCGCCGCGGCGCTCTGGGCCACCACGGACGTGCTGACCAAATATCTGGCCCGCGAAGAGTCGCCGGAAACGATGACGATCTCTTTGTTGGTGCTGACGACGCCCAACCACTTGCTGATCCTGCTGGCGGTGAATGCGTTTGCCTGGCTTACTCCCTCGCTGCTGCCCGCGGGCGTGGCAACCGGCTTCCCGTTTGCACTGCCTGCCGGAAATGCCTTGCTGCTGCTTCTGCTCCTCGGGGCACTGACGGCCGCCGCGCAATACATTCTCAGCATTGCCTACAAGCTGGCAGACGCGACCTATCTGCAGCCCTTCGGCGACCTCAAGGTGCCGTTGAGTGGCCTGTTGGGCTGGCTTTTCCTGTCACAGGTGCCGGGCGTGCTGTTCTGGCCAGGCACCCTGCTGATCGTGGGTGCGTCGACGTTTATCTTCTGGACCGAGGCCCAGCAGCGCCAGAAGTTTAGCCCGGCATAATTCGCGGCTGTGCTACTCAAGAGCGCTATGTCATTCCGGCGCAGGCCGGAATCCATCCTGAGATTCTGTGACTTCAATGATCTCAGCATGGACCCCGGCCTTCGCCGGGGTGACATGGCGTTTGTTGGTACTTTGGCGGCCTAAACCCGGACCCACCGCTCCTCGCGATGGCTCTGCGCCATCGCATGCACCGCCCGCTCGATCCCCAGTCCGGTGTCGAAATCGATCACCCGCGCTGCGTCCCCGCCAATCGCCTTCAGCAATTCGTGGCATTCGATGATCTTGAGATCGTTGAACCCGAGCCCATGCCCTGGCGCCGGAATGAACCGGTCATAGGGCCCATGTTGTGGCGCGGCGAGGATGGTGCGGAACCCCTGCTCCATCGGCTTGTCTGATGTTACATAGAGCTGCAGCTCGTTCATCCGCTCCTGGTCGTAGACAATGGTGCCCTTGCTGCCGAATATCTGCAGCGCGATGCGGCCTTTGCGGCCCCAGGCCGAACGATCCATCGCCATGACGCCGCTGATCCCGTCGCCCAGCTCAAACAGCACGCTGGCGAGATCGAAGGTCTCCACCGCCCGTCGCACACCCTCCCTGGTCGGCCGATCGGCATAGGGCTTGGAGAGATGCGCGAACACCTTGGTGACGCGCCCGAGCAGCACCTGCAGCAGGCTCAGTGGATGCACGCCGAAATCGTCCAGCGCGCCATAGCCGGAGCTGGCCTCGCTCTTCCAATAGAACAGCGCCTCCGGATCGGCCATGAAATCCTCGTCCATCTCCAGCCGCACATGATTGACCGTGCCGATGGTGCCATCGGCGAGAATGGCGCCAATCTGCCGGATCAGCGGGTTCTGGATATAGTTGTAACCCAACACAGCCACCCTGCCCGACGCCTTGGCCGCCGCCGCCATGCGCTCGGCATCAGCAAGCGCCACCGCCATCGGCTTTTCGCACCACACGTGCTTGCCGGCTTCGAGCGCCGCAATCGCCATTTCGGCATGGAAGGCGTTGGGCGTGGTCACCGAGACCACTTCCACCTCGGGGTCCGCAATCAGCTCGCGCCAATCTCCCGTCGCCTTGTCGAAGCCAAACTCATCGGCCTTCTTGCGGGCGATGTCGGCGTTGACCTCGGCCAGGTGCACGAGACGCACTTTTGGCCCATCGCCGAACACGGCTTTGACGCCATTCCAGGCCAAAGCGTGGCATTTGCCCATGTAACCGGTGCCGATGAGGCCTACGCCGATTGATGAATTCATTCCGTCCTCCAGTGCTGCCGAAATGGATAGTCCATCTATTCCATTTTCGGAATAGGCTTTCTAACGGGGGTTGATTGATGGCGTGGATTGGGGATTATGGTGGCGTAGCGGGGAAAATAGCCATGTCAGACGCAACAGCCAAAGAGCAGCCGCCGCAGGATTTCGATGCGCTACGCGCGGCCATTCTGGAGCGCAAGGGCGAGTTGCCCAAGCGGCTGACGCAGGTGGCCGCCTATGCGCTCGATCATCCCGACGAGATCGCGTTCGGGACGGCGGCCAGCATTGCGATTTCGGCCGATGTGCAACCGTCGACCCTGGTCCGGTTTGCCCAGCACTTTGGCTTTGACGGCTTTTCCGGGCTGCAATTGCTGTTCCGCGCCCGCCTGCGCGAGCGCACGTCGTCTTATGAAGAGCGGCTGCGAACCCTCGAGCAGAACGGGGCCGCACTGGCTGAAAGCACCACGATTTTCAATGGTTTCATCTCTGCCGCGCATCGCTCGATCGACGCAATTTCTGCGGCGGTGGAGCCAGATGCCTTCGAGCGGGCCGTGACGCTGCTGGCCAAGGCCGACACCATCTATCTCATTGCCAAGCGCCGCTCCTATCCGATCAGCAGCTACATGGCCTATGCCTTCGGCAAGCTGCGCGTGAAGTGCCAGTTGGTGGGCACTTCGGCCGGCATAGATGATGATCTGCTTGCCATGGCCACGCCGCGCGACGCCGCTTTCGCCGTCAGCTTTTCGCCCTATGCTTCCGAAAGCGCGGCCCAGGCCCGCATGCTGGCGTCGCGCGGCATTCCCGTGGTGTCGCTCACCGATTCGGCATTCTCGCCGCTGGCCGAGTGCTCGAAGGAATGGTTCGAGGTGGTCGAGGCCGATCATGCCGGCTTCCGCTCGCTGTCGGCCAGTATGGCCTTTGCGATGGCCCTCACCGTTTCCATCGCGGAAAAGCGGCGGCGTGGCTGACATTTCACAATTGGAATGAACATTCCATATTGACGAATAGTCGGAACCCATGTTTCATAATGGCAACCAGCAAGCGGTAAGCTTGCATGCGATGGGCTGGCAGCATGCTGCACATTTGCATGGATGTTTTGCTTGTTGGAGAACAGATCGGCCAAGAGCCGCGTGGGAGGATTGCTGTGACCAATGCGCACCCCGATGACGGGACGAAAACCCTCGACGTCATCACCATTGGCCGCGCCTCGGTGGACCTCTACGGCCAGCAGATCGGCACTAAGCTCGAAGACATTGGCAGCTTCGCCAAATCGGTCGGCGGCTGCCCGACCAATATCTCGGTCGGCACGGCCCGTCTTGGTCTCAAGTCGGCTCTCATTACCCGTGTCGGCAACGAACAGATGGGCCGGTTCATCCGCGAACAGCTCGGTCGCGAAGGCGTCGAAACGCGGGGCATCGCCACTGATCCCGATCGCCTGACGGCGTTGGTATTGCTCTCGGTGGAAGCCGAAGGCGTGTCGCCGATGATCTTCTATCGCACCGATTGCGCCGACATGGCGCTCGATGAGAGCAATATCGACGAGGCGCTGATCGCCTCCAGCCGCTCCATCGTGGTCACCGGCACGCATTTCTCGCGTCCCAACAGTGAGGCGGCGCAGAAGAAGGCGATCCGCATCGCCAAGGCCAATGGCGCCCGCGTCGCCTTCGATATCGATTATCGCCCCAATCTGTGGGGCCTGGCCGGGCATGACGCCGGCTTCGAGCGTTACGTCGCCTCGGACGTCGTCTCGCAGAAATACAAGTCGGTTTTGGCCGATTGTGACCTCATCGTCGGCACCGAAGAGGAAGTGCTGATCGCTTCCGGCGAGGCCGACCTGCTCTCCGCGCTCAGGACGATCCGCGCTCTCTCCCCCGCGACCATTGTCCTGAAGCGCGGGCCCATGGGCTGCATCGTCTATGATGGTCCGATCCCCGCCAATCTCGAAGACGGCATTGTCGGCAAGGGTTTTCCTATCGAAGTCTATAACGTGCTGGGCGCCGGCGACGCTTTCATGAGCGGCTTCCTGCGCGGCTGGCTCAAGGGCGAAAGCCACCAGACATCGGCCACCTGGGCCAATGCCTGCGGCGCCTTCGCCGTGAGCCGCCTGCTCTGCGCGCCGGAATATCCGAGCTGGACCGAGCTTGAGACCTTCCTCGCCAAAGGCAGCCCGAAGCGGGCCCTGCGCAACGACGACAATCTCAACCACATCCATTGGGCCACCAACCGTCGCCGGCAATGGCCGACGCTGATGGCCCTCGCTATCGATCATCGCAGCCAGCTCGAAGACATGCCGGGTGCCAGGGAAGACAAGATCGCCGCGTTCAAGGTGCTGGCCGTCGAGGCTGCCGCCCGCGTCGCCGATGGCCGGCCCGGCTTCGGCATGCTGCTCGACGACAAGCATGGCCGGAAGGCGCTGTTTGCCGCCGAAGCCAAGGGCTTTTGGCTCGCCCGCCCGGTCGAGCTGCCCGGGTCGCGTCCGTTACGCTTCGAATTCAGCCAGGATCTGGGTGGACGCATCATCGACTGGCCGGTCGATCATTGCCTCAAGGTGCTGTGCTTCTTCCACCCCGACGACCCTGCCGATCTCAAGGCGGCACAGATCGACAAGCTGCAAACCGCGCACGATGCGGCCCGTCGTGTCGGCCGCGACATCCTGATCGAGATCATTGCCAGCAAGCATGGTGAACTCAAATCCGACACTACGGCGCGTGCCCTGACCGAGCTCTACGATGCCGGCCTCAGGCCGGACTGGTGGAAGCTCGAGCCGCAGGCTGACCGGGCTGCCTGGGCGGCCGTCGACAGCGTGATCGAAACGCGCGATCCGTTCTGCCGTGGCGTGGTCCTGCTGGGCCTGGAAGCGCCGCAGGCGGCGCTGGAGGCGGGCTTTGCCGCAGCGCGGTCGTCGCGGACCGTGAAGGGTTTTGCGGTGGGCCGAACAATCTTTGCCGAAGCCGCCAAAGCGTGGTTGGCTGGCACAATCACCGACGAAGAGGCCGTTGCCGACATGGCGCGGCGGTTCGGCGCGCTGGTTGAGATTTGGGAACGGCTAGGCGAGAGCAAGGCGGCTTGATGTTGCCATCAACCATCGATGTCACCCCGGCGAAGGCCGGGGTCCATGTCCGCATCTCCCCGCAAGCTTGATGTAGCGGAAGACCATGGACCGGGATTCCGGCCTTTGCCGGAATGACACCGCGAAAGAATGATACCCTCGCGCGAGGCGCTGACGATGAGGAACACCATGAGCCAGAAGACGATCCGACTAACGATGGCCCAGGCCGTGGCCCGGTTCCTGACCATGCAGAAGACCGAAATCCACGGTGAGATCGTCCCCATCTTCGGGGGCGTCTTCGCCATTTTCGGCCATGGCAATGTCGCCGGTGTCGGCGAAGCGCTCTATGGCATCAAGGACACGCTGCCGACCTATCGCGCCCAGAACGAACAGGGCATGGCCAATGCCGCCATCGCCTATGCCAAGGCCAGCTTCCGCCGCCGCTTCATGGCCTGCACCACCTCCATCGGGCCCGGCGCGCTGAATATGGTTACGGCTGCCGCGCTGGCGCATGTGAACCGCCTGCCGGTGCTGCTGCTGCCGGGCGATGTGTTCGCCAACCGCCTGCCCGACCCGGTCCTGCAGCAGATGGAAGATTTCAGCGACGGCACCGCGACGGTCAATGACTGCTTCAGGCCGGTCAGCCGCTATTTCGACCGCATCACCCGCCCCGAACAGATCATCCCGGCCCTGCGCCGCGCCATGGCCGTGTTGACCGACCCGGCCGAATGCGGCCCGGTGACGCTGAGCCTCTGTCAGGATGTCCAGGCCGAAGCCTACGACTATCCCGAGAGCTTCTTCGAGGAGCGGGTTTGGAACGTCCGCCGCATCATGCCTGACGGTGACGAGTTCGCCACAGCCGCGGCCGCCCTGTTGCAGGCCGAGAAGCCAGTGATCATTGCGGGCGGCGGTGTGCTCTATTCGGAGGCCAGCAAGGCGCTCCGCACCTTTGCCGAGCGCTATGGCGTGCCGGTGCTCGAGACGCAGGCCGGCAAATCCAGCCTGCCGCATGATCATCCGCTCAATATGGGCTCAGTCGGCGTCACCGGGACTTCGGCGTCCAACGCTCTGGCCGAAGAGGCCGATGTGGTGCTGGCCGTGGGCACGCGGTTGCAGGATTTTACCACCGGTTCGTGGGCATTGTTCAAGAACGACGATCTCAAGATCGTCGGCCTCAACGTGCAGCCGTTCGACGCCCATAAACACCGCGCCCTGCCCCTGGTGGCCGATGCCAAGGTGGGCCTCGACGCGCTCAACCAGGCCCTGACCGGTTGGCTGGCCGACGAGACCTGGACCGCCAAGGCCAAGGCTGGCAAGGATGAGTGGCTTGTTGCCGCCGACCGCGCCACCGCCAGTACCAATGCCGAGCTACCGTCGGACGCGCAGGTTATCGGCGCGGTGCAGCGGGCGCGAGAAAATGCGGTACTGGTTTGCGCCGCCGGCGGTCTGCCGGGCGAATTGCACAAGCTGTGGAAGGCCAATGGTCCCGGCAGCTACCACATGGAATATGGCTTCTCGACCATGGGCTACGAGATTGCCGGCGGGCTCGGGGTCAAGCTCGCCCGTCCCAATGACGACGTGGTCGTCATGGTCGGCGATGGCAGCTACATGATGCTGAACTCGGAGATCGCCAGCTCGATCATGCTGGGCGCCAAGATCACCATCGTGCTGCTCGACAATGCCGGCTATGGCTGCATCAACCGGCTGCAAATGGCCACGGGTGGCGCCAACTTCAACAATCTGTTGAAGGACACCCACCATGTCACTCTGCCTGGAATCGATTTTGCCGCGCACGCGGCCTCGATGGGGGCGATTTCGCGCAAGGTCGGATCGATCGCCGAGCTGGAAACAGCTTTGCAGGAGAGCGAGGGGAATGATCGCACCACGGTCATCGTTATTGACACCGATCCGCTGATTACTACCGACGAAGGCGGGCATTGGTGGGATGTGGCGGTGCCGGAAGTCAGCGATCGCCCACAGGTGAATGCGGCGCGCGAGGCCTATGTGCAGGCGCTGAAGGCGCAGCGGGCGGGGTAGAAGCCATCAACCACCGGGTCATTCCGGCGAAGGCCGGAATCCAGGTCCGGCCTTGGCCGCGAACTCTGTGGCAGGGCCACATACGGACATGGATCCCGGCCTTCGCCGGGATGGCATCGCGAAATATACTGGCCCTCTGCGGCATTATACTCGGAGCAAGTACCTTGAAAGCCAAACTCGGCATGTCCCCCATCGCGTGGTGGAACGACGATCTGGTCGAACTCAGCGATGACGTTTCCCTTGAGGAATGCCTGCGCCAGTCGCGTTCGGCCGGCTTTACCGGCATGGAGAAGGGCCGCCGCTTTCCTGACGATCCCGCGGTGATGCTGCCCATCCTGAAGGCGGCCGACGTTACCCTGTGCGGCGGTTGGTTCTCTGGCACGCTGGTCGATGAAGACCTCGCTGCCAACAAAGACCGCATCCAGCCGATGATCGACCTCTTCAAGGCGGTCAACGCGCCCTGCATCGTCTATGGCGAAGTCGGCCGCTCGATCCAGGGCAAGCGGGAGATTCCGCTGGCGCAGAAGCCGAAGCTCTCCGATGACGAGATGAAGGCGTATGCCCGCAAGGTCACTGAATTCGGCGAATGGTGCGCGGAACAGGGCATGCCCCTCTCCTATCACCATCACATGGCGGCTGTGGTCGAGACCGAACCCGAGCTCGACGCCTTCATGAAGTATTCCGGCGCCGGCATTCCGCTTCTGCTGGATGCGGGCCATCTGGCATTTGCCGGTGGTGATGTGCTCCGCGCCATCGACAATCACCACAGGCGTATCAACCACGTGCATGTCAAAGACGTGCGGATGGACGTCATCAACAAGCTCGATCGCAGCAAGCAATCATTCCTCGATGCCGTCGCGCTCGGTGCGTTCACCGTGCCAGGCGACGGGTCGCTGGACTTCGGCGCGATCGTGCAGAAATTCGCCGACTACGGCTATGAAGGCTGGTTCGTGGTCGAGGCCGAGCAGGACCCCAAGCCCAACCCGCCGCTCCGGATGGCGCAGGTTGGTTACAAGGAGCTCATGCGCGTCATGACCGCCGCCGGCTACACAGTGGAGACTCAGGGCTTCCCGGGATAAATCCGCCCAGCGTCATCACCCGGCTTGTCCGGGTGATCCATTGACAGGGCGGCGCTCGGCCCTATGGATTGCCGGGACAAGCCCGGCAATGACGAGCGAAGAGGAACGAAGCGTGGCGCTGAAGCCCAATGACGTAAGCTGGTTTCGACCCCTGTGGCGGCGCGTTGCCATCACCGGTTTTCTGGCGGTGTGGTGCGCCTGGGAATGGATCTGGAACAAGGAGCCCTTCTGGGGCGTCCTGGTCGGGGCGGCCCTCGCCTACTCGCTCTACAATTTCTTCTATGCGTTTCCAAAAGAGGACCCGGCCAATGAGCAAATCCAACCTCCTGATACGCCCGAAGGGGACGACCGGCCTGGTGCATGACGTCACCCCGGCTTCGGCTGGGTGGACCTATGTCGGCTTCGCGCTGCACAAGCTCGCCGCCGGTGAGGTCACGGGCGGCGAGGCTGGTGACAAGGAGCTGTGCCTGGTGCTGGTCAGCGGCAAGGCGCGGATTTCGGTCGACGGTGTCGATCTCGGCGAGATCGGCGAGCGCATGACGCCGTTCGAGGGCGCGCCCTGGGCTGTCTATGTGCCAATGGGCAGCGAATGGGTCGCCGACGCGACCACGGCGGTGGAGCTGGCGGTCTGCGCGGCGCCGGGGGGCGGCAGTTACACCGCCAAGGTCATTCCGCCGGGTACCCATCCGCGCATCACCCGCGGCAAGGGTGCCAATGTACGACACGTCTACAATATCATGCCGGAGGACGACGCCTCGGCCAACTCGCTGCTGGTGGTCGAGGTGATCACCCCGCAGGGCAATACCTCGTCCTACCCGCCGCACAAGCATGACCAGGACAACCTGCCGCACGAGAGCTTTCTCGAAGAGACCTACTATCACCGGATGAACCCGCCTCAGGGTTTTGCGTTCCAGCGCGTCTATACCGACGACCGGAGCCTGGACGAGGCGATGGCGGTGGAAGATGGCGACGTGACGCTGGTGCCGCGGGGTTATCACCCGGTGGCGACGACGGCGGGGTATGATTTGTACTATCTCAACGTCATGGCTGGCCCGAAGCGGGTGTGGAAATTCCACAATGCGGCCGAGCATGAGTGGCTGTTGAAGTAGGGCTGGCCCTGACGTTTCCCCACCCACCGGCGTTTCCCTCGGACTTGATCCGAGGGCCAATTTCAGCACGGCACAGGCGAGGAGAGACCCTCGGGTCAAGCCCGAGGGTGATGATCGAATTTGGGAAGCGTTTACCGCCCCTGGAACACGCTCTTATCCGCCAGCGCGCCGGTGACTTCGCTCACCTTCACCGCCCGGCCCTCCTTCACCGACTTCACCGCCGCATCGGCCAGCGCCAATGCAATCAACCCATCCAGCCCACTCGGCGCGGCCGGAGATTTTGATTCAACGGCGTCGATGAAGGTACTGATTTCGCGGGCATATGCCTCGAGATAGCGGGTCATGAAGAAGTCGTGCAGCGGCGGGCGGGTGTAGCCGGAGGCGTTGGCGACTTCGATCGAGACCGGGCGCTGGTTTTCGGCCGAGACGGCGCCCTTGGAGCCGTGCACTTCGATGCGCTGATCGTAGCCATAGGTGGCGCGGCGCGAGTTGGAGATGGTGGCGTGCTTGCCTGACGCGGTCGAGAGCATCACCGAGACGCTGTCATAGTCGCCGGCTTCGCCGATGGCCTTGTCGACCAGCACCGATGCCTGCGCCGTCACGGTTTCGACCTCTTCGCCGAGCAGCCAGCGGGCCATGTCGAAATCGTGGATCGTCATGTCGCGGAAGATGCCGCCCGAGCGCTTGATATAGTCGACCGGCGGGGCGCCGGGATCGCGCGAGATGATGGTCACCATCTCGACGGCGCCGATTTCGCCCTTGGCGATGACGTCCTTGACGGCCTGGAAGTGCGGGTCGAAGCGGCGGTTGAAGCCCACCATCAGCGTGCCGCCAGCAGCGTCGACGACCTTGAGGCAGGCCTTGACACGCTCGACGTCGAGATCGATCGGCTTCTCACAGAAGATGGCTTTGCCGGCCTTGGTGAACTGCTCGATCAGGTCGGCATGGGTATCGGTCGGCGTGCAGATCACCACCGCATCGATGTCCGAAGCTTTGAGTATCTGGTCGATGGTGCGGATTTCGCAGCCATACTGGCCGGACAGGTCGGTTGCCGCCTTCTCGAAAGCGTCGGCAACGGCGACCAGCTTGGCCTTGGGGTTGGAGGTGATTGCCTTGGCATGCACCTTGCCGATGCGGCCAGCGCCGAGCAGGCCGAAACGAACGGTCATTTGTAGTCTCCGGGTAGGCGCGCCGGGAGGTGGCGCGGTTATGCAACAAACTTGATGTCATACCGGCGCAGGCCGGTATCCATCCTGGGGTATTTCAACGCCCGCCGCCCCGCTGGTCCATCTCAGGATGGACCCCGGCTCAAGGCCGGGGTGACGCCGTGGGTGAGGATGGAACGCGGCAGAACTAAGCCTTCTTCCGCTTCCGCTGGCGATACTGGTCGGCCACCACGGCGGCGACGATGATCATGCCCTTGATGATCTCCTGATAGTACGCGTCGATGCGGAGGAACGTGAAGCCCGAGGTCATCGTCCCCAGGATAATGGTGCCGATCACCGTGCCGGTGATGCGCCCCTGCCCGCCGGCCAGCGAGGTGCCGCCGATAACGGCCGCGGCAATGGCGTCAAGCTCATACATCACACCCATGCCGGCCTGCGCGGTCTGGGCGCGAGCAGCGGTGACCAGGCCCGCCAGCCCCGCCAGCATGCCGGCAATGGCATAGACCTTGATCAGGTGCTTTTCGATATTGATGCCGGAGACGCGAGCCGCCTGCGGATTGGCGCCGATGGCATAGGTGAACTTGCCATAGCGGGTGTAGCGCAAGGCGATGTGGAAGATCAGCGCCACCCCGAGGAAGATGATGACCGGCCAGATGCCGAAGCCGATGAAGTTGAACTCCGGCGTCAGGCCCGAAACGGGCTGGCCCTTGGTATACCACTTGGCTACACCGCGCGCCGACACCATCATGCCCAAGGTGGCAATGAAGGGCGGAATCTTGGTGTAGGAAATCAGCGAGCCGTTGATGATGCCGGCCAGCGTACCGATAGCGAGGCCGATGAGCAGCGGAATGAAGACCGGCAGGCTGACCAGCGCCGGATAGACCGGCCGGGCCCAGTCGGCGCTTTGCGCGAAGCTGGCCGCAATCATGGCGGTCATGCCCACCACCGAGCCGGAACTCAGGTCGATACCACCGGTGATGATGACCTGCGTCACCCCCACGGCGATAATGCCGACCACCGACACCTGCAGGATCATGATGGTCAGCCGTTGCTGGTTCATCAGGAAGGACTGGCCGATGAAGATCCAGCCCAGCGCCTCGAAGGTCAGGGCAATGCCGGCCAGCACCAGCAGAATGGAGAGCTCGGTCGGCAGCTTGCGCCGGCGCGCCCGTGCGGGCGCTAGGCTTTCGGATGTGGTGGTCATGCTCAGGTCCTCCTGGCGGCGAAAATTGCGCTTGCTGTTCTATTTCGTTCGGCCGTCATTGCCCGGCTTGTCCGGGCAATCCAAGACTCGACTGATGCGGTGGCGTGGACCACCCGGACAAGCCGGGTGGTGACGATGGATGAAGTAATCTGGTCAAAGGCCCTCATCGCGCCGCCAGCTCCATGATCTTGACCTGGTCCGCTTCGGCGCGGTCCAGAAAGCCCGTAGCTCGTCCGTGGTGCATCACCATGATGCGGTCGCTCATGCCAAGCACTTCGGGCAGTTCGGACGAGATCATGATAACCGCGACGCCCTGGCGCGCCAGTTGCGTCACGAGCCGGTGGATTTCCGCCTTGGCGCCGACGTCGATGCCGCGCGTCGGCTCGTCGAGGATGAGAATCTTCGGGTTGGTCAGCAGCCAGCGACCGATCAGTACCTTTTGCTGGTTGCCGCCCGACAAGTTCTCCACCCGCTCCCCGAGGTTGGGGGTCTTGACTCGCAGCTTGGCGCTCATGTCCTCGCAGACGGCGCTCAGTGCTTGCTGGGTCACGAAGCCCATGCGGGTGTAGCTGTCCTGCAAAACCGCGAGCTGCATGTTCTCCTGGATGTCGAGCATCAGCAGGCAGCCGGTTTCCTTGCGGTCCTCGGTGATGAAGGCCATGCCATGCTGGATGGCCACTGTTGGCGACGAGATGTCGACCTTCTCGCCCCTGATCGAAATGGTCCCGGTCGAGGCTGGCGTCACGCCGAAGATGGTTTCGGCGACATTGGAGCGCCCCGAGCCCACGAGGCCGGCAATGCCCAGAATTTCGCCGGCACGGACGTCGAATGAAATATCGGAGAAGACCCCGTTGAGGCCCAGATCCTTGACCGACAGCACGACTTCGCCGATCGGCACTTCTTCCTTCGGGAACATCTGGGTGATTTCGCGACCCACCATCATGCGGATAATGTCGTCGCGGGTGACGTCCGATGAGGCGTGGGTGCCGATATAGCGACCATCGCGGAACACCGACACCTCGTCGGCAATCTCGAACAGCTCGCTCATCTTGTGGGTGATGTAGACGATGCCTTTGCCCTGCTCACGCAGGTCACGGATGATGCGGAAGAGGTGGGCGACCTCGGTTTCGGTCAGCGCCGAGGTCGGTTCGTCCATGATGAGCACGTCGCTCTCATAGGACACGGCCTTGGCGATCTCGACCATCTGCCGGTTAGCGACGCTCAAGGTCGACACCTGTACGTCCGGTTCGATATCGATATTGAGCCGGGCAAAAAGTTCGGCAGTGCGCCGGTTGAGTTCACCGTGGTTAACGAAGCCGAGGCGGTTCAGCGGCTCGCGGCGGATCCAGATGTTTTCGGCCACCGTCATATAGGGCATCAGGTTGAGTTCCTGATGGATCATGGCGATGCCGTTCTCGAGCGCATCGAGCGGCGACTTGAGTTGGATATCAACGCCGCGCAGCGTTACCGTGCCGCTATCGGGCACATAGATGCCGGCGATGATCTTCATCAGCGTCGATTTGCCGGCGCCATTCTCGCCCATCAGCGCATGCACGGTGCCGCGCTTGAGCTGCAAGGAGACGTCATCCAGCGCCACAACGCCGGGGAATTCCTTGCGGGCGTGCGCGATTTCCAGAAGAAAGGGCGCGTTGGGCACGGCACCGCTTTCGCGGACCGCTCGCATCGTCTGCGGACTGACCATCGCTCAGGCCTCCCATGCCCGTTCCGGGCGTGTTGCGTGGAGGATGCGCCGATTTACGGGCGCATCCAAGACTGTTGTGGGCAGGGCCAGACCGGGCACTCGGTGGAATTCCCTCCCCTTAATGGGAGGGCCAGGGTGGGTGGGGCCGAGAGCGCGGAGCGTGCGACTCCCCCCACCCTCACTCCCTCCCCACGAGGGGGAGGGAAGCCTGTTCCGTGGGCCGGGAGAGACTGCCTCTACCCTTAGTTCTTCGCCTGATAGTCAGCCAAATTCGCCGGGGTCACCAGTTCGAAGGGGATCCAGACTTCGCGTTCCACGGCCTCGCCGCGCGACAGCGCCAGGGCCGCATCGAGAGCCCCGGAGCCCTGCGCGGCAGCATTCTGGAACACGGTCACGTCGAGATCGCCAGCTTCCATGGCGGCCAGGGCGTCGGCGGTAGCGTCGACACCGCCGACAATCACGGCATCCATGGCGACACCAGCCGCCTTGAGTGCCTGGATGGCGCCGATGGCCATTTCGTCATTGTTAGCGACGACAGCGTCAAAGGCGATGCCGGCGGACAGCCAGTTGGTAACAAGATCGGCACCCTGCTGGCGCGACCAATTGCCAGTCTGCTCCTCGACGATCTTCATGAAGGAGCATTCCGGCGTGGCGATCACGTCATGCACGTCCTGGGTGCGCTGGCGGGCGGCCTGGTTGGAGAGTTCGCCCATCAGCACGACGATGTTGGCTTCGGTCTTGCCGGCCTCGGTCAGCAGGCGGCAGACTTCCTTGGTTTCGAGTGTGCCGGAATCGACTTCGTTAGAGGCCACGAAGGCCTGGCTTTCCGGCAGGGTATCGAGGTTGACCGGCTGGCGGTTCACATAAACCAGCGGGATGCCGGCCTCCGCAGCAAGCTGGGACATCGGGGCGGTCGAATCGGTATCCACCGCGTTGACGATGATGGCGTCGACGCCCGAAGCGATGAAGTTCTGGATCTGGCTCATCTGCTTGGACACGTCGTTCTGCGCGTCCTCCACCTGCAGCTCCACGCCATCCAGCGTCGCGGCGTAGTCGCCCATGCCGTTGCGCAGCACGGTCAGGAAGTTGTCGTCGAAGGCGGCCATGGTGACGCCGACGGTTTCGGCCTGGGCAGCACCGACGAAGCCTGATGTGAGCATGGTGGTGGCCAGAGCGGCCAGCGCGATCTTCTTCATTTCGTTTTCTCCTCCACAGAGCGGGCGTCCGGTTGCGCCCCATTTGTCCGGATGTTCCCTTGTCCGGGAATTCTTTGAGCCTCAGGCCGCGCGGGCCTTGAGGGATTCGGTGATGAACGTCATGGACTGCCGCACAGCCCCGGCCGGATCGGCCAGGTGGCGCAATTCCTCTGCAAAGGGCTCGAACGATAGCGGGCCGGCATAGCCCCCTGCCCGCAAAGCGGCGATCTGGCCGACATTGTCGAGGCGATCCTTGGGGCCGACCAGCACGCGATGGCTGTCGCGCATATCGCCCACAGCAATCGCGGGATCGTCGACACCGGAAATATGGACCAGGCCGGTCAGTTCGGGGAACAGGTCTGGTTCGCCGGCGAGATGATGATGGAAGGTGTCGTGGGTGAGCCGCAACACATCACGGCCATTGGCGCGATCGATCGCGGCCACGGCTTCCTTCTTGGAACGGAGCGAGCAGCTCTCGAAGCCCAGACACTCGACGAGGCCGATAATGCCAAACTTGCGCAGGATGGGGACAAGTCCTTGCAACGCCTCGGTGGCATTGGCAATTCGCGTAGCACTGTCAAAGGCCTGGCCAGAGTTGTCAGCAACCAGAACCAGGGCCTTGGAACCGCTTCCGGAGCAGTAGGCGGCGAGGGTTTCGGCTTCGGCGGCGCGCGTGGCGGACCAATGATTGAATTGCTGCAGCGCGTTGATGGAAATGATAGACACATCATTTTCCGACGCCAGGCGCTTGACCTCGTTGGCGGAGGTGCCGTCGAGGATGGCATTGCCCGAAATGTCGTTGCGGATCTCCACGCGTGGCGCATGCAGACTGGCAGCGAGACGGAAGAAGTCTGCCAGCGAAAGCTGCGGCGCTGTCATGTGGTTGAGCGCGAACGCTAGCGACAAGATCCGGAACTCCCTGTGACGCCGGGCATGCTTGATGTTGCCCGGTCATTTGATGGAGCAAATGAAACACAGGTTCTGTTAAGTTGTCAATGCGGAATATTCATTCCAAAAATGGTCGACGTGGCTGGACCGGGCGGCAAAACGGGCCGATCAGATGTTCTCGGAAACATAGATATCGAACGGCAAAAAGGTTTGTCCGCCCGATTCGGCGCCTGGCGACGCGATGGCAGCGGCCATCAGATTAACGACCGATTGCGACACCGCGGCGATGGGCGTCGCGATGAGCGCCGTTGCGATGTTGTCGGCCAGGGCAGCATGGGTGAAGGGATTGATTTCATTGCAAACCAGCGCGATCCGGCCGGCCATCCCCTCCTCGCGCAGAGCGGTGATGACGCCCTCGGTGCCGCCACCGGCGACGTAGATGGCAACCAGATCAGGATGACGGCGCAGCAGATCCAGCGTTGCCTCATGGGCCAGCGCGCCATCCTCCAGGCTGACCTGGGTGTCGATGATGGAGAGGTCGGGGGCGGTTTCGCGGAGATAGGAGCGGAAGCCGATCTCGCGCATTTCGTGGCCGTGAAAGCGATGGCTGCCGACGAAGACGGCGACCTTGCCCGTCGCCGGCGCCGCCTTGGCGATGAACCAACCGGCAGTGCGCCCGACCTTGCGGTTATTGGTGCCTACATAGCCGTGGCGAACACCGGCGGCGAAGTCTGACAGCAGCGAGAATACCGGCTTTCCGGCAGCTTCGACCTCGGCAACGGCCGACGTCACGGCGGGATGATCGATGGCCACCATGGCGATGGCATCGACTCGCTTCGCCATATCCTTGAGCCGCTCGGCGATCTCGCCGGGTGTCTGGGACTGCAAATGCGCCAATGTCGAACTGGCGCGGAACTGGGTCGGCAAGGTCGCCGCATATTCCAGCCCACGCCCGAAATCCTGATAGAACACCTGATCCGGCCGCTGCAGCAGAAATCCCAGCCGATAATGCGGCAGGTTCTGCTCGAGCCGTCGCCGGATAAGCCCTGTCCCGTGATAGCCAACCTGCTCCGCCGCCGCAAACACCCGCTCCGCCGTCTCCGGCTTCACCGGCAAGCGACCATTGAGCACGCGATCGACCGTGGCCACGCTCAGGCCGGAGACGCGCGCGAGATCGGCGATGGTCGGGCGGTTTGCCATGGCATTTTCCTATCACCATCTTTCGCATCAGAATGATGTAAATGATAGAAACCATCATGCGCGCATTGCCTGAAAACCGCAAGTTTGCCATCAAGATGAACGTCATCTGAACAATCGAGTTCGCTAGCAGACTGTTACCCTTGAGAGGCGCAATTGGCCGAAACTGCGAAACGCGACTACAACCTGCTCGGCAAAAGCTCGGAAGCCGCCCTGGCTAATGGATTGGCCGCGGCGGAGTGGTACCACAGCGACATCGATCGCAAGACCATGAAGGGACTGATGCAGCGCTCGGATGGTCCGGCTATCCGCGACACGGCGATCTGGCTGGGCGCGATGCTGGTGTTTGCGGTTGGCGGTATTGTGCTCTGGGGCACATGGTGGGCGGTGCCGTTTTTCCTGGCCTATGGCGTGCTCTACTGCTCGGCCTCGGATTCGCGGTGGCATGAATGCGGGCATGGCACGGCGTTCAAGACGCGGTGGATGAACGACGTCGTCTACCAGATCGCGTGCTTCATGGTCATGCGGAACCCGGTGACATGGCGCTGGAGCCATGCGCGACACCATACCGACACGGTGATTGTCGGCCGCGACCCGGAAATCGCGGTGATGCGGCCACCGGACCTGTTCCGCGTCGTGCTCAATTTCTTCGGGATTCTCGATGTTGGCTATGCTGTCATCGATATGGTCCGCAATGCGGCTGGGGTCATCACAAAGGAAGAGGCCAGCTTTATCCCGGAGATGGAGCGGCACAAGGTAATCCGGGTCGCCCGTATCTGGGTGGCGATCTATGCGGCGGTTGTTGCACTGTCGATCTGGATGGGCTCGATCCTGCCGCTGATGCTGGTTGGACTGCCCCGGCTCTATGGCGCCTGGCATATGGTCATGTGCGGCCTGCTGCAGCATGGCGGGCTGGCGGACAATGTCATCGACCACCGGCTCAACAGCCGCTCGGTGCTGATGAACCCGGTGAGCCGCTTCATCTACTGGAACATGAACTACCATGTGGAGCATCACATGTTCCCCATGGTGCCCTACCACGCCCTGCCGCAACTGCACGCGCTGATCAAGCATGACCTGCCGGCACCGAACCGATCGATCATCGCGGGGTATCGCGAGATGGTGCCGGCGTTCCTGCGGCAGTTGAGGAACGAGGACTACTTTCTGAAGCGCGAGCTGCCGGCGACGGCCAGGCCGTACAAGGAAGCGTTTCACAATGGCGATGGGGCGGTGGCGGCGGAGTAGACGCCACTGATTCCCTTCTTCCCCGGGGGAGAAGGTGCCCGAAGGGTGAGGGTTCTCGTGGGCGTCTGGCATGGGATGGCGCAGCACCCCTCACCCTCGAAAACCCGCTGAACGCGGATTTCCTATCCCTCTCCCACAAGGGACGAGGGGCAACGACTGTGAGCTAAGGGACGAACATAGATGGCCGAGTGGATTGAGGCTTGTGGCGCCGATGATGTGGATGAGGAGGATGTGATCCGCTTTGACCACGCGGGGAAGGTGTTTGCGATCTATCGCAGCCCGGATGACCGGTATTTTGCCACGGATGGGCTCTGCACGCACGAGCAGATCAGCCTGGCGGATGGGCTGGTGATGGACGACATCATCGAGTGTCCCAAGCACAATGGGCGGTTCAACTACAAGACGGGCGAGGCCAAGGGCGCGCCGGCATGTGTGAACCTGCGGATTTACCCGGTGAAGGTCGAGGATGGGGCGGTGTTTATTGAGGTTTGAAGCGGCCTTCACCTCTCCCATTGGGGGAGAGGTAAGGGGAGACTGCCAAACGGGCGGCAAGTGTAGGGCCCTCGGGGCAAGCCCGAGGGTGACGATTGGTGTACGAGAAGCGGTGGCGACAGCGGGGCTCGCAGGATTGGACCTAACGCGCGGGTGGGTGGAGGCGATGTGACACAGCATTTTGTGATTGTCGGGGCGGGCGAGTGCGGTGCGCGGGCGGCGATGGCTTTGCGGGAGCAAGGGTTTGGCGGCGATGTGACACTGGTGGGTGGCGAAAACCACCTGCCCTATGAGCGACCGCCGCTGAGCAAAGAGGGGATGCTGGCTGAGGTGTTTGCCGCCAAGACGATTGCGACGGCGGAGCGGCTGGCTGAGGTCGGCGTGGCGTTTCGCGGTGGTCTGCAGGTTGCGGCGATCGACCGTGGGGCGAAACGTCTGGTCGGCGGCAATGGAACGGCCCTGCCCTATGACAAGCTGTTGCTGGCAACTGGTGCGTCGCCGCGGCGGCTGCCTGACGTTGATGGCGAGCGCTTTGTCTATTTGCGGACGATGGAGGATGCGCAGCGAATACGGGACGCGCTCAATGCGGGTAGCCACATTGCCATTGTGGGTGGCGGGTTCATCGGGCTGGAACTGGCGGCGACGGCCCGGCGGCGGGGCGCTGATGTGACATTGATCGAAGCCCTGCCCCGGCTGCTGTCGCGTGGCGTACCGGAGGCGATTGCCCGGCAGATCGAGGCGCGGCATCGGGAGGGCGGAGTCGAGCTGGTGTTTGGCGATGGCATTGCGGCCATGACCAGCGGTGCGGACAGCGCCGTGGTGACGCTGAACAGTGGGCGGGTGATCGAGGCCGATCTGGTGCTGATCGGAATTGGGGCGGTGCCGAACGTGTCGCTGGCTGCTGAGGCCGGGCTTGAGGTCGATAACGGTATTGCGGTCGACCAGTGTCTGGGGACTGGTGATGCCAACATTTTCGCGGCCGGCGATTGCTGTTCGTTCCCGCTGGCGATCTATGGCGGGCGGCGGGTGCGGCTGGAGAGCTGGCGCAATGCGCAGGACCAGGGGAGTCTGGCAGCACGGAATATGCTTGGCGCTAATGAAGCGGTTTCGAGCGTGCCGTGGTTCTGGTCGGATCAGTATGAGCTGACGCTGCAGATTGCCGGGCTATCCGATGAGGGCAGCACCGTGGTGCGGCGGGAGCTGGGGGACGGGGCGAGCATTCTTTTTCACCTCAGTGCGGATGGACGGCTGGTGGCGGCAAGCGGGATCGGCGTGGGGAATGTGGTGGCCAAGGACATCAGGTTGGCGGAGATGCTGATCGGGCGCGCTGCGCGGCCGGATGTGGCGGCGCTGGGAGATGTTGGGGTGAAGTTGAAGGGGTTGTTGGCGGCTTAGCGCCCGCCCGCGTGGTGAACTTGTCGAGCCACGAGGTCTTTAAGACATCCCAACAGTAATCGCCCGGTAAGAGCCCCGATATTCGGGCCAGTCATCCCCCACCCTTGATCCCTCCTCGCAAGGGGGAGGGTGTCGACGGCTTGGTCGGAGAAAAGCCCCTTAGCCCTTTCCTGCCTTTTCCTTGGCTTCGGCGACCCAGCCGCTGAAGCGTTCAAAGAGGCGGGCGAAGGTGACGAGGTCGTCTTCAGGCCATTCGCCGAGGGCTTCGGCGAACACGCCCCATTTGTAGCGGCGGACGGATTCGGCATGGGAGCGGCCGGTTTCGGTCAATTCCAGGCCGATACGGCGGGCGTCTGCCTGCGAGGCGACACGGCGCACCAGGCCCTTGTCGACGGCATCGGCCACGATGCGGCTAGCGCGCGAGGGATCTACATTGAGGCGCTCGGCGATGTACCCAACCGTCGCTTCACCCTCCGGCGCCATCTCCAGGGTTACCAGAATATCGAGATCTGCCACGTCGATCGGCAGATCGAGCGCCTTGATCGCCAGACGCCCCATTTCGCGCCGCGCCATGGAGCGGCGGATATGGGCCATCACGCCATCGATCTTGATCGTGGCAGCAGCCGAGGCCGGCGACATGCCCAAGGCAACGAGGTGGGCGAGGTGACTTTTTTCATCGGGGTGCGTCATGGCAGCGGTCGTAGCAAATTATGGGACAGAGTCCAATATATGATCTTGACACATAATTGACATCGGCACATTTTGGCGCGCTCTTTTAGGAATGTGCCATGACCGAGACCACCACTCTTCCCATTTCGCAGCGCCGCAAGATGACGATCTACATCGCGGTACTGGTCGGCATGTTCATGGCCAGCCTCGACATGCAGATCGTGGCGACGGCGCTACCGACCATCGCCGCCGATCTCGGCAAGTTGGAGCTGTTCGGCTGGGTGGGTGCGGCCTACCTGCTGGCGACGGCAGCAGTGACGCCGTTCTACGGCAAGCTGGGGGACCTGTTTGGCCGCAAGCGCGTGTTCATGGTGGCGATTGGGCTATTCGTGGTCGGCTCGCTGGTTTGCGGCATGGCGTGGTCGATGGAAAGCCTGATTGGCGCTCGTGTGCTGCAGGGGCTGGGCGGCGGTGGGCTGATGACGTCGGCTTTCGGCATTCTGGCCGATCTGTTCGAGCCGCGCGAGCGGGCGAAGTACCAGGGCTATAGCTCGGCGGTGTTTACGCTGTCAGGGCTGATTGGGCCGGTGGCCGGTGGGGTGATCAGCCAGGCGATCGGGTGGGAATACATCTTCCTGATCAACCTGCCGATCGGCGTTATCGTCATCGCCGTGCTGGCTTTTGCCATGCCGAATTTTGCCACAGGACGGCAACCCAAGATCGACTATCCGGGCGGATTGCTGCTGGCCGGCGCGGTCACGGCGCTGGTGTTCTGGGCCGAGGAAGCGCTGGGCGGCGGTTATGGCGGGGTGATGGTTTATGTGCTGCCGGTGGTGGTGATCGCGGCGCTGGTGGCATTTGTGCTGGTCGAGCGCCGGGCCACCGAGCCGATGGTGCCGCTGCACCTGTTGAGCAATTCAACCATCGGGCTGGCGCTGGCCATTTCGGTGATTTCGGGTGTGTCAACGCTGGGCATGCTCAACTATTTCGCGCTGTTCCTGCAGACGGTGACCGGCCTGCCGCCTGCATTGGCCGGGCTGCTGTTCCTGCCGTCATCGGTGGGTTCCCTCGTTGCGTCGATCGGCACGGGCTACATCGTGGCACGAACCGGGCGGTACAAGCCGTTTCCGGTGGCGGCCATGGCGCTCGGCATTGCCGTGATGCTGGGTTTTGCAACCGTGCACGCCACGACGCCGCTGTGGGTCATCGGCGTGCTGATGTTCTTCTTCTCGTTCAGCATCGGCATGCAGATGCAGACGCTGATGGTGGCCGTGCAGTCGGCGGCGCCACGCAAGGATGTGGGCGCGGCAACCGGAACGCTGACACTGGCCCGCATGATCGGGGCATCACTGGGCCTGGCGGCTAATGGCGGCATTCTCACCGCCGGGCTGGTGCGGGGGCAGACTGGGATCAGCCCGGAGACGTTGGCGGCTATGCCGGGGCAGATGACCGAGATGACGCCGAGCGCCATTGCCACCCTGCCCGCAGCCTCAGCACAGGAAGTGATCGAGGTGTTCGCCGGGGCGTTTCACATGGTGTTCTATGCCGGCGCGGCGCTGTTTGCCGTGGGGCTGGTGTGTGCGCTGCTGATGAAGAATGTGAAGCTGGAGAGCCATGGCAAGGCGGCGGCGGATAGTGGGGCGCAGCCGGTGATGGCGGAGTAGACTGGACGTTTCACCATCCACAGAGTCCCCGTCGGGCTTGACCCGAGGGCTCTGCACTTGCCGAGCGTCTAAGAAGCACAGGGCCCTCGGGTCAAGCCCGAGGGTGACGGCCGGTGAGAAGACAAGCGCCAAAGCCCAAACAATGGACGGAAGACTCAGTTCTCACGGGCGCGTTCGAGGATGCGTTTGCACTCGAGAAGTTCGCGGAGAACGTCGGAGAGACGATCGCGGGATTCACGGTCGAGGCCGGGGCTGGAGAGCATGACGGCCTCTTCGATCTCCGCTTCGTCGCTGGCGGCTTCAGCCTGCTCAATCATCGGCAGGATATCTTCGAGCGGCTTGCCTTCACCGACGGCGATAACGTAGCGGCTGCCCTGATCCTTGAGGATGCGCTGCACACCCTTGATGGTGAAACCCTGATCGTAGAGCAGGTGGCGGATGCCGCGCAGCAGCAGGACATCCTCGGGCCGGTAATAGCGCCGGCCGCCGCCGCGCTTCAGCGGCTTGATGGTCGAGAATCGGGTCTCCCAGAAGCGCAGGACGTGCTGCGGCAGGTCCAGTTCCTCGGCTGCTTCTGATATCGTCCGGAAGGCGTCTGGCGACTTGTCCACGGAGGCTGAGACTCGCTGGATGCGTTATTTTCCAGCACGAACCATAGATTTGTTGATCTTGGACTTCAACACGTTGGACGGTTTGAACACAAGAACCTGTCGCGGCAGGATGGGAACCTCCTCGCCAGTCTTGGGATTGCGACCGATACGCTCGTTTTTCGAGCGAACCTGGAACGAGCCGAATGAGGATAGCTTGACGTTGGCCCCGGCGATCAGCGCGTCGCCGATGAGCTCCAGAACGCGTTCGACCAATTCGGCCGATTCGGTTCTCGATAGGCCAACCGTTCCATAGACCGCCTCGGCGAGATCAGCCCGTGTTACCGTCTTTTGCGTCATTCGCACCCCCGTGTTGTCGAAAGGCCGAAATTCCTAAGCCGGGGCGATCGAGTCCGCCCTGATCAAAATTAGCGCCAGCACGACCAGAGAGGTCGAGCTATACCGCAGGAATCCTTCCTTCGATCAGCGATACCAGACCGTCACAAATCCCCTCGCGCGGCTGATTTCTACGCTGTGTCCTCCACCCGGGGCGGAGACTAACGCCTTGAAACGGTTGAGGTCAATGCGCTGGAGCACTTGTTTACTGCTCCGACACAAGGTCGTCACCAGCGAATAAGCGAGGCGCCCCAGGTAAAGCCGCCGCCCATGGCCTCGAGCATCACCAGGTCGCCCCGCTTGATGCGGCCATCGGCCACGGCGGCGCTCAGGGCGAGCGGCACCGAGGCGGCGGAGGTATTGGCGTGCAGGTCGACGGTCATGACGACCTTTTCGGGCGGCAGACCAAGCTTGTTGCCGGCGCCTTCGATAATGCGCTTGTTGGCCTGGTGCGGCACGAACCAGTCGAGGTCATCGACGGTGTAGCCGGACTTATCGAGCGTCGCGTAGACCACGTCGGTGATCTTGCCGACCGCATGGCGGAACACTTCGGGGCCCTGCATGTGCACATGGCCGGTGGTGCCGGTGGTCGACGGACCGCCATCGACATAGAGCTTTTGCCAATGATGGCCATCTGAGCGCAAAGCCGAGGCGAGGACGCCCTGCTCGGGCGCGTCATCGGCGAGCTCGACCTTTTCCATGACCACGGCGCCGGCGCCGTCGCCAAACAGCACGCAGGTGGTGCGGTCGGTCCAGTCGAGCAGGCGCGAGAAGGTCTCGGCGCCGATGACCAGCGCACGATTGGCGAGACCGTTCTTGATGTAGCTGTCGGCCGTGACAACGCCATAGACAAAGCCGGAGCACACCGCCTGGATGTCAAACGCCATGCCGTGATGCATGCCCAGCTTCATCTGGACCAGGGTCGCGGCGGCGGGGAAGGTGTAGTCAGGAGTCGTGGTGGCGACAACGATCAGGTCGATGTCATCAGGGGTGACGCCGGCGGCGGCCATGGCCTTCTTCGCCGCTTCCACAGCGAGATCGGACGTGAATTGGCCCTCGGCCGCGATGTGCCGTTCCTTGATGCCGACGCGCTGCTGGATCCACTCGTCGGACGTATCGACCATGGTTGCCAGTTCGGCGTTGGTGAGGACCTTTTCAGGGAGATAACCGCCGACACCGCGGATGATTGAACGCGTCTTGGTCACGCCGGTTTCGCCTCGGGTTCTGATTCAGGGGCGGCTTCTACCGCCTTGATGGGAAAGCGTTTCATGGTATCGCCGATCTTGGCGATCAGGTCGCTGCGGGCCATTTCATAGGCCAGGCTGAGAGCGCTCTTGTAACCGATTTCGTCGGTGCCGCCATGCGATTTGATGACGATGCCGTTTAGGCCCATGAATACGCCGCCATTGACGGTGCGCGGGTCCATCTTGCGGCGCAGGGCATTGAGGGCCGAGGTGGCGAACAGCGCGCCGATGCGGCTCATCAGATTGGACTTGAGGGCGCTGCGCAGGTAGGAGCCAACCTGGCGGGCGGTGCCTTCGGCAGTCTTGAGCGCGATATTGCCGACAAAGCCCTCGGTGACGACGACGTCGACCGTGCCCTTGCCTATGTCGTCGCCTTCGACGAAGCCATGATAGGTGAAGCCCGAGCCGCTGGCCTCGGTGAGGATGCGGCCGGCCTCCTTGATCGATTCGAGGCCCTTGACCTCTTCGGTGCCGACATTGAGCAGGCCAACGGTGGGCGCTTCATCGTCGAAGAGGCAGCGGGCCAGGGCGGAGCCGAGAATGGCGTAGTCGACAAGCTGCTGGGCGTCGGCGCCAATGGTGGCGCCCATATCGAGCACGATGATGTCGCTGCGCAGGGTCGGCCAGATGGCGGCGATGCCGGGCCGGGCAATGCCTTCCATGGGTCGAAGGCAGAAGGTGGCCATGGCCATGAGGGCGCCGGTATTGCCGCCCGAGACGGCGACATCGGCCTCGCCATCTTTGACGGCCTGGATGGCCATCCACATCGAGGATGTGCCCCTGCCCTTGCGCAAAGCCTGGCTGGGCTTTTCGTCCATGGCAATCACCGCTTCGCAGTGTCGGACGGTCGAAGCCGGTTTCAGGGCCGGAAATTCTTCAAGCAGCGGAGCAATCTGCTCCTGGCGGCCATGGAAGATGAAGCGAGTGTTCTTGCGTTCCTTGAGGGCCAGATGGGCGCCGTGGATGACTGCCCGGGGCGCGTTATCGCCCCCCATGGCGTCCACTGATATCGTTATTGTATCGGTCATTTCAGCCCGTTCTGCGCCCCAAAGAAGGGGGCGAGCAAACATATCTCATCGGGGAGTCGGTGCAACCCCCGGTCACGAGGACAATAGCGTCATATGACACCCGCCGACGCGCAGATGCCATCATGGTTAGGAGAGATTGTGGCCATCAGGCGCCTGAATCACCCGGCTTCTTGAGGCGCGCGAGACCGGCGAAGGGACCGGAATCCTCACCGTCCTTGTTGAGGCCCAAGGAATCGAGGCTTTCACCCGGCTGGCGCGGATAGGGATCGATGGCCAGGGCCAGCGTCTCCACCAGCAGCGCGCTGAGATCGACCTCTGGTCCGTCGATATGGTCGGGGAAATCGTCGTCCTCAAGGTCGACGAAGACCTCCGAACCCGGCGTCGGCTTGTGCGCGTGCGCCTCGGGCAGGAAAACCCGATCGACGGCCTCATCAATGTCCTGCGTCACCGGCTCGAACGTTACGACGGAAGGCTGGACGATGCGGGCGACCAGCCTGCCCTGCGCGCGGATGCCGCCGCGCAGCGGGACGATGGTCATGGTGGCGTCGAAACTGTCGATGGCGGTGAGCTTGAGCGATTCTGCCAGGGCAGCGCGGGTCGGTTCGTCGAGCGAAACCTTGAGATCGCGACCGGTCGCCGGCAGGCGATCGATACGGATGATGGCTTCGAAAAGCGGCGCTTCGGAAAAACTCACGCGGCTGCCTCGAAGTCGATGGCGCCACCCGTAATGGTTTCGGCGGGCTGTGCCGTAAGGGCCCGGTCCTCGGCGAGCAGATACTGAGCCAAGGCGGTCACGTGCGGGCCGGTCGTTCCATCGAAGATATTGCGCGACAGCACGCCTTCGAGCGCTGCAGAATCATTGCGGTCCATGGCCTCGTTGAGCGCTGCAAGCAGGCCGAAGAAGATATTGCCCATCTTCTGGATCTTCTTGGGAACGCCCAGATCGCCCACGCCCATCTCACGGAGGGAGCGATCCATATCCTTGAAGAAGAGGTCGAACACGGCCTGGCTGAAATCCTTGCGCGCACCGCTTTCGGCGCGAAGGCGGCGGAACAGCAGCGCCATATGCAGGCTGATCATGTCGAAACGGCCGGTCACCGTGTCCGGAACCAGCCAATCGGCATAGAAGCGGGGTTGCCGGGATTGCGCCACAATAGCGCTATAAACGGCGTAAACCGGTTCGGTAGCGGTATTCTTGCGGAACAGGTTGAAGATCATGGGGTTGCGCTCAACATCGTGGTCAGCCTGACGGGCCGGTAAAATGGTCCATCGGACCATTGCCAGCTTGCCAGACGGACAAGTTGGCAGCTACACATTCCGGCGGCCACAAAGGCCGCCGCCTTGTTGTCGTGCCTATAGTCGAGAGCCATCGGGAAAGTCAAATTCATGCCCCTGCGTACCGTTTCGCGTTCAGTCGCGCCATTTGCCGCCGCCGCCATGCTGGCGCTGCTGCTGGCCGCCTGCACGAGCAGCAACTCGCTGATCAGTTCCCGCACGCAGGGCTACGAAATCTCCGATAGCGCGCAGGCCCAGATTCGCAACGGCCAGAGCCAGGACCTGGTGACGCTGGTGCTGGGTTCGCCGCAGTCGACCAATACGTTCGGCGACCAGACCGCATGGTATTATGTCGAGACCAAGGTGCGCCAGACGGCGTTCGGCATGACCATGATCGACTCGCGTACGGTGCTTGCCGTGTATTTCGACAAGAACAAGAAGGTCTCGGACAAGGCCGTATACACGCTGCAGGACGGCAAGACCGTGGCCATCGAAACGCGCCGCACGCCGTCGTTCGGCGAGGACCGTACGTTCATCGACCAGATTTTGCAGTCGTTCTAAGGCTGCGCATTTTCGGTTTTGAAGGCCCCGGAATACCGGGGCCTTTTGCATTCTGGAGGCAGGTTTTGCACAACAACAGCCAGGAGCATCGCACGCTCGCCCTGTGGGCCGCCGATTGCGCGGAGCGGGTCTTACCCTTGTTCGAAGCAACGCAGCGCGGGGATAACCGTCCGCGGGCGGCCATTGCGGCAGGGCGAGCCTGGGCGCGTGGGGAGATGGCGATGACCGAGGCGCGGCAATTCGCCCTGGCCGCGCACGCGGCTGCACGCGAGGCAGGTACGGAAGCGGCGCGACAGGCGGCGCGGGCGGCGGGCCATGCCGCGGCGACGGCGCATGTGCCGACCCACGCTCCGCATGCGGCGACCTATGCGGTCAAAGCTGTCGTCGCGGAGGGTGGCGATGCGGTGGCGGAAGAGGCGTGGCAGGATGAGCGGGCGCCGGCTGTGGGTTGAGTGCCGGAGTTCCCACCGCGTCATTCCTGCGAAAGCGGACATCTCTTGCAGGGGGATTCCCGCTTTCGCGGGAATGACGTCGTGGACGGGGGACGCGTGGTGGTGGACGCCGCGAAGACCGTAAGGTCGCCGCGGACCAGTGCTACGCGACGGCCGGGCGGCGGAAGCTGCCCCAGGCCAGCAGCACGATGGTCACGGCAGCGAGCGGGATGGCCAGGATGTTGATCGACTGCCAGCCGATCAGTTGCAGCAGCAGGCCCGAGCCGATCGAGGCAATGGCGGTGGAACCGAACACGACCTGCTCGTTGATAGCCTGCACACGGCCGGCCTCTTCGGGACGGTAGGCGCTGGTCAGCATGGCGGTTGAACCGATGAAGCCGAAGTTCCAGCCCAGGCCGAGCAGGATCAGCGTCACGGTGAAATGGCCCACGGTGATGCCGTTGAGCGCGATGATGGCGCACAGAATGATCAGCAACAGGCCGATGGCGGTGACCAGGTGCGCGCCAATGCGGCGGATGATGGCGCCGGTGACGAAGCTGGGGGCAAACATGGCCACCACATGCCACTGGATGGCGCCGCTGGCGGCATCGGGCGAGTGGCCGCAGAAGTGGACCATGGCAAGCGGCGCGGCAACCATGATGAGCGTCATCAGCGCATAGGTGACCGAGGCGCCCAGCATGGGCAGGAAAATCTCGGGCTGCCGCAGCAGTTCACGCAGCGGCCGCCCCTGCCCGGCCTGGCCATCTGCGGCCACTGTCGGCGCAAGACGGGTTTGCGAGAGAACGGCGACTGACAGTGCCGACAGCACCACGATGGCGAGAAAGCTGGCGGCGTATTCCGAACCCGGGATCCAGTTGCGGGTTATGGCGCTGAGTTGCGGGCCGAAGAAGCCGGCGGCAACGCCGCCGAACAGCACCCAGGAGATGGCGCGACTCTTTAGGTCCGGCGCCACACTATCGGCTGCGGCGAAGCGCACCTGCTGCACGAAGGCGCCGGAGGCGCCGACGAGGAAGGTGCCCAGCGAATAGATGTAAAAGTTGGCGAGGATGACGCCGAGGGCGGCCAGCAGCGCGGCGGGAATTGCCAGCGCCGAGCCGAGCATAAGGCCACGGGTGCGGCCGAGGCGGTAGATCAGCCGGGTCGCCGTGGTGGTGGCCAGCGCCAGGCCGATAATCATGGCCGTGACCGGCAGGGTCGCCATGGCCGGATCGGGAGAAAAGGACACCGCAGCCAGCGCGCCGACGGTCATGACAATGGACGAGTTCGAACCGCCTAGCGCCTGTACGGCGGAGAGCAGGCCGATATTGCGTACGGATTGGCCGCGGGACGGGAACTCGGTCATGACGACACCCAGATTTGAACCACAATCAAACTAGACGGTACAGTACTGGTTCGTCAACAGGGATATTTGCTGGAGAATCGAGAGCCAGGGCTACGCCCTACTCTACCTGGTTTCGGTGAGGTCGGAGCCGGCTTCGCGGGCGATAGCGTCGAGCGCGGCATTGACGAGGCCGGACGCGTCGTCTTCGTAGAACGCCTTGGCGACATCGACATATTCTGTGATGACGACGCGCGGCGGGATGTCCTTGCGGCGCAGCAGTTCGAACGCCGCCGCACGCAGAATGGCGCGGAGCGTGGCATCGACGCGCTCGACTGGCCAGCCTTCGGCGAGAGCGCGATCGACTGCCGGATCGATGGCAAGCTGGTGCTTGGCGACGCCGGTGACGATCTGGCGGAAGAAATCGGCGTCGGCAGGCAGGTATTGCTCGCCTTCGATCTCTCGGCCGAGGTGGAAGGCGCCGAACTGCGCCAGCGTATCCTCGAGCGTCGCGCGGCCGATATCCATCTGATAAAGCGCCTGAACCGCCGCAAGGCGGGCGGCGCCGCGCTGGTTGGCGGGTCGGTCGGCCTGGGGATCGCGTTTGGGGGCATCAGCCATGGTGGTCACTCTAATATGGGCCGGGGCGGGTGACCACGGTCGGCAAGCGCCAAGTCCATAGTCGTCCCGCGCGGGAACTTCAATACAATAGGGGCAGAGCGGCTATGCAGGCCGCCGGTAGAGGGTGAGCACGTCCTCGCCCAGCGCCTGCTGGTCACCGGGGACAAGACCGACCGCATCAAGCACCCGCTCGATAGCGCCATCGGGACTGGCGGCGATGCCGGTGTCGCCGATGGTGACCGGGCTGGTGATGAGGGCGAAGCGATCGACGAGGTCGGCTTCGAGCAGCGCCGCCGTGAGGCGGGGACCGGGCTCGACCAGCACATTCTGCATGCCGCGATCGCCGAGCGCGGTGAGCGCCTTGCCAAGATCGGGACGATCCTTGGCGCCGGCAATCCGGATGGTTTCGACCGAGGCCGGCGCGTCGATCGTTGAACCGGTTTCGGCAATGATTGCAGTGCGATAGCCGGAGAAGCCACCAATCAGATTCACCTGGCGATCGATGCCGGTGCGGCCGGCGAGGACGACGCGCAGCGGTGTGCGCGACTGCAGGCCCGGCAGGCGGATGGTGAGGTGCGGATCGTCGCTGCGGGCGGTGCCGGAGCCGATCAGGATGGCGTCGGAACGGGCCCGCATGGTGTCGAGCCAATTGTGGGCAGCGGCGGTGCCGAGATCTGCCCTGCCCCCGTCGCGACGGCCGATCATGCCATCGGCGGAGACGATGAGGCAGGCGGTCACCAGCGGACGGCCGAGGCTCGCGCGCGTCGAATGGCCGGCGTGCAGCGCGATCGAGGGCGCGTGATTGGCCAGCACGACTTCCACGCCCGCGGATTCGAGGCGCTTGATGCTTTCGCCGGCATGGCGGGGGTCGCCATCAGCAGCGCCGATGACCACGCGCATGACGCCGGAGCGCACGATGGCATCGACGCAGGGCGGGGTGCGGCTCCAGTGGTGACACGGCTCGAGCGTGAGGTAGAGCGTGTTGCCGGCGGCGTCGAAACCCGCCGCACCGAGCACTTGCGCCTCGGCATGGGGGCGACCGCCTTTCGCGGTGACGGCGCGGGCAATCAGCGATTGGTTCGAGGCATTGACCAGGAGGGCGGCGACGGTCGGATTGTCAGCGGTGGTGCCGAGGAAGGGCATAGCGTAGCGCGCCGCGGCATCAAGCCAGCGCAGGTCTTCTGAGGTGGCGGTGGTCAATCGTCTTCGCGCAGGGTGCCCTGCCCCTCGGCCAGCTCGGCCAGGAAATTGCGGAAGTCGTCGGCCGCCGAGAAGTTCTTGTAAACCGAAGCGAAACGGACGAAGGCCACGTCGTCGAGGCCTTTTAGGCCGTCCATGACGTATTCTCCGATCTGGTCGGAGGTGACTTCGACATCGCCCAGGCTTTCGAGCTGGCGGACGATGCCCGAGATCATGCGCTCGATGCGGTCGGGTTCAACCGAGCGCTTGCGCAGGGCGGTGTAGACGGAGCGGGCGAGCTTTTCGCGATCGAAGGGGACCTTGCGGCCGCTCTTCTTGACGACGGTCAGGTCGCGGAGCTGCACCCGCTCGAAAGTGGTGAAGCGACCGCCGCATCCATTACAGACGCGGCGGCGACGAATGGCGCCGGAATCCTCGGTCGGCCGGCTGTCCTTGACCTGCGTATCGTCATTTCCGCAATAGGGACAGCGCATGAGGAACCTTACTGGCCGTAGATCGGAAAGCGGTCGGTCAAGGTCTTCACCTTGGCGCGAACCTGCGCCTCGACCATGCTGTTGTTCTCCTCGCCGTTTTCCTTGAGTCCGTCGAGCACTTCGATGATCAGCTCGCCGATGAGCTGGAACTCGGCCAGGCCGAAGCCGCGCGAGGTGCCGGCCGGGGTGCCCAGGCGCACGCCCGAGGTGATGGCGGGCTTCTCCGGATCGAAGGGCACGGCGTTCTTGTTGCAGGTGATGTGAGCGCGTTCGAGCGCCTTTTCGGTCGCCTTGCCGGTCAGGCCCTTGGGGCGCAGATCAACGAGCATCAGGTGATTGTCGGTGCCGCCGCTGACAATGTCGACGCCGCCCTTGACCAGGGTTTCGGCCAGGATATGCGCATTGGCGACAACCTGACGGGCATAGGCCTTGAACTCAGGCTGCAGGGCTTCCTTGAAGGCCACGGCCTTGGCGGCGATGACATGCATCAGCGGGCCGCCCTGGATGCCTGGGAAGATCGCCGAGTTGATCTTCTTGGCGATGTCCTCGTCATTGGTGAGGATGAGGCCACCGCGCGGGCCGCGCAGGGTCTTGTGGGTCGTGGTGGTCGCGACATGTGCATGCGGGAACGGGCTGGGGTAGACACCGCCAGCAACGAGACCGGCCACATGGGCCATGTCGACGAAAAGGATGGCGCCGACTTCATCGGCAATGGCGCGGAACTCCGCCCAGTCCATGACGCGCGAATAGGCCGAGAAGCCGGCAACGATCATCTTGGGCTTGTGCTCGCGGGCGAGCTGGCGGACCTGGTCCATGTCGACGCGGCCGTCCTGCTTGCGCAGGCCGTACTGGATGGCGTTGAACCACTTGCCGGACTGGTTGGGCTTGGCGCCATGGGTCAGGTGACCGCCGGCATCAAGCGACATGCCGAGGATGGTATCGCCGGGCTGAATCAGCGCCTGATAGACGCCCTGATTGGCCTGCGACCCCGAATTGGGCTGCACATTGGCGAACTCGACGCCGAAGAGCTGCTTGGCGCGCTCGATAGCGAGCGTTTCGGCCACGTCGACGAATTGGCAGCCGCCATAGTAGCGGCGGCCCGGGTAGCCCTCGGCGTATTTGTTGGTGAGGACGGAACCCTGCGCCTCGAGCACCGCCTGGGAAACGATGTTTTCCGAGGCAATCAGCTCGATCTCGTTCTGCTGGCGGTCGAGCTCGTTGCGGATGGCCGCGGCCAGTTCCGGATCCGTGTCGCCGACGGCGTTGGAGAAGAATTGCGGAAAGAGCGGGAGTGACGTGGCGGCGCTCATGGGACAATTACCTCGCAAGGAACGAAACGGGTCGGCGTGGATGTGGCCTTATCACGTCGCAACATGCGATTCCAAGGCCGGCATAGGTGAGCTGGGTAGTGAATTGGACTCATGGGGGCTCCCCGAATTGCGGATGGATGCCCAGGCGAGCGGCTCTTCAAGGTTCGCGTTCCCCGATGGTTCCCCATCTCTTCTCGCCAGTCGCGCGAACGGCAGAGTTATGCCGCAGAAGGAGCGAGATGGGAAGGGACAAAGGGACGCAACCAGTGCCCTGCCCTGCGCATTAAGCACAACAGACCGGCTCTTTCTTCCGGCCGCGGGCGGCATTGGAGAGACAGAAATGAACAAGAAACTCGCAGGAATCACGGCGGCAGTCCTGTCAGGCCTGCTGGTCGTCTCAAGCATTGCGCCAGCGCAGGCGCAGGTCATCCAGTTCGGCTACAGCGAGCGCGACCGCGTGATCCGTACCTATTGCGACCGCTACCCCAACGACTATGACTGCGGCGGCTATTATGGCGGCAACTGGAGCAGTGGTGATTACGACCGGTTCTATCGTCGCAATCGCAGCGGTCTCGACTCGGTGGCATCAGGCATTTTCGGCTTCACCTTCGGTGCCATCCTCGGCAGCGCATTGGCGAATTCCGGCGGTGACCGGGTGATCCGGCGCTCGTATGGCAGCAGCCATGTCGATGCATGCTACGCGCGGTATCGCTCCTACGACGAGCGGACGGATACGTTCCTCGGCTATGACGGGTATCGGCACCGCTGCAATCTGTAGCGGGAGCGGCTAAGGCGTTGCCGGAGCGCGGTAATTTCGCTCCGGCCGACACGCCGAAGCGTCTACCCCTCAACGACTTCGCTGATCTGCACGATCGGAGCGATGTCCGTATAGTTGGCAACGTCGGCACTGATCTCGGCGCGGTGGGGAGCCAGCGCGGCCTCGAATATCGCCACACTCGGCGAATAAACGTGACATGCCGCAACGAACCCTGGTGCGCTGCCGGGTTCGCGGCCCGCAATGCCCTTGTCGATCTCGTAGCGCAGGCAGGCATCGCCGAGCCTTTCCTGAAGCAGCGGCATGTGGCGGGTGCGGTAGTAGTCGTGATCGAATTTCGAGCCGCCAGCGGCCGGATAGTAGACACTCATCTTGATCATAGTCGGGCTCCTGAGCGCCTCTGCGAGCGAAGGTCCGACTCATTGAAGCGCAGCCGGAATTTGGCTGAGGCGAGCCGACGAGAGCAAGGCCGTTTGGCGGTCCTTTGGACCCCCGCGCCGCTCGGCAATGGCGGGTTCGACCAAAGCAGCAATACTTCGTGCCTAGAATAACCGGAGCGGCGTTTCTGGTGCCGCGGCGGCAAGCTTCTTACGGAGCTTGGCCAATGCCATCTGCTGCATCTGGATTTTGGTGGCGCTGACCGGCGTGATGACCACGACTTCGGTGCCGGAATCGGCATCGATGGCGGCGACGCGCATCTGTTGACCGACCTGGACGAATTCGAAATAGACCTCACCCGCCATGGCGCGCCCTCCTCGGCGAACAGTAACGGATTCTCGGATCAAACAAAAACGCCCTCCGATGGGAGGGCGTTGAACTTATCAGGCGGCGGTTTCCTCGAAGGTCACCTTGCCCTGCTCGTCAAACTTATAGACGTCGTCGCGGAAGCTGACGGTACCCTGGCGGTTGGCCCAGGCGGTGATGTAGGTGGTGTGGATCGGGACGCGGCCCTGGCATTCCACATCCAGACGCTGCAGCGACTCGAAGGTCATATCGACCTTCTGCTGGTCCCAATCACCATTATCGCGCAGCAGCCAGTTGACCAACTGGTTGACGCCGTCGACGCGGACGCAGCCCGAGGAGTGGAAGCGGGCATTCTCGCCGAACAGTGCCTTGGTCGGGGTGTCGTGCAGGTAGCAATCGTAGGGGTTGTAGAAGTTGATCTTGCAATGGCCCATCGAGTTGGCCGCGCCAGGCTCCTGGCGGTACATATAGCCCACTTCGGTATCGGTGATGTTGGCCCAGTTGATCGACTGCGGATCGACCTTGTTGCCCGCCCCATCGTAGATGAAAATGTTCTGTTCAGTCAGATAGTTGGGGTTCTCCATCATGTACTTGGTCAGGTCCTGACGGACCAGCGACTTGGGCACATGCCAGTAGGGGTTGAAGTTGATCTGGCTGATCTTGCTGGCCATAATCGGGGTGGCGCGTTCGACGCGGCCCACCACGGCGGTATGGCGCTGCTCAACCATTCCGTCATTCACCGCCTCGATGGTGGCGGCCGGAATATTAACCACCACGTAGCGCGGGCTAAGGTTGGCGGCCATGGTCTGGACGCGCTGGGCATTGAGATAAAGCTGATTGAGACGGGTCTGGGCCGGCACGTTCATGGCGTACCAGGTGGCTTCGTCGACCTGGCCATTGAGGACTAGGCCGTGACGCGCCTGGAAGGTGCGGACGCCGCGATCGGTATCGGCATCGAACAAGTCGTTGACGTTCTCGACCATGGGCATGTCGCCGGACGAAATCAGGCGGCGCTTGAGCTGGATAACGGCCTGCTTGGAATGGCCGAGCAGTAGACCATAGGCTTCCTGCGGGACTTCTTCCCATCCGCCGGCAGCCACGAAGGGCTCGTACTGCGAAATGGCGAGCTGGAGGTTGTAGGCGGTATCGAACGACAGAATGGGTTCGTTGGTGGCGATCAACGCCTCGGCGGCGACACTATTGCCGCCCTGGTCCGCATCACGGAGCACGCGATTGCGCGCGAACATATCCCAGATGGATTCACCTTCCTGCCCGAGAGCCGCTGCTGGCAGGGCCGCGCTTGCGCCGGCGAGGGCCATGGAGCGGAGGAGAGAACGTCGATTCAGCCGCATTAAGTCACCCGAAAAATGTCACCGCCGAAGCAGAGCCGGTTTTTACCATCGCGTCCCATAGCTCACAACGCGGTCAAGCGAGTGTGAAGCTTTTAGACTTTGGGAACCATGAATACGCGGGAAATGGTTTCAAACCACGTAACAAGGCCATTCGCCCCGGTTTGCGGCACAAATAAGAACGCCGGCCCCAGGGACCGGCGTTTGCTTAGAGGTGTGGCATGGCGGCAACAGATACGTGTTGCAGGCCTTAGAGCTTGTAGAGGATCTGATCGACCCAGAAGCGCTCCAGGCGTGCGAGGGCCTTGTTGAGGCCGTCGAATTCGTCGTCGCCCAGCCCGCCGACCTTGTCGATGGACTTGAGGTGGCGGTCATAGAGCTCGTCGATCACTTCGGCTACTTCCTCGCCTTTCGGGGTCAGCTTGATGCGGACCGAGCGGCGATCGGAACGTGAGCGTTCCTGGAAGATGTAGCCGGTTTCAACCAGCTTCTTGAGATTGTAGGAGACGTTGGAGCCGAGATAGTAGCCGCGGGAGCGGAGCTCGCCGGCGGTCAGCTCTGCGTCGCCAATGTTGAACATCAGCAGGGCTTGGACCGGGTTGATATCATCCCACCCCATGCGGTCGAACTCATCCTTGATGAGATCAAGCAGGCGGCGGTGAAGACGCTCGACCCGGGAAACAGCTTCCAGATAAAGCGGCTTCAGGCTCTGCGGACGTTCCGGGACCATTGCCTCGGCTGCGTTGGATTTGATTGCCATTTGTGCCTCACTGTTTTGCAGTCTGTGCGATTTTTCGCATCTCATGAGGCCAAACTACGGCGCCCCAACTAAGATCGCCCTAAGCAGCGTGATTAAAAGCATCTTACTGGAATGCAATGAGAATTTGGCTTTATTCTTCGTTACACCGGTATAGAAAATTGTAACCTTACGAGGGTGTGAAGGGCGGCCGAGGCCGTCCTTCCGCGGCAGGTCATGCGAGCAAGGCGCGGGCGCCGATCAGCTTGATCACACCAACGCCCGCAACCGCGACAGCCTGCGCTGCAATCAGGGCGAAGCCCAGTGGCGTGATGGTATCGGCATAAGCGAGCAGCAGCGCGACGCTGCCCACCACCCAACCGACGTCCACGACAAGATGTACGGCGAAGGCTGCGCCGCCGACGCTGGCGGCGCGGGCCGTCCACAGGTTGTAGGCGGACCAGGGAATGAGGATTAGGCCGACCAGCAGCAGGAAGGTGGTGGGCATCGGCCAGCCGGCCAGCGCAGTCAGCGGGCCGGCCATGGCCGCGACCGCCACACCCATGGCAAACGAGACAGCCGCATCGAGCCAGTAGACGGCACGCGGGTGGAGGCGGGGAAGGGTTTGAACCTGGGTCGTCATGGCGTTTCTCCGTGGTCGGGTTGTTGATGGCCCCAGATTGCCGCCACGACGTCATGGTCTCAATTACGTGGTAGGTAATGGAATGCGCGACCGGTCAGGTACATGATTGGACGAAATCGGAGATCATCATGTTCAGTACGATGTTGAGGGAATGGCGCGGGCTGCGCGGAATGAGCCAGCTCGACTTGGCGCTGAGTGCCGACGTATCGACACGGCACCTGTCGTTCATCGAATCCGAGCGGGCCAAGCCGAGCGCGGAAATGGTGTTGCGGCTGGCCGAAGCGCTGGACCTGCCCCTGCGCGAACGCAACGCCATGCTGGGCGCGGCGGGCTTTGCACCGCAGTTCGGCGACAGTGACTGGCACAGCGAGCAGATGGCCGAAGTGCGGCGGGCGGCGGCGCTGCTGCTGAAGGCGCATGAGCCCTACCCTGCCCTGGTGCTCGACATGGCGTTCAACATTCTCGATGCCAGCCCGGCAGCCATGGCGATGGTGGGGGCGCAGCCGGAGGATTTGGGAACCATCAACCTGGTGGATTACGTCTACCAGCCCGGTCCGGTGCGGGATTCGATCCTCAATTGGGTGGATGTGGCCGAGTACCTGCTGCATCGCATGCGCGAAGGCGTGCGGCGCCATGGGCCGCAATCGGCGATGGGCGCGGTGTTGCGCCGGGCTATGGCGCAGCCGGGCGCCTCGGAGCTATCGACGGTGCGCAGCCATTGGCGTGGCGCGGTGCTGCTGCCGCTTGAGTTCAGCATGGGCGGGCAAACGACGCGCTGGTTCACCACGGTCACCAGCTTCGGCGCGCCGCAGGATGCATTGGCGGAGGAGATCACGATCGAGCAGTTCCATCCGGCCTAATCGGCGGCGCGGGCGCGGCTCGAGCGGATGCTTAGTATGAAGATGATGAGGATGGAGACCAGCAGCACGAGCCGGACGGCGAAGCCGAAGGCCGACATGCGCACATCGGTATTGCCCAGCAGGTAGAGCAAAAGCTCGACGCCAGTGGCGCCCACGAGCAGTACGGCGCCCCAGCTGGCCTTGATCCACAGGCCGACAGCGGCAAACAGTCGGGCGAGCGCGAAGATGGCCAGGTAGACGAAGCCGGTCATACCCATGGTCGCGATGGGGCTGACGGGGCCGAGATTGACGCCAAGCAGGCGCGCCGCATCGTTGAGGCCCAACAGCAAGCTAATGATGGCGACGACACGAATGTAGATACTGATCGACTGGGCATTGAAATCCATGGCGGTTTTCTAGCCCTCCATGGCGGATGCGACAAGCCGGAGCTTGGACGGGCGGTTTGGCCCTGATATTGAACCGGCCAAGACAGGAGACGGCAATGTCCGACGATTGGCAGAAGCATGACATGGATTTTCTCGGCGGGCGGCGGCTGCGCCGGACGCGACGGACGGCATGGAGCCGGGCCATGGTACGCGAGACCGTGCTGACTCCATCGGACCTGATCTGGCCGCTGTTCGTGATCGACGGCCACAATGAGAAGACGCAGATCCGCACCATGCCGGGTGTCGACCGGCTCAGTGTCGATCTGTGCGTCGAAGCTGCGCGGGCAGCGCGGGATGCGGGGATACCGGCGCTGGCGCTGTTCCCCAATACGCCGGACTACCTGCGCAGCGAGAATGGTGCGGAGGCTTACAATCCGGACAATCTGATGTGCCGCGCGCTGAGCGCGATCAAGAGCGCGGTGCCGGAAATCGGGCTGATCGCCGATGTGGCGCTGGATGAGTATTCCTCCGACGGCCAGGATGGGCTGGTGCGCGACGGGGAAATCCTCAACGACGAGACCATCGCGGCGATGATCCGCTCGGCGCTGGTGCAGGCCAAGGCCGGCGCCGATATTATCGCGCCGTCGGATATGATGGATGGCCGGGTCGGCGCCATTCGCGAGGCGCTGGATGGTGAGGTGCACGAGCAGGTGCAGATCATGGCCTATGCGGCCAAGTATGCGTCCTACTATTACGGGCCATTCCGCGAGGCCGTGGGGTCGGGCAGCCGGCTCAAGGGCGACAAGCGGACTTACCAGATGGACTATGCCAATTCCGACGAAGCCATGCGCGAAATCGCGCAAGACATCGAGGAAGGCGCTGACAGCGTGATGGTCAAGCCCGGCCTGCCCTATCTCGATATCGTGCGGCGGGCGCGGGACAATTTCAACATTCCCATCTACGCCTACCAGGTGAGCGGCGAGTTCGCGATGATCGAGATGGCGGCGGCGGCCGGTGCGATCGATCGCAAAGGGGCAATCCTGGAAAGCCTTCACGCCTTCAAGCGCGCCGGGGCCAATGGCGTTCTGACCTATTTTGCGCTGGAGGTGGCCCGGGAGCTGGGCCGGTAGGTCACTTTTGTGTGCCCTACCCTCTTGCACCGCGCCCCATCCATTACAATGTTTCGGTCATGAGCCAGACCGAGACCATTCGCCCCAGCCTGCCCGACCCTGCCACCGCCCCCGAATTGTTCGAGGGTGTGCTGACCCGGCGGGTGCTTGCGTTCTTCATCGACCTGTTCGTCATGGGGCTGATGGTCCTGGCCTTTGCCTTCGTCGGGTTGCTTGCAGGCTTCCTGACCTTCGGGCTGGCCTGGCTGGCGCTGGTCTTCGTCGTCCCGGCCACGATCGTGCTCTACTATGGCGCGACGCTGGGCTCGGCCAAGCGGGCTACGCTGGGGATGCAGGCCATGGACCTGGTGCTGACCCCGACTCGCGGGCAGCCACTGGATGGCTGGATGGCATTCATCCACGCCGGCGTGTTCTGGCTGACGACCTGGATTTCCTGGCCACTGTCACTCCTCTTCGCGCTGTTCACCCCGCGCCGGCAGATGATCCACGACCTGATCACCGGCACCCTGATGCTGCGCCGCTCGCCGATGGTGCGCCATTGGCAGAGCCATTCGGCGCGGACCAGCCAAGCCTACTGAGACGTTGCCCGCGGTGATTGGGGGGAGTACATTCCCCTGATTGTTCGCAAGGGTCTTCGATGACCGACCAGACGCCCGAAACCACCCAGCTCTTCCTGACGGCCGCGATGCCGTGCCCGTACCTACCGGGAAAGCAGGAGCGGAAGCTCTTTACCCACCTGACCGGGCGGCGAGCGTCGAGTCTGCACCATCTGCTGAGCGAAAACGGTTTCCGCCGCAGCCAGAATCTCATTTATCGCCCCGCCTGCGAGGGCTGCAATGCCTGCCAGTCGGTGCGCATCGTGGCGCGGGAATTCGAGCCATCGGGGCGTTATCGCCGCGTGCAGGGCAAGAATGACGACCTGGTTGTCGCCGTGCGCCCGACCACCGCGACGAGCGAACAATACGACCTGTTCAAGCGCTACCTCGAATCCCGGCATGCCGGTGGCGGCATGAACCAGATGAGCTTCGTCGACTATGAGTACATGGTCGAGGATACGCCGGTGCAATCGGTGCTGGTGGAGTATCGCCTGCGGGACGATCCGGAGCAGCGGCTTGTCGCGGTGGCGCTGACCGACGTGATGCCCGACGGTCTGTCGATGGTGTACTCGTTCTACGACCCCGACATGGCGCAGCGAAGCCTGGGCACCTTCCTCATCCTCGACCATATCGCACAAGTTCGCTCGGCCGGGCTCAACTACGTGTATCTGGGTTACTGGGTGAAGGATTCCCCGAAGATGGCCTACAAGGCACAGTTCCGCCCATTGCAGGTGCAGCGCGGTACGCTGGGCTGGTGCCTGCTGGACTGATCCGGTCCGCGCAGGTTTTCGGTTTGCCGGCGCCATCATTGGGCCATAAGTGTCGGTGAGATCGCATCGTCGTTCCCGCCGCCCGGATTATTCTCATGTCATTTCTGTTGAAGCTGGTCCGGCTTGGGCTGGTGCTTGGCGCTCTGGGCGTCGCGACACTGTCGATGCTGGCGCTGTTCGGCTTTGCCGTGCCCGAACTCGACCTGCTCAATCATGCGCAGATTTTCCTGTTGCCGGGCACGCTGATCGGTCTGGCCATTATGGCGATTGCGCTGCGCGGACGCCGGCGCAGTTTTGCGATGATCTATGCCCTGGTCGGCGTTGCCGCGTCTGCCAATGTGATGGTGCCCGAATTCGTGGGTTCCATGCAGCAGCGGCCCGCCGCGCCGGATACCGGCACCGTCACAATGATGACGCACAACCTTTTTGGCATGAATTACGAGATGGAGAAGGTCGAGGCGGCGATTCTGGCCGAGCAGCCCGATATCATCGTGTTCCAGGAGTATTTCGGCGAGCAGGCGACGGAATTGCATCCGCTGCTGCTGGCGGAGTATCCGTTTTTCGTGCGCTGCCGGGGCGGCAAGCGCGCCAATCTGGGGCTCTATTCGCGCTTGCCATTCGAGCAGGTGCAGGATGGAGCGTGCCCGAACAATGCCTATGGCACGACACGGACGGCACACATCCTGGCGACGTTCCAGTCGCCGAACGGTAAGCCGTTCTCGGTGGTAACGACGCATATCGATTGGCCGATTCCCGTGCAGCGGCAGCGCGACCAGCTCAGCGCACTTTCCGCGCTGGTCGACAGCATCGAGGGGCCGGTGATCCTCGCCGGGGATTTCAATTCGACCCCGTGGTCGTATTCGCTGCGGGATTTCGTGGCTCGGACCGGGCTGGTCCGGCAGACGATGAACCTGCTGACCTATCCGATGAGCTGGTACTACCTGAGAGCCTGGCGCGAGACGATCCCGTTCCTGCCGCTGGACCATGTGATGACGCGAGGCGGCATCGTGGTGCATGAGCTGCATGCGGGGCGACCGACGGCGAGTGACCATCTGCCGGTGGTGTTTACGTTTTCGGTGGAGTGAAGGACCGATGCTCGATCCGCGAGGGTGACGAGCGGTGGAATGGCGCGCCTGGGCTCTAATCCAGCTTCATATCGAACACCAGAAGTCCTTCCGCACCACCTTCCAGCGCGGCGACGAGCCGAGCGCCGGCGGCTTTATGGGCTGGGTCGTCGAGGTAGCGGTCGCGGGCGGCTTCGTCGGCGAGGTCCATGATGAAGCCGTCATCGAAGCCCTGCCCCAGGCCTTCGGGCGAAGTGTTGGGGCCGAAGGTGGCGCTGAGCAGGCCGTCGATCTGCCCGACCAGGGCGTTGAGGCCGGCATAGATTTCGGCGCGCTCGTCCTTGCTGACGCCGGAGCGGAACCTGAAGAAGACGCAGTGGCGGATCATTGGCGGCTCCTTTCCCTTCTCCCCTTGTGGGAGAAGGTGCCCGAAGGGCGGATGAGGGGTCTCTTTCTTCGTGTCTGGCATGGGATGACGCAGTACCCCTCACCCTGGCCTTCCGCTGAACGCGTCAGGCCGTCCCTCTCCCCCGAGGGGAGAGGGGTAGACCGAGTTCTACCCCACGAACTTGTTGTTCCTCGGGAAACCGTTAGGCGGTTGGCGGCCAGCCGTGGCGCGGTCGCCGAGCCAATCGGTGAGTTCTTCCATTGGCTTGGTGTAGGTGCGGCCGGAGCTGTCTATCCACGTGAGGCCATCAGCGGCATAGAAGGTCTTGAGGTCAGAAATGCCGCCATCCTTGTAGCGCTGCAGCCGGACGCCCTTGCCGCGGCCCATTTCGGCCAATTGAACCAGCGGGAAGACCAAGAGCTTGCGGTTCTGGCCGATAACGGCGACACGGTCGCCCGCGCAGGGCACGAGCAATGCGGCCTCGTCGGGGGCGCCGACATTGAGGATCTGCTTGCCCTTGCGGGTATTGGCGATCATCTCGTCTTCGCCGACGATGAAGCCGTAACCTGCTGACGAGGCAATGATGCGCTTCTGGCCGGGGCGATAGACGAAAATATCGACGATATCCTGGCCTTCCTCGATATCGACCATGATGCGGACCGGCTCGCCCTGCCCGCGTCCACCCGGCAGCTTGTCGCCAGCCAGGGTATAGACCTTGCCGCCGGTCGTGAGCATGAGCAGCTTGTCAGTGGTCTCGCACTTAATGGAAAGCTTGAGGCGGTCGCCGGCCTTGAAACCCTTCTCGTCATTGACTTCCACTGCATGGCCGCGTGGGGCACGTATCCAGCCTTTTTCCGAAAGGATGACGGTGATCGCCTCGCGCTCGATGAAGGCTTCGGTGACTTCGGAAAGGTCAGCGTTGGGCGCGTCCTTCAATTCGGTACGGCGGCTGCCCAGGGCGTGGCGTGAGCCATCGGGGTTGAGCAGAGGATAGGCCTTCTTGAGAGCCTCGATTTCCTTGCTGATGTTGCCCCACTGGCGCTTGTCAGAAGCGAGCAAAGCTTCGAGATGGCCCTTCTCGTCGGTGAGGTCGGCATGTTCCTTGCGCAGCTCGATTTCTTCGAGCTTGCGCAAGGAGCGCAGACGCATGTTGAGGATGGCTTCGGCCTGTACGTCAGTCAGCTCGAACGTGCTCATCAGTGACGCCTTGGCGTCATCCTCTTCGCGGATGATGCGGATCACCTCGTCGAGGTTTAGGTAGGCGATGATGTAGCCGGCTAGCACTTCGAGGCGGTGGGCGATCTGTTCCAGCCGGTGCTGGCTGCGGCGAACGAGGACTTCCTTGCGATGTTCGAGCCAGGCCTTGAGGGCCTGGGCCAGGCTCATCACCTTGGGTACGGCGCCGCGATCGAGCACATTGAGGTTGAGCGGGAAGCGGGTCTCAAGATCGGTGGTCTTGAACAATTGCTCCATCAGGATCACCGCATCAACGGTGCGGGCGCGCGGCTCGAGAACGAGGCGGATATCGTCCGAACTCTCGTCGCGTACGTCTTTCAGCAGCGGCAGCTTCTTGGCCAGCAGCAGTTCAGCGATCTTCTCGACCAGGCGCGACTTCTGGATGCCGTAGGGAATTTCGGTGACGACGATGAGATAGACGCCGCGGCCGGTCTCTTCGATGTTCCACTTGGCGCGTAAGCGGAACGAGCCGCGGCCGGTCTCGTAGGAATGGGCGATCGAGCTCGCTGATTCAACCAGAATGCCACCCGTGGGGAAGTCCGGGCCCTTCACGAACTGAGTCAGGTCGTGGGCGGAAGCATTTGGATTGACGTTGATAAGATGCAGTGCAGCGTCGCAGAGTTCGGCGACATTGTGCGGCGGAATCGACGTCGCCATGCCCACGGCGATGCCGGTGGAGCCGTTGGCCAGCAGGTTCGGGAAGTTCGAAGGCAGGACGACCGGCTCTTCGTCTTCGCCGTCATAGGTCGGCTTGAAGTCGATGGCGTTTTCGCTGATGCCCTCAAGGAGGCGCATCGTAATATCGGTCATCCGACTTTCGGTGTAACGCATCGCGGCGGCGTTATCGCCGTCGATATTGCCGAAATTGCCCTGGCCGTCGACCAGTGGGTAACGCAGGGCAAAGTCCTGCGCCAGGCGGACCAGGGCGTCGTAGATCGACTGATCGCCATGCGGGTGGAACTTACCGATCACGTCGCCGACGATACGCGCGGACTTCTTGTAGCCCTCGTTGGGCGCCAGCTTGAGCAGACGCATGGCGTGAATGATGCGGCGGTGCACGGGCTTGAGCCCATCGCGCACGTCGGGCAATGCACGCTGGGTTATGGTCGACAGGGCGTAGGAGAGGTACCGCTCCTCAAGCGCCTGCTTGAGGTCAACGACGCGCTGGTCGTCGGCAGGCGGGAGGGTATCGCTATCAGACATCGGCAGGCATTCCGGGAGAACGAATCAGGAAATCACTATAGCGGGCAGGACCAGATTTGTGCGGAAACACTGGGTTTTGCACGGGTTATAGGCGTGAAGACACACCGCCTGTGATGCGGTTGCCAATCATAGGCGCATGCCAAGATGGCAGCGAGCGGACCCCGAAGCGGTTCTCGCCCCATAAGTAAATTTTAGTGAGACGATCGTCGCCTCGGGGACCGGGAAGGCTCGTCCGGCCGGCCGGTGCTCGGAGCTGCGCGGCACCGGGAGGCTGGGAGGGAGTAGCAGCGGATGCCGATGGGGACTTAGCGTTCGACGGTGGTCGGTTTGTTCCCGGCGCTTCGCTCAACCAGGCCGATGATGGTGTCGAACAGCTCGTCCCTTGCCTGTTCGATAGAGATATCGCCGTTGACAGCCGCTTCCGACAGGGCCTCGGCGGCGCCGAGCATGGCCCAGAGCGCCGGTGCGCCGATAGGCCGGCCGCCAGTGAATGGTACCAAATCGGCGCGACACTTTTCGATGAAGCTGGCCTGGTATTCGCGCTTGATAGAGGCGAGTTCAGGCGAGCCCGCCAGGGCGGCGATAATGCCCGGTATCTCGCGCCCCTGCTCGCGCACGCATTCGATGTAGGACGCAGCAATGACCAAAGCCCGCCCGGCGAGCGTCGGTTCGCTGGCGGCAATCGCAGCGTCCATGATGATGGCCTGGCGCTGGTCGAAATCCTGATAAAGCGCGGCCAGCAGTGCCGGACGGGTGGGAAAATGGTCGTAAACCACTGGCTTGCTGACCGCCGACCGTTCGGCCAGCCGACCGAGCGTAAGCGCGTCAGTGCCCTCTTCGCCGATCACCTGCCAGGCGGTGCGCACCAGCTGAGCATAGCGATCCTCGCGTGAGAGGCGCTGACGCGGAGGCCCGCCCCGAAGAACATTGTCGCTGCTTGACATCGTTATGTACCAAAAGTAGCCTACTAATAGTATATAACTTATCCGGCTGGCTAGCAAGGAGCCAACATCATGCACGCACTTATCGTCTTCGCGCATCCCGACCGCGCATCGTTGACCCATGCTTTGGCGGCGCGGATAGCTGCCGGTATTGTCGAAGCGGACAGGACAAACACCTTCGAGATCGCCGATCTGAGCGCGGAGGGCTTCGACCCGCGATTCACTGCGGCCGATATTTCCGTTCACATGGAAGTTGCCACCCCACCCGCCGACGTGGCACGGGAACAGGCGCGGATCGACCGCGCCGATGCGCTGGTGCTGGTCTATCCGGTCTATTGGTGGTCGATGCCCGGCGTGCTCAAGGGGTGGATCGACCGGGTCTTCGCCAATGGTTGGGCCTATGCCGAGACCTCGGACGGCAAGCTGATCAAGAGGCTGGGCCATCTGCCGGTGCATCTGGTGGCGCTGGCCGGCGCCGACGCTCGGACCTATGCCCGGCACGGCTATTTCGGCGCCATGAAGACCCAGATCGATCATGGCATTTTCAACTATTGCGGAGCGCCGGTGGCGACGTCAGAGCTGCTGATGCCGTCAGGCGCGACCTGGGATGCGCAGTTGGAGCGAGTACAAGCCATTGGCCGGAGCTTGTTTGGTGCAGCGAAAGCGGCGGACGCCGCCTAGTCCTTGCGGCTGAGAATATCGATCAGGCTCTGGCGGGTTGGGGAGGTCGCGATGTCGCGCGGCCCCCACACCTGCGCGTCGAGGAAATGCCCGGTCAACCGCAGCGCATCGGCAATATCATCCGGCCCGGCATTGCCGCGCGTGGTCAGGAAGCTGGGCAGCGGCAGCAGGCGATCGAGATAGGGCTGGGCCGCGGTTCGGGACACGGCACGACCGGTCTTGGGGGAGACGTGGGTCAGGTCGATGGTGGTGCCGGTGGCGGCGCAGGAAGCGAGATCGAGGCCGTAGCCCAGGTCGTCGAGCACGGCGAGTTCGAAGCGGGCGAGCTCGGCGCCATCGGGCGGATTGTCAACGAGGCGCAGAGCCATGGCGAGGAGGCGATCATGCGGGTCGCGTTCGGGAAGCAGGCGCAAATGCTCGCAGACGAGCTGGCTGAGATAGAGCCGGGTGCGATCCTCGATCAGGGCGGCAGCACGGGCTTGCAGCAGTTCGACAGTGAACATGCCGAGCTGATCTTCGAGACGGGCACGCCAGGTGAGCTGGATGGTGTTGCCGGGCTGGAGCACGGCCGCGAGCCGGCGCGTGCGGCCGCCGCGCACGAGGCCGAGATGCCGGCCACGGCCGGCCACCATGGCCTCGGCGATGACTGACGTCTCGCCGTGGCGGCGAACACCGATCAGAAGGGCTTCACCGGTCCATTCCATCAGTCGGCTGGCTCGCTGCTGGTCTGCTCTAGGCGCGTGCGCAAGGTTTGAAGGATTTGGGCGGCAACGGCTATTTCGCCGGTGTCCATGCCCTGCACCAGTGTCTCCACCCACGGCGTTTGCAGCTTGTGAATGGCGCGGAAGGCGTCCCTGCCCTGGTCCGTCATGCAGACCAGCTTGGCCCGGCGATGGTGGGGATTGTCTTCCAATTGCACGAAGCCGGATTCCAGCAACTCGTTGACCAGACGCTGCACGCCCTGCCGCGCCGTGCCCAGATCGCGCGCGATATGGGCTACCGGTTGAGGCACGGCCGCCATGGCCACAGCGCCCAGAACCTGCCAGCGCGCGCTGGTGAGGCCGAGCGGGGCAACAAGTTGATCGCCTGCCGACACCAAACGCGCATTGGCGCGGAAAATGTCGAGAAACAGGGCGCTGAGGGCACGGGCAGCTTTTGCGTCAGTCGAACTCATATTGACATCATAACTCCATGTTGACATCATGCTGTCAATTCAGCGCGACTGAAGGCAATTCGATATCCCCGCTCTATGGAGACCAGACATGACCACCTCTACGCAACAGCCAAATTCTTCCGTTTTTCGCATCGACAGCTTCGCCGTGCCGCAGGCGGCGCACACGGAGTTCATGGCCAAGGTACAGGAAACCAAGGACTTTCTCGATGAACAGACCGGCTGCCTACAGAACCTGATTCTGGAACGGCATTCCGGCTCCGACCGCTTCAATGTGGTGACAGTGGTCGAATGGGAACACGAACAGGCCTTCGCCAAGGCGAAAGCGGCCATGATGGAGAAGCGGCGAGGCAGTGGCTTCGATCCGGAGGCGTTTCTCAAGACGCTGGGCGTCGAAGCCAATATGTCAAACTACATTGCTGCAAGTTGAGGGACGCCGCCTATGCCCTTGCGGCGAAAGCCACGTCCAAGGAGGTTCTGAAGGAGGGTACCGCCTCAGCCCTTCCCAAAAGAGTCCGCGCTATCCGTACGGCCGATATCATCGGCCCGACCGTTATCAAAACGAGCATTGCAACTGCGTATCGGCTGGGAGGGCCCGGCAACATCACGCCAATTAGAACGCCGCACAAAGCGCGAGGATTACAAGCTCTGGTGCATGCTTTTTGATTGCATTTGGAAATGACACTCGGCCATCGCCTTAGCCCTTACCGTGCGGGTATTCTAGCCCCATTTCGCGGTAGCGTTCCGGGTCGTCGCCCCATTTTTCGCGGACCTTGACGAACAGGAAGAGGTGGATGGGCACCTCGTACATGGCCATCAATTCCTTGCGGCTCTCGGCGCCGATGGCCTTGATGGTCTGGCCGCCGGCGCCCAGCACGATCTTCTTGTGGCTTTCGCGCGAGAGGTAGATCACCTGGTCGATCTTGTAGGAGCCGTCCTTCTGGATCTTGAAGCTCTCGGTTTCGACCGTGGAATTGTACGGAATCTCGTCGTGGACGCGCAGGAACAGCTTTTCGCGGGTGATCTCGGCGGCGGTGATGGCCATGGTGAGATCGGTGAGGTGATCCTCTGGGAAGTGCCAGGGGCCGGGCGGAATGTGCTTGATGCACCAATCCATAAAATCGCTGACGCCGTAGCCCTTGAGGGCCGAAATCATGAAGGTGGCTTCGAAGCGCAGTTTGGCGTTGATGGCTTCGGAGAGCTTGAGCAATTCCTCGTTCTTGATCGTGTCGATCTTGTTGAGGATCAGGATGCGCGGGTGATTGATGTTGTCGAGGCCCTCGATCAGCTTTTCGAGTTCTGGCGTCAGGCCGCGATCAACATCAACGATGAGGGCGACGAGGTCGGCATCCCCTGCCCCGCCCCAGGCGCTATCGACCATGGCGCGGTCGAGCCGGCGCTTAGGCGCGAAGATGCCGGGCGTGTCGATGAAGACCAGCTGGGCTTTGTCCAATGTCACCACGCCGCGGACCTGGCTGCGGGTGGTCTGTGCCTTGTGGGTGACGATGGAGACCTTGGTGCCGACGAGCGAATTGAGCAGCGTCGACTTGCCGGCGTTCGGCGCGCCGACGAGAGCAATAAAGCCGCAGGAGGTATCGGCCAGTTCGGATGGTGTGTTCATTGAGGCAAGCCTATCAGGTTTTCGGCCACACCTTCTGGGAAATCAGGAACAGCTCGGCGGCCTTGTGTTCGGCGATCTTCTTGGAAGGTCCGGTGGCGCTCAGCGGTTCGAAATCGCCCAGGGTGACGGAGATGGTGAATTCGGGCGCGTGGTCGGGGCCGGTGCGCTCGGTCTGGGTATAGGTGGGGGGCTCGAGGCCGCGGGCCTGGGCCCATTCCTGGAGCGTGGTCTTGGCGTCAGCTTTGTTGGCCTGCCCGTCGGCGAGGAATTCTTCGAACATGCGCTCGACGAATTCATAGGCCTTGCCAAGGCCGCCATCGCAATAAATGGCGCCGATGACAGCTTCGGTGACGTCGCCGAGAATGGCTTCCTTCTCGGCCCCGCCGGTGCGGGCTTCGCTGTCACCGAGATTGAGTTCGCCGCCCAGATCGAGGGTGCGGGCGATGATGGCGCAGGTTTCCTTGCGCACGAGGGTATTGAGCGTGCGGCTCAATTCGCCCTCGTTGGCCTTGGGATAGCGACGATAGAGCATGTCGGCCACGACGAGGCCGAGCACGCGATCGCCGAGAAATTCGAGACGCTGGTATGAGCGCTCGATGCGCTTGGCGGGCGAGACAAAGCTGGAATGGGTGAGCGCGCGATCAAGCAGGTCCGGATCGGCAAACTTGTAGCCTAACCGGAACTGGAGCTTGTCGTGGTTACGCGCGCCTCGGCTCACGGCGTGGTGTCGTAGGGCTTGTCGGTGGACACGCCTTGGAACATGCGGTCCCAGCGGACGTTGGCCGGCCACTGCCAGAGCTGCCAGGGCGGAATATTGTCCTTGATCGAGAAGAAGCGGGCTTCGGCCTTCGCGATGAGATTGACCGCCGGGACATAGCCGACCTGGCTGAGCACGCGGCTATCGGCGGAACGGTCGCGGTTGTCGCCCATCATGAAATAGTGACCGGCCGGAACCACGTATTCCTGGGTGTTATCGAGCGGCGCAGTGTCGGAGATTTCCTGGATGATGTGGGTCGTACCCTCGGGGAAGGTCTCGCGATAGACGGTGACTTCGCGAGTCTGGCCTTCGCTATCGGTATCCTGCGCGGTGCCGAGCTCTTCGCGCTCGACCATGGTGCCATTGATATAGAGGCGACCTTCACGAACCTGGATAGTGTCGCCCGGCAGGCCGACGACGCGCTTGATGTATTCGATATTCTGCGGCACCGGGCGGAACACGGCGATATCGCCACGGTTGGGTTCGCGGCCAAAGATGCGGTTGGAAATCGGCAGCTCGAAATCGAGCGCGCTGAAATCGCCGTAGCGGCCGAGCGAGAAGGAGTGCTTGCCGTAACCCCAGACGAACTTGTTGGCGACGAAGTAGTCACCGATCATCATCGTCTGCTGCATCGAAGCCGTCGGGATCGAGAAGGGCTGGTAGAGAAACGAGCGCAGCACGATAGCGATCAGCAGCGCCTCGACCACCACGACGATGGTCTCAACCCATTCATTGGTCGCGGACTTCTTGATGGGCTTGTCGACGGGCTGGCTCATGGATTTCCCCGGAAATGCGGCAAGCGCACGGTTATGCCTTTGTTCCGGCCGGGTCAACGGCGTCGGCGGGCAGTGCCTCTATGATGACGAAGGCCTGAGCGAGCCCGGCATCGTCGGTAATGGTCAGGTGGATGTGGGGAACGTGGCCGGGCGGAACAAGGCGGGCCAGCGCTTTTGCCGCGCCATTGGTCAGATGCATGGTCGGCTTGCCCGATGGCAGGTTCACCACGCCCATGTCGCGCCAGTAGACACCCCAGGAAATGCCGGTGCCGAGAGCCTTGGAGCAGGCCTCCTTGGCGGCAAAGCGCTTGGCGTAGGATGCGGCGCGCTGGGCCCGGCGATCGGACTTGCGGCGTTCGATCTCGGTAAAGCAGCGGTTGGTGAAGCGATCGCCGTATTTTTCGAGGGTTTGCTCGATGCGGTGAATCTGGATGAGGTCGGAGCCGAGGCCGAGGATCATGGATGCCAGCGTCCCTTGTTCACGCACAGGGCGTCACCCTCGGGCTTGACCCGAGGTGCCTGTACTTGACCATCGGCCCGCCAGTGCAGAGCCCTCGGGTCAAGCCCGAGGGTGACGGCCGGTGGGCGGGCCAATGGGCCAGACACTACTTCACCCCCTGAATGCCGCGGCTGCCCGGCTTGACAGCCGGGAGGGCGGCCAGTTCTGGCGGGAGCTGGTCGGCGGGATACGCGGGGACTTTGTATTCGATCAGGCTCACCAGCGGCACGCCGACATCGGCTTCGCCGCCGGAGCGGTCGATGAGGCAGGCGGCGGCCACGACGTTGGCGCCGATGCCGCGCAGCGCCTCGACGCATTCGCGGATGGAGAGGCCGGTGGAGACGATGTCTTCCACGATGATGACCTGGTCATCGGCTGCGATCTCGAAGCCGCGGCGCAGCTCGAACTTGCCTTCGACGCGTTCGGTGTAGAGCGAGGGAAGGCCGAGGTGGCGGGCGGTTTCGTAACCGGGAATGATGCCGCCGATGGCGGGCGACACGACCTTGGTGACGCCGGGATATTCGGCGCGGATCTTGTCGGCCAGGGCCTTGCACAACTTTTCGGTCTGGGCGGCGTATTGAAACACCTTTGCCTTCTGCAGGAAGACCGGCGAGCGCAGGCCCGACGACAGGATGAAATGGCCTTCGAGCATGGCGCCGCATTCGCGGAAAATGTTCAGGACTTCATCTTTCGTCATCGGCAAACCTCTTATCTACCTTGCCATCCCATTCCAGCGTCGAGATCATGCTCGCTTCGCGGATGCCGGCGCGTTGCACGGCCGAAAGGCCAGGACTGCGCTTGAGCGTTGCCAGAACATCGGTCAGTTGCGCAAGGTCGCGCACTTCGATTTCGAAGATCATCTGGTGAAAGTCGGGCGAAATCATCCGCATCACCAGATTGTTGATGTTGGCGTCGCAGGCGGCGATGGCCGAGGAAATCTGGGCCAGCGAACCGGGCTTGTTGACGCTCTCCATGGTGATGACGGTGGCGTAGAGCCTGTCATCGGCGGTGCTGATGTTCCAGCGCACGTCGACCCATGCCACATCGCTGTCGTGCATGTCGGTTAGCGCGTCGGAATGGATCGGATAGACCAGCATGGGGCTATCGGGTTGCAAAATGCCCACGAGGCGATCGCCGGGAACGACCCCCTCCCCCGATACCGTCACCGGCATGTGGAAATCGAGTTTCGCTAGGGCCGCCTTGGCGCGCGGGCCAGAGCGCTGGCCGCCGGGGACGCGGAAGCGGAACAGATCGGTGGCGCGCAGGGCGAACCAGCCGTCGGCCGTGTCGGCAACCGGCAGGTCGAGCTTGCGGCGGCGCTTGCGCAGGCCCTTGAGCTTGGCAAGCTCGACGGCCAGAGGCTCCGAGCCGACCTTGCCCTCGCCAACAGCAATCAGCAGGTCGCGGCGACTATTGGCGTTGAGCGCTTCGGCGAGAGCCTTGGCCTCGCTGTCATCGAGCATGACGCCTTCGCGCTCGAGCAGCATGTTGAGCACATGTTCGCCCAGGGCCAGAGCCCGCTGGGTGGCGGCATGGCGGACCGAACGGCGAATAGCGGCGCGGGCCTTCCCGGTCGCGGCAATGCCGAGCCAGTTGAGCGGCGGCAGGTGGTTCTGGTCGCGGATAATCTCGACTTCATCGCCTGAGCGAAGCTGCGTCACCAGCGGCAGGATGGCGCCGTTGATCTTGGCGCCAACGGTGGTGTCGCCGATGTCGGTATGAAGCGCATAGGCGAAGTCGATGGGCGTAGCGCCGCGCGGCAGGGCAATTAGCCGTCCGCGCGGGGTGAAGCAGAAGACCTGATCCTGGAACAGTTCCAGCTTGGTGTATTCGAGGAAATCTTCGGTTGAATTGCCGGCGGTCAGATGCGCGATGGTGGAGCGCAGCGAGCCATAGGCCTGCGATTCATTCTCGATGCGGCTGAGATCGGCCGAGGCGCCGTCCTTGTAGAGGGCGTGCGCGGCGATGCCGAACTCGGCGATACGGTCCATCTCCTCGGTGCGAATCTGCAGTTCCGCGCGCTGGCGGCCGGGACCGACAATGGTGGTGTGGATGGACTGGTAGTCGTTGTGCTTGGGGACCGAAATATAGTCTTTGAAGCGCCCGGGCACGACCTTCCATTTGGTGTGGACGACGCCGACCGTGCGGTAGCATTCCTCGATCGAGCCCACGATGACGCGGAAGCCGATCATATCGGAGAGTTGCTCCAGCGCGATCGACTTGCGCTCGATCTTGTTGAAGATCGAGAACGGCGACTTCACGCGCGCCTTGACGCGGGCGGTGATGCCCTCGGCGGCGAGGCGCTCGGTGAGCTCGCGGGAGACGGTGGAAATGGTCTCGCGATACTCGGTCTGCAACTCGTCGAGCCGCGCGGTGATCGCCTCATAGTGATCGGGCTGGAGGATCTTGAAGGAGATGTCTTCCAGCTCGTTGCGCATGTCCTGCATACCCATGCGGCCGGCGAGCGGGGCATAGATATCCATGGTCTCCTGCGCGATGCGCGTCCGCTTTTCGGGCGGCATGTATTGCAGGGTACGCATGTTGTGCAGGCGGTCGGCCAGCTTGACCAGCAGCACGCGCACGTCCTGGCTGATGGCCAGCAGCAGCTTGCGCAGGTTTTCGGCCTGGGCCTCCTCGCGCGAGACTAGGTTGAGGCGCTCGATCTTGGTCAGGCCATCGACGATGGCGCCGATTTCAGAGCCAAAGAGCTGGTCGATTTCGGCGCGGGTGGCGTCGGTGTCTTCGATCGTGTCGTGCAGCAGGCCCACGGCAATCGAGGCGTCGTCGAGCTTGAGCTCGGTCAGGATGGCGGCGACCTCGAGCGGATGATTGAAATAGGGGTCGCCGGAGGCACGCTTCTGCGAGCCATGCTTCTGCATGGCGTACACATAGGCCTTGTTCAACAACTGCTCGTCGACGTTCGGGTTATAGGCCTGAACGCGTTCGACAAGCTCATACTGACGCATCATGGGAGGTGTCGCCGCTCGCTCGAAGATTGGAGCTTAGCGCTTTGAAAGAAAATGGGAAGGGTGGTGGGGGAGTATCTGAGTTGGGCGGCGATGGGAAGGGTGGCGAGGTTGTCAATCGCGGTGTCATCCCGGCGAAGGCCGGGATCCAGGTCTGCCTTCATCCGCGAGCTGCGTGCGATGGAGAGCTAGGATTCCGGCCTTCGCCGGAATGACATCGCATAAGTGCGGGCACCATCCCAAAACAAAGCACCCCCGGCTCGCGCCGAGGGTGCTGAATACTCGCCAACGAGCAAAATCAGTCGTCGCGGCGTTCCGGTGGGGCCAGGCTTTCGATACCGCGCAGCAGTTCTTCTTCGCTGATGGTATCGAAATTGATCGAATCGTCGTCGCCGGCGCTTTCGATCAATGGAGCCGCATGGCTCTCGGGCTCGTCGACTTCGACATATTTCTGCAGCGAGTGGATCAGATCCTCACGCAGGTCATCGGGCGAGATGGCGCCGTCGCCGATTTCGCGAAGCGCCACAACGGGATTCTTGTCGTTATCGCGTGAGACAGTGATCTGGGAGCCCGACGAAATCATGCGCGCACGATGCGCGGCCATGAGAACGAGATCGAAGCGGTTTTCGATCTTTTCGATGCAGTCTTCAACGGTGACGCGTGCCACAGACGTCTCCAAAACTTATGGAATGAACGCCTCCCATACACGAGGCACGGGGATGGCACAAGGTTTGCGTGCCCCTGCTCCCGGCAGAGTTGCCAGAACGACTTTGCGGGACCCAGGCTTGCCAGTGGCGCGAAAACATGCGAGTAGCGAAATTAATTTAATGTTAGCTGCGGAACTTAATCGCCGCAATTTCTGCTGCAAGACAGCGCCATGTATTCCGGCGGGTCGCCGCCAATCGGGAGTTTGGTATGCCCATCGACCCTCGCGAAAAGATCGTCCTCTTCATTGACGGCGCCAATCTCTACGCAACATCGAAGGCCATAGGCGTCGACATCGACTATCGGAAGTTACTGGCCGATTTCAACGCCCGGGCCTATCTGCTGCGGGCCAATTATTATACGGCGCTGGTCGAGGACCAGGAATACTCATCCATCCGTCCCCTGATCGACTGGCTCGACTATAACGGCTTCACCGTTGTGACCAAGCCGGCCAAGGAATTCACTGATGCCGCCGGGCGGCGGAAGGTGAAGGGCAATATGGATATCGAGCTCTGCGTCGATGCACTGGAGCTGGCCCCCTACTATGATCACATGGTGCTGTTTTCCGGCGACGGCGATTTCACCGCGCTGGTGGCCTCGCTGCAGCGCAAGGGCAAGCGTGTGACGGTGGTATCGACGCTGACCACCTCGACGCCGATGATCTCGGACGACCTGCGGCGGCAGGCGGATTTCTTCATCGACGTCGCCGACCTGGCCAAGACCGTCGGCCGTCCGCCCAGCACAAGGCCGGTGGCGGCGCCGACTACCGAAGAGACCTAGTACGCTGGTCGCCGGAGTGCCGCCCTGCTAGCTTTCGCGAAAGCGGAGTTTTAGCCACATGCGGATCGCCTTACTCAATTTGACCGTTGCCAGCCTGCTGCTTGGCGCCATGCCGGCCATGGCCCAGGACGCAACGGTATTTGACCAGTATGCAGACGTGGTCGCGACGCTGGGTGGCACAAACGCCGATCCGGCGGATTATCGCCGGCAATTGCTGGATGGTCTGGCGGGCGACTGGTTCCCGATCGGCGCGTTGCAGCCGACCGGTGACGATCCTGATCTTTTCGCCATGGCCTGCGAGAAGTCGCTGACCCAGATCGCGGTTCGCGACGGATTTTCGTTCGAGGCCAGCCGTGTCAATGCCGAGGGAAAGCCGGTGAGCACGACGATCTACACCGCTCGCGCCGGCAGTGAATTCGGTAGTTATACCGACCCGCAGGTCGCGGCCAAGTGGCTGGGGATCGACGTCGACAATGCGGACGCTACGGCGCTCAACGCCCTGCTAAGCGGGCTCAACGGCACGGTGAGCGTATCCCGGCCCTCGCCGGATATTCTGGTGATCCAGAAGCCCGGTACGGCCGATATCCTGGCGCGGTGCGCGAGCTAGCCGCGCCCACCCTCTTTCATGATGCGGGATTTGTCGCGGTTCCAGTCGCGATTACGCTCGGTTTCGCGCTTGTCGTAGTTCTTCTTGCCCTTGCCGAGGCCGATCAGCACCTTGGCACGGCCCTGGTCGTTGAAGAACAGTTTTAGCGGCACGATGGTGTTGCCGGCGCGGGATACTTCCTGGTCGAGGTGAGCCAGTTGCTTGCGCGAGACGAGCAGCTTCCGCGGCCGCTTTTCTTCGTGGTTGAAGCGGTTGGCCTGGAGATACTCGGGAATGTGGGCGTTGATCAGCCATAACTCGCCTTTTTCGGGCGAGGCATAGGACTCGGTGATCTGCGCTTTGCCGAGGCGGAGCGACTTGACCTCGGTGCCCGTCAGCACGAGGCCGGCCTCTAGCGTCTCGCCGATCTCGTAATCGTAGCGTGCACGACGGTTTTCAGCCACGAGACCGTGGCTGATCACACCGTTCCTGGATTTGTCGTTCTTCTGGGCCATGCGCTCTAGATAAGACCTGCATGGCGCATTGCAAAGTCCATCGCGTCCTCGGCGGCTCTGGTGGCCGGCACGAGCGGCAGGCGCAGTTCGTTGGCACAGAGGTTGAGGCGGCTGGCGCCGTATTTCACGGGGGCCGGGCTGGGCTCGATGAAGACGTTCTTGTGCAGATGCACCAGCTTGTCCTGGATGGCGAGTGCGCCCTTGAAGTCACCGGCCAGGGAAAGCTCCTGCATCTGTGAGCAGAGGCGCGGAGCGATGTTGGCGGTGACCGAAATGCAGCCATTGCCGCCATGGGCATTGAAACCGAGAGCGGTGATGTCTTCACCCGAAAGCAGGATGAAGTCGGTGCCGAGCTTGGCTCGCTGCAGGCTGGCCCGGCCAAGATCAGCCGTTGCGTCCTTGACGCCGATAATGTTGGCGTGAGCCTCGTGCAGACGCGCGATGGTATCGACGGTCAGATCGGCAATGGTGCGGCCGGGCACGCTGTAGAGGATGACCGGAATACCGACGGCCTTGGCGACAGCCGAGAAGTGCTGGAACAGCCCTTCCTGGCTGGGCTTGTTGTAGTAGGGCACGACGGAAAGCACGGCATCAGCACCGGTTTCCTCGGCGAACTTGGCGAGCGACACCGCTTCGGCAGTCGAGTTCGAGCCCGCGCCGGCGATGACAGGCACGCGCTTGTTGGCGACTTCGACGCAGATTTCGACGACGCGACGATGCTCTTCGTGGCTGACAGTGGGGCTTTCGCCCGTGGTGCCGACCGGCACCAGACCGTGCGTGCCCTCGGCGATCTGCCAGTCGACAAAGCTGGCGAAGGCTTTCTCATCCACGTTCCCATTGAGCATGGGAGTGATGAGCGCCGTAATCGATCCTCGCAGCATTTGTCGGATTTTCCTCAGGTTAGGTTGCCACAGTTCAGCCGTGGCGGGATGGCATAGCCGGATTGGCAGGCCGAATAACGGGCCGCACCATAGTTTCTATCGGGCAGCACCACAACGCTTTGTTGCTGCCACGGCCGGCACGGATCACCAGCGGCAACCAGATGTTTACCCGACCGGGATAACGATAGGTTAACCGCAAGGTGGGGGCTCCTTGCCGGATCTACGACTTGTATACCAGCAGGACGGCAGATGAAGCGCTTACGGGCAGGTTTCGTCGCAGCGGTTTTGGGACTGGCTAGCTTTGCCCCCTTCTCGTTTGCGCCGGCCAATGACACCGTCGATATGACAACGACCGGCTCGGTGCAGCCGGACGTGGCGTTGGCTGGTACCGGTGAAGAGGGCTCGGCGCCGTTTCGCGCCGCGCTGGCCACCCTTGTCGGCGGCGACCCGGTCGCGGCCTATGCGGCCGCTCGCGGGCTTGGAAATGCGGTGGAGCGGCGAACCATCCAGTGGGCGGCCATCTACTTCAATGGCGGCAAGATCGACTACCAGACCGTGCAGCGCTTCGCTGCGGATGCGCCGGAATTCGCGCCCGCCAGCCTCTACCAGACACGGATCGAACAGGCGCTTGCCGAAGCCGAGCCGGAGCCGACTGTTGTCGTGAGCCTGTTGGGCGACACCACGCCGAGCACGGTTGATGGCCAGATCATGCTGGCTGCGGCGTACGTCGCGGCTGGCAATGATGCGCGGGCGACTGAGCTGGCGCGCAGCCTGTGGATCGAGAACTTCCTGACCGAGGCGCAAGAAAAGACCGTGCTCGCCAAATTGGGCACGCTGCTCGATTGCGACACGCATTGGCAGCGCGCCATCCACCTGATGATGCATGACCGCGCCCGTGGCAGCGAGCGGCTGATCCCGTTCCTGACCGAGGCACAGGCATCGCTGGTGGTGGCGCGCGCCGCGGTGTCGCGCAATGATGCCGACGCCAAGGCCAAGCTCGACAGCGTCGATCCGAGCATGCAGGCCAATCCGGTCTTCATCTTCTCTCGTGCGCAGCGGGCCCGGCAGTTCGAGCTATGGCAGAGCGCGGTTGATTGGCTGAACAAGGCACCTGACGAGCTGCCTGACGCCGCTGAGTGGTGGTATGAGCGGCGCACCCTGGTGCGCAAGCTGCTCGATGCCGGCCAACCCGCCCTCGCCTTCCAAGCCGCCGCCGGCTACCGCAATGGGCCTGACGGCCGCATGGTGGAGGCGCATTTCCACGCCGGCTGGATCGCGCTGTCGTTTCTTGATGACGCGGCGTCGGCCAAGGCCCAGTTCACGGCAATGCTACCTTATGCGACGCTGCCCGATAGCGTCAGCCAGGCCAATTATTGGCTAGCGCGCGCCAATCGCAAGCTGGGGGATGAGCCCGCGGCACGAGCGGCATTCGAGACGGCGGCGCGCTATGGCACGGTCTATTACGGGCAATTGGCGCGGGCGGAATTGGGCCAGGACAGCGTCAATATCCGCCCCCTGCCCGACGGAACGCAGAGCAAGACCCTGTTCGACAGCAATCAGGTGGTGCAGGCAATCAGGCTGCTGGCTGCCAATGGCCAGGGGACTATGGCAGCGCCGTTGCTAAGCCATTTTGGCAGTGGCCTGACAAATGGCGGCGACCTGCTGCTGGCGGCGCGGCTGGCGCAGGAGATCGGCGCGCATCACCTTGCCATCGCCATTGCCAACACGGCCGACCAACGCGGTACGCCGCTGGACCTGTTCAGCTTCCCCAAGGATGGTGTTCCGGTCAATGCCCAATTGGCCGCCGATCGCGCGGCCGTCTATGCCGTAGCCCGGCAGGAATCGATGTTCCAGATCGATGCCGTATCGGTGGCGGGTGCGCGCGGCATCATGCAATTGATGCCGGGCACGGCCAAGGATGTGGCGCGGCAAGTGGGCGTCGACTATTCGCCCAATCGGCTGGTGAGCGACGCCGCCTATAACGCCCTGCTGGGCTCGACCTACCTTGCCAAGCAGCTCGATCGCTATGACGGCTCGCTGGTGCTCGCGGCGGCAGCCTACAATGCCGGCCCGGGCAATGCCGACAAGTGGCTCAGGGCCTATGGAGACCCGCGCGCCGACAATGTCGATCCGGTGATCTGGGTGGAGCTGATCCCGTTCCAGGAAACCCGGACCTATGTGAAACGCGTGCTGGGCAATTATCTGGTCTATCGGGAGCGATTAGGCGACAGCCGGCTGACGTTGATGCAGGCCCTGCGCACGATCGAGTAGAATCGCTTGAGGCGGCGGCGCCGCTGCCTCAAAATGCACGCATGGCCCGCAGCAGAACCAGCCCCCCAGACCACGCCGCCTTCGCCGGCCTACCAATTACCCAGGTCACGCTGGCGGCAGGGTTGCGCGCAGCCGTGCACGTGGCCGGGCGATTGTCGCAGGCGCGACTGCCGGTGGTCTGCATTCCCGGCTATCAGCGCAATATGAGCGACTTCACTGCCTTCGCCGACTATTTTCGACGCATGGGCGGCGGGGAATGGCCGGTGGTGCTGCTCGATCTGCCCGGTCGGGGACGGGCCGACGATCGCTTGCGGGCCGAGGACTACAGCTCATTGGCGGATGCACGGGACGTCGCCTCGATATTGGCGGCGCTCGGCATCAGCCGCGCCATCATTCTCGGACAGGGGCATGGCGGACAGGTGGCGATGGCATTGGCCACGGCGCATCCGCTGCTGATTGCAGGAACCGTATTGCTGGATTCGGGCCCGGTGACGGATTCCCGCGGCATCGTGCGGCTGCGCAATAATCTGCAGCATGTGGAGGGTCTGCGCGGCGCCAAGGTGACCAATGCGGGCTTCCGCCAAATTCTCGCCGGCAATTATCCGGGCCTGCCCGATGACCGGCTCGCGGCGCTGATGGGGCGCAGCCACTATCTCGACAAACGAGGCCGCGCCCGGCCACTTTACGATCAGCGCCTGATCGCAGCCCTGGCGAGCATCAATTTCGACGATGTGCTGACCCCGCAATGGCCGCTGTTCGATGCGCTGACCTGCGCGCCGCTGATGCTGCTGCGGACGCAACTGACCGACCAGCTTCGGCGCGAAACCTTCGATGAAATGGTGCGACGCCGACCCGACGCGACGGCGCTGACAATTGCCGGGCAAGGCTCGCCTGCACTGTTTGACCAGCGCGAGGAAATCGAAGCGGTGGCAGAATTCGTGATCGGCACCAGCACCAGGTTGCTCGGCAAAGCGGCGTAGGGGCTGGTGTGGGTCTAAAGCACGTCGCGTTCGATGAACCTCACCAGCATCCAACCCGCCGGGTCATTCCGGCGAAAGCGGGAAGCCCTGTTTGCTTCCATGCATCAAAAGGTAGGTTCCCGCTTTCGCGGGAATGACCCGGCCGGAAGAACGACTTCGTCCATCGCCGGCCACCCCGGCGAGATATCAAGCCTTCACTTTGCTCAGCTCGATGGCCTGCTCGACCCAGCGCTCGCGCCGGATGCGGCCCTTGAAAGCCAATTGGCCATCGACCCAATCGGCATTGGCCCTGGTCCAGCGGGCAATCTGGTCGAGGTGATAGACGCCCATGGCATTGAGCGATGTCTCGATCTTGGGGCCAATGCCCTTGATTTGCTTGAGATTATCGGCCTGCCCGCCAAGCGGCGCGGCCAGCGCCGCCGGTTTGGGCTCGACCGGCTTAGATACTGGCTTTGCCGAAGCGACGGCCGGCAATGGAGCAGGCTCATCGGCGGATGCGGTTGCGGCCAACCGTGCCGCGGGCGACCGCGGACGCGCCGGCGGGGCCGTTGTGGCGGGAGCGGCTGTGACCAGTGTGGCCGGAACGTTGCGGGTACCGCGCGCCGCATGCAGAACACGGTGCGCGACATAGCCGAGCACGCAGCCGGCCAGATAGGCCACCAGTACCAGTACGGCCGTTTCGCAGATATGCGCCAGGTTGGTCACGCCCAGGTCCTCAGGCCTTTGGCGGCGCAAAGCTGCGCCAGCCAACGATGAGGCCAATCACGCCGACACCGGCCAGGTAGGGCCAGTAGTAGCCCAGCAAAAAGACCACCCCATTCCAGCTCATCACCAACGCCCCCTCCCCCCGTTTAGCGCCGGTCAGTAATGCTCGCCCGTCACCGTCACCACGATGCGCCGGTTCAGCCGCTTTCCTTCTGCGCTTTCGTTATCGGCGATGGGCCTGGACTCGCCGTAGCCGACGGCATAGAGCCGGGCCGGCGTCACGCCGCGTTGCACCAACGCCTCGACGACGGCCTCGGCGCGTGCCACCGAAAGCGCCAGATTCAGCTGCTCGTCGCCATCGGCATCGGTGTGGCCCTCGATATGCACGACGGCATCCGGACAGGCCGACAGATCGGTGGCCAGCTCGGCCAAAGCCGGATCGGACTCGGCGGCGATGATGGCGCGGCCAGACTGGAACAGGATGGCGTTGCGGGCCGAGAAGTCCGCCAATGGCGCCTGGCATGCCGCAATATCCACGGCGGCGACCGGCTCGGATGGCGGGGCGGCGGTCGTCGCGACGGCGGCCACGGCTGGCTCCGGCGCGGGTGGCGGCACGTCGACGGTGAGGCTCCAGCTATTGCCTTCGGGATTCGCCGCCACGGCCGCAACCACCGCGTCGCGAACGGCCTCGTCGGCGGCAATACCCTTGAGGCTCCAGGCGCCCGATGCGAAATCGAGCTGGCCTTCGGTCAACTGCATCAGCGCCCGCAGACCGGCTTCGGCACTCGGCAGGAAGTTCTCTGGTGCGCCCTGCGCAATGCTCACAGCGGCGGTGTCACCATTGGTGATGGCGCCGAGATAGCGCATCGCCGGATCGGCGGGAACCTGCCCGCTGAGAATCACCGTGCCATCGGGCAAGCGGCTGGCCGAGAAGGCGTAAGCCGGATCGATGGACGCGGGTTCGAGCGCGGGCGGCTCAGCCGGCTGTTCGGTGACTACGGCGGCCCCTGGCGCAGGTGGCGGGGTGATCAATGTCAGCAGCCAGGCGTCGGCTGGCGTCGTCGCGGCGGCCAGGGCGGTATCGATCGTGGCAGCGCTATCGGCGTCGCGCAGCTTGCCCTCGAGGCTCCATTGGCTGCCGTCGAACCGGGCAGCGCCCTCGGTGACACCGGCGAGCGCATCGATGGCCGCGAGAACGTCGGTGGCGAAGTTCTCCGGCGCAGTCGGATCGACTGCGGTTTCATCGATCGCGCCCTCCCCGGCTCGCACGGCCAGGAAGCGCTGTAATGCCGCCGCCGGAACCAGGCCCGTCAGGGTGACCTGGCCGTCGGCTGACTTGGTGGCGGACCAGACATAAGGCGTCGTGGCTGCCGGCACCGGCTCGGGCGCTTCGACGGCGATGGACCAGCTGGAGCTGTCGGTGGTGCTGGCCAGCGCGGCCAGGGTGGCGCCGCGCGCTTCCATTGAGGGCGCCGCGCCGGAAATCGACCAGCTTGTGCCATCGAACCGGGCCGAGCCGGCTTCGAGGGCCAGTACGGCATCGAGTGCCGCGGTCGCCGCGGCGATGAAGCCTTCCGGCGCCCCGGCGCCCAGGCTGGTTCTGTCCGTAACCTTATCGCCGGCATGGATTGCGGCGAAGCGCTGAAAGCCAGCGGTCGGGGCATGACCGTTCAGGACTATAGCTCCATCGGCTGTCTTGCTGACGGACCAGATGTATGGCGACACTTGCGGAATTGCGGGAATTGGTTCAGCGACGGCCATGGACCAGCCCGCCGCAGCGAGCTGGCGGGTGACGAAATCGGCGTCGATCGCGCCCTTGTCGATCGCCGACTTGGCGTTGCCCGTCACAGTCCAACCCGTGCCGTCATAGACCACCTTGCCGTCGCTCAGCCATTGCAGCAGGCCGATCCCAGTCTGCGCTGCAGCCACGAAATTGCTCGGTTCACCCGACGCATAGGTCAAGTTCTCGCTGGCCGACGGCCCCGCCGCCGCGAGCAGTGTTGCCTCGACCGTTGGGCTCGGGACCATGCCGGAGAGCGAAATGACGCCGGCCGTATCCTTGGTCGCGGTCCAATTGTATTGCGCAGCGCGGGGCGCCGATATCTCGGCGCGCACCAGCACAAGGCCTTGGGGCGCGCTCGCTGCCATCTCAGCGACGAGGGCCTCGTAGTCCGCGCCCGAACGCGCAACGCCGCTGAGCGTCAGCACATTGTCGCGCAAAGCGAAGCGACCTTCGCTCATGCGCTCGAGTGCAGCGAGCCCGAAATCCATGGCGGACTGGTAACGTTCCGGGGCCCCGCGTCCGAGCTTGAGCCAGGAGATATCAGCCCCTGCTCGCTGACCCAGTGCCTCACGCGTCGCTTCGTCGGGGGCGTAGCCGTCGAAAATCGTCAATCCGCCCGGCTGGCGGGTGGCGCTGGTCCAATAGTCTGAGATGCGTGGCGGATCGAGTACGACAATCGAGCCCGAAGACTCAAGTTGGGCCACGATGTCATCGGCGATTTCGGCAGTTGGAGGCGCTCCGGTGAGCGAACTCTGGCCGTCGGTGATCGTGGCCGCTCCGTATTCAAGTTTTGAGAGTTGCTCGATAAGCTTTTGGGAAAGCTCGGCAAATCCGGCTGGTTCGCCGGAACCCAATGCCAGCCCGGTGGCGACCGGCAGGCCGGCAACATCAGCGCTGCGCAATCGCTCGATCAGCGCTTCGTCGGGCACAAAGCCCTCGACGCTGATCCGGGCGCCATCGGACGAAGCGCTCCATTCGTAGGGCGAAACCAGAGCGGGGCGGATATCGACGGAGCCGAGCGCCACGCCACTGGGGGCCCCTGCCCGCATGATGATGAGCAGATCGCGGAAATCGCGCTCACTTTTGGCCCGACCGGTCAATTCGAGCGTGAGATCGGACAGGGTCACCTGACCCTGATCGAAATGGCTCAGCTGGTCGACCGCATATTGCGCCCCCGCCAGCCAAGTTCGACGTTCGGGCATGCCAGAGCGCAGCTCCAGCCCACCCTCTTCGAGACCGGCACGAGACAATAGCAATTGGCGCGTACGCTCATCGGGTACGCCGCCCGCTATGCTGACGACGCCGTCGTCAATCCGGGCCTCGAACAAATATGGCCGAGAAAGTGGGGCGAGCGTGATGTCCGTCGTAATTGTTCGCACGCCCGACAGGTTGGCCAGCCGAGAAACGGCGGCATCGGCCATTTCCTGATCAGTGGTGGTTCCCGACAGGATCACGTCCCGGGCATCGACAGTCAATTCTGCCCAGTCGTAACCGGCACCCTGCATTGCAGACGCGCCCTGAGCGCCAACATCACTGGCGACATTCGCCGAAGTCATGGTCAGCAACAATGCCGTGCCGCCCAGGACAGTTGCCAGTCCCGGCGCGACCCACTTGAGGAGGTCCCTGATCATTCTCGTCCCAATGCCATGCCGCAATTGGGCCAACGCTAGTGCATTTCGCGATGTGTGGAAACGAAAATGGAAGCCGTAAACCGTTGTTTTTAAAGCATCAATCGGGCCGTCGCCGCCCGATTTTCATGCGTGCAGATGAATCGCGACGAATCACAGTTCCGCGTCCTCAAAATCAGAAAGGCCCGGCGTGAGCCGGGCCTTTCCGTATTGCAGTACGATCCGAGGATTACTCGAACGACTTGGCAGCCTTGAAGGTAACCTTGTAGGCGCTTTCGCTGTTGACTTCGCCCTTGACGGACGAGGTGAAACCGCCGCCAGGAGCCCAATCGAGACCAACGTTGCCGTAGTAGATGTTGTCGCCGGCAGTTGCGGTGGTGACCGCATCGCCGAAGTAACCGCCGATTTCGCCGGTGACCTTGAGGGTCTCGGTGACGGCAGCAACGAGCTGAGCCGAAACCTGGAAGGTGTCGTCCGAAGCGTCGACAGCGAGGCCGTCCTGGAAGTAGCGAGCGCCGAGGTTGATCGACACGCCTTCAGTGACGGTCACACCGATCGAGCCACCAACACCAAAGTCGGTGTAGCTAACAGCGCCAGAGACGCTGGCAACTTCACCCGACAGGGCGATCTTGAACAAATCGAAGGTGCCTTCGACGCTGACCAGGGCGTTCAGGAGGTCCTGCTCGCCGAACACGCCAGCAGCAATGCCCTTGCGGCCAAGAGCGGTCTGGCCGTTGAACTTCACGTTATCCCAGTAAGCGATAGCGCCACGAACCTTGAAGGCGTCGAACGTGCCGGTCGCACCAGCATGCACAGCCCAAGATTCAACCGTACCGTCGAGGATGCCGAAGGCAGCGCCAGTCAGGTGAGCGGTGAGGTTTTCGCCAGCGTAGCTAACAACGCCAACGAGCGTGCCGTGGGTGAAGGGAGCATTTGCGGCCGACAGCGGCAGCGGGTCGCTGCTACCGTTCAGGTTTTCGAGACCAACACCGACGCTAACGCCGTTGCCGAGATCAGAAACGACCTGGATGACATGGCCGCCGAGATAGGTGGTGTCACCGTCGATGCCAACGCCCTTGCCGTCGATACCGTCGGAGCCGAACAGGCCGAGATAGTTGAAGGGCTCGTCGTCGCCCAGGTTCGCGATCGAACCCTTCTTACCAGCCATGATGACGGTCGAGTCGCCGATCGAGACGTAAGCCTCATCGATGTAGACGCCATCGCGTTCGCCATCGTTGTCGACAACAGTGTCCACACCAGCAACGGCGTCGAGTTCGCCACGGTTAACGCGGGTGAATTCGATCGACTTGAGCTTGATCACAGCCTTGGCAGGACCAAAGTCCGACGAAGCGGTGCCAACAAACTTGAGCCAGGCTTCAACCTTGCTGTTCCAGTCGGTCGGAGCATTGCCGATCGAGACAGCGCGGTTGCTGTCGTGAGTGCGAGCGACGGTGGCTTCGGTGCGGAAATCGCCCCAGTTGAATTCGTAGGAGACGCCGCCCGAGATCTGCAGGCAGTTGGTGTCGGACGAAATGGTCAGGCCCGACAGGCCCAGCTCGTCGCAGACGTCCAGCGAGGTGAGGACGCCCAGATCGGCAGCGAAGCCAGCGGTCGAGAGACCGGCAGCAGCAACAGAACCGAGGATAAGGCTCTTGAGTTTCATTAGTTGACCTCCAAAGTCAGTCATTCTTGGTGCCGGTTGCCCAGCAGGTTTGTCGTAACGCGACCACACTATTCGTGGTGCAGTGTGTTGCCGTCGCGCTGCGACCGACAAACGATCCCATGCATGGATTCGCAAGACCCACTCTACGCATGACGGAAAATGACGCAATCGCGCAAAAGCCGTTTTGCCGGGCAGGCAATATGGTTGCGAACCGGATGTTGCAGATTCAGCACACAGATGGAAACCACCTGTTAACCCGGCTAAATGAAGCGTTAAATTCCGCAGCTTTTGAAGGGTTTAGTGGCAGTTTGGCGCTTCAGGAAAGCGTCTGCCAGGCCGTTTTCCCGCTAAAAGGCCGGGACACACACGGAGCGCTTGAGTGGTGGCAATGTGGACGGAATCGGGAATCAGGGTGGCAGTCCGAACAGGGGCGCCACAATTGGAGGAAGCATGGCGAACAAGGGTAAGGTGGCCGTAATCACCGGCGGGAGCTCGGGGATCGGCAAGTCGGCGGCGCTGGGTTTCGCCGCGGCGGGCTATGAGGTGGCGATCTGTGGCCGTCGCGCCGATGCGTTGCAGGCCGTGGCAGCCGAAACGCGCGGTTACTGGGGCGAATGCGACGTGACGGACCCAACGGCGGTGGCGCATTTCTTCACCGGCGTGAAGGAGCGGTATGGCCGCGTCGATGTCGTCTTCAACAACGCCGGGCGGTTTGCGCCGGCGACGTCGTTTGGTGATCTCGATGTCCTGACCTGGCAGGAAATGATCAATACCAACCTCAATGGCGCGTTCTATGTGGCGCGCGAGGCGTTCCGTGCCATGCGCGATCAGAGCCCGCAGGGCGGGCGGATCATCAACAATGGTTCGATCTCGGCCTATGTGCCCCGGCCCGGTGCCGCGTCATACACGACGTCAAAGCATGGCATTACCGGATTGACCAAGGCGATCTCGCTTGACGGCCGGGCCTTTAACATCGCCTGCGGGCAGATCGATATCGGCAATGCCGCTACCGACATGACCAGCCACATGAATAGCGGCTCGCTGCAGGCCAATGGCACGATTATGCCGGAACCGACTTTCGATGTTGCGCATGTGGTGGAGGCCTTGCTCTATATGGCCGGCTTGCCGCTATCAGCCAACGTGCAGTTCATGACGGTGATGGCGACGACCATGCCCTATATCGCGCGCGGCTAATTCAGCCCTGGCCGCGCAGGAAGGCGAAGTTGAAGTCGGTGATGCCCAGCGCGCCATAGATCTCTACCCAGAGCGCGACGAAGTGCTCGGGGCCGCGGGCAGAAGCAATGCCGCCGAGGTCGACGATGGATTTCCAGCCGAAACCGGCGAGCAGGTCGACCACGGCCGCCTTGGCTTCGGCGTCGTCGCTCGATACGAAAACCGTGTGATTGCCCGGCAGGCGGGCGGGATCGGTCATAAGCTCGGCCGAGACACAGTTGAGCGTCTTGACCACGCGCGCGTTTGGAAAGGTGCGCTGAACCGTCAGGCCCAGCGAGCCCTTGTCGCTGGGATCGGGGACCGGCAGATTGGAGATGTCGATGACGATCTTGCCATCAAGCGCGTCCGGCCCGGCAGAACGAAGGGTTTCGATGGTATGGGCGCCGTCCACGCAGACGAAAAGCCACTCGCCATGCCGGATCGCATCGGCAAAAGCGCCCGCCTTATTGCCGGTGTCCCTAGCAAAGGCTTGAGCCTTTTCGTTGGTCGCGGACCGAGCGCCCATCAGCACGTCATGGCCGTCGGAAGCCAGCTTGCGCGCAAGAGCCTGACCGACTTCGCCGGTGCCGAGAACGCCAATCTTCATCGCTCAAACTCCGCTGTTGGGGCGGCTAAGCTTGAAACGCCCTGTTGCCGTTGATCCAGGTGGACCGCACCTGCCGTTCATCGGACAAATGCACGAAGCTTGCAAAGGCTCCAGCGCCGAGGTGGCCGTATTCGGCCTGGATGCCCATCGCCTCGGCCGGATAGAGCGAGGCCATGCGGACGGCCTCGTCGAGGCTTAGGCCGATCGTCGTATGCATGAACTCGACGGCATCAATCATATCGAGATCGGCGCCGGCCAGCGTGCCATCAGCCAGGCGCAGGGCGCCATCGGCGCGGGTGATGGTGCGGCCGTTGAGCGTCAGCGTCTGGATATCCGTACCCGTCTGCGACATCGCGTCAGTCACAAGGAAAATGCGGCCCGGGCCCTGCTTGGCGCGCAGGGCGATTTCGATCGAGGCCGGGTGGACATGGATGCCATCGGCGATGAGGCCGGCAAAGACACCCTCGGTGGTGAGCACCGATCCGACCACGCCGGGTTCGCGGTTGCCGATCTGGCTCATGGCGTTGAACAGGTGCGTGGCCATGGTGGCGCCCGATGCGAAGGCGGCGCGCGTGGTGTCGGTGCCGGCATCGGAGTGGCCGATGCTGACGGTGATCCCGGCGCCCGAAAGAGCCGCGATCTGTTGCGGTGTCACGGTTTCTGCGGCCACGGTGCAGAGCAGGTTGGGCAGATCGGCGCGGGCGGCGATGAGACGCGCGAGGTCGCTGTCGTCCATCGGGCGGATCAGTGCCGGATCATGCGTCCCCTTGCGCGCCAGCGACAGGTGGGGGCCTTCGAGGTGGAGGCCGATGAAGCCGGGCACCGCTTGCTCGGTCGCGGCCTTGCCGGCGGCGATGGCGGCGATGTTGACCTCGACCGTGTCGGTGATCAGCGTCGGCAGCAGTGCCGTGGTGCCGAACTGGGCGTGCACGGCGCAGATGGCGCGGATCGCTTCGACGGTCGGCTCATTGTTGAACAGGATGCCGGCGCCGCCATTGACTTGCAGATCGATGAAGCCGGGCACGACCATGCCGCCATCAAGATGGACGGTTTCAGCATTCGCTGGAACCGCGTTCGACGGAACGATGCCGGCGACATGGCCGAACTCGACCAGCAGCGCGGCATCGTCATGCCAGTCGTGCCCGTCGAAGATGCGGGCACCCGAAATGGCGACGAGATCACTCATACCGTTTCGGTGACCTTCTTGAGAGCTGGGGGCACATCGGGGTTGAAGCCGCGATGGCGGGACAGCGCTTCGACAAAGCCATAGAAGGAGACGATCAGCGCCAGCGGATCGGTGACCGAATGGCCGGTCGCCGCGAATGGCAAGGCCCTGGCAGCGCCAGGACGATCGCTGGTGAGGAAGGCGAGAGCGCCCTGCCCGGCCAGCTTGTGCGCCATATCGGCCACGGAGGCTTCGGCAGCGTCGCGGGCCGCGAGCCCCAGCACGGGATAGCCCGGAGTTACGATGGCGACCGGGCCGTGCATCACCTCGGCAGCGCTATAGGACTCGGCCTGGATGTTGCAGGTTTCCTTGAATTTCAACGCCGCTTCATTGGCGATGGCGAAGCCGGGGCCTCGACCGAGCACGTAGAGGGCGTTCTGGCCATCGAGCGCGCCGATCATTTCGGACCAGTCGCATGCGACGGCCTTAGCGAGCGAGTTGGGAAGATCGCTGATGGCGGTGCTGAGGGACTGGTCGCCACTCCAGCGGGCGATCAGCGAGAGGCCGGCCACGACAGAGGTCACGAACGTCTTGGTGGCCGCAACGCTCTTCTCGATGCCGGCATGCAGGTCGATGGTGAAGTCGGACGCCGCGGCCAGCGGGGAGTCGGCGGTGTTGGTGATGGCGATGGTGATCGCGCCGGAGCGGCGCACCGACTGGGCCATGCCGACGATGTCAGGCGATTTTCCCGACTGCGAGATAGCGATGGCCGCGCTGCCCGGCAGCTTGAGATCCTTGCCGTAGATGGATGCAACCGATGGGCCGATGGACGCGACGGGTACGCCCAGGGTCAACTCGATAGCGTATTTAAGGTAGGAGCAGGCGTGATCGGACGAACCGCGGGCGACAGTGGCAACCAGCAGCGGATCGCGGTCACGCAAAGCGGCAGCGGCCGCATCGAGTACGGGGCCACTTTTGTCGAGGAAGGTGGCGACGACGCTGGGAATAGCCTCGACTTCTTGCCGCATATAGGTCTGGTTCGTCACGTCTTGGTGCCTCCAGTGGAAGGAGAGTCGCCGATCCTGAGTTCGGCGACAAAGTCATAGGTATCGCCCCGATAGATGGAGCGGGTGAATTCGATGACGCGCCCCGAGGCGAGATAGGACGTGCGCTCGATATTGAGGCCTGCCGATCCGACCGGGACTTGCAGCAGGAAGGCGTCCTGTTCGTCGAGATTGGCCGCCCTTATGCGCTGAATGGCGCGGATCGGGCGATTGCCTGATTTATCGAGGTGCTTGTAGAGCGAGTCGGCGATCGCCTTGGGATCGGGCAAGACCCGAGCCGAAAGGCTGGCGCGCTCGATAGCGAGCGGCGTTTCGCCGGTGAGGCGCAGGCGCGAAATGCGCGCCACCTGATCGCCCGATGACAGGCCCAGAATGACGGTTTCTTCAGGCGACGGCAGATAAAGGCCGCGATCGAGCCATTCAGCGCGCACCGCCATGCCGCGGCGTGCCATATCTTCGGTAAAGGATGTGAGTTGGGACAGCGATTGTTCGACGCGCTGGGTCAACGGGGCCACGAAGGTGCCCGAACCGTGGCGCTGCACGAGCACCCCGTCCTTGACCAATTGCAGCACCGCCTTGCGAACGGTGACGCGGGAGACATCGACCTTGGTGGCAAGATCGCGTTCGGACGGCAGGGCGTCGCCGGGGTTGATCTCGCCCCTGTGGATGGCGTCCTCGATCCAGCGCTTGAGCTGCAGGTAAAGCGGGCCGCCGGACGGCAGCACTACCGGACCATCGGCAAAAAAACTGTTGGAGAGGTCGGTCACTCTTCTACCCCCGGCTGCGCATGCGTAGGCTGGTTGCTGCGGAGCCTTTCGAAAAGCCTACTCATTTGCTTCGCCCTAGCCCCGATCCGCGATGCATATCACTAAAAATCCGCGATTTCTCCAACCCTTCCCCCGCGACCAACATGATACCAATAAAATACCATTCACCAAGCCCTAATGTGAAATTATGCACGACAGGGGTATCAGACTGGGATTCCTGAGCTTTTTGGCAGAACTCTCGATGCTGAGCGGACGGCTTTCTTGGCCCGGCTAGACAAGTGGTATTTTTTTGGCATCATTACCATGACTGGAGTATTGGCATGAGTGCAACGCAAACCGAGATGACACATGTCCACGCGGCGGGCTTCGACACCTTGCCGGCCAATGAGGCTTTGTCGATTCTCGCCCGGGCCCAGGTAGAAGCCGCCGAAGCTGTGGAACACGCGGTGCCGCAAATCGCGGCGGCGGCAGAACTGGCGGCCAAGAGCATCGCGGGCGGCCATCGGCTGATCTACGCCGCGGCCGGTAGCTCAGGCTTGATGGCGCTGGCCGACGCGCTCGAAATACCAGGCACCTATGGCATTGCACGCGATCGCATCAAGGTGCTGCTGGCCGGCGGGGTCGCGGCGCTTACCGACATGGAGGGCGGTCCCGAGGATGACGCCGACGCGGCGCGCGCGGAAATCGCGGCGGCGGGCGTTGGCCCCGGCGATTGCGTCATCGCGCTCACCGCAAGCGGCTACACGCCCTACCCCATGGCGGCTGTTGAGGCAGCGCGCGCGGCAGGAGCGAGCACGGTGGGCCTTTCCAACAATCACGGCGCGCCCTTGTTCGACAAAGTTGATGTCGCGGTGTGCCTCGCGACGCCACCCGAGGTGATCGCCGGCTCGACCCGTATGGGTGCGGGAACAGCGCAGAAGATCGCGCTCAACATGCTGTCGACCATGATGGCGATCCATCTGGGACATGTGCATGACGGCTTCATGGTCAATCTGATCGCCGACAATATGAAGCTACGCGGTCGCGCCAAGGGGATCGTCATGGCGGTCGGAGCTGTGGATGACCAGAAAGCCGCCGCGGCGCTGGAACAGGCGCACGGCGCAGTCAAGGTGGCAATAGTGCTTGCCGCCGGAGCGGATGGCGTTGACGCCGCGCGGAGGCTGCTGGCCGAGAATGATGGCAAGCTGCGGCCCGTGCTGAGCGCGCTGGGGCGCTAGACGATATCGTCTTCGCCGGTGGCGCCGCCCTCCCCTTCCCAAGTCTGAATGCGCTTGACCGTCTGACGCGGAAACTTGAGACGCACGCCGACGCCCTCCCCACCCTGTTCGGGCAGGAAGAGCACGCCGTTGGCTTCCAGCGCCGTGCGGATGGCGCGATGGCAATCGCTATCGGGCCGCAGCGTTTCCGCCTCGAACTGCTCGATTTCTGACTGCGGCATGTTGGTGGCTTCGGCCAGTGCCGCGACAGACCAGCCGATAAGGGCACGGCCAGCACGACTTTGCGGCGCGGTGACGGCTGGCAGCGGGTCGGTCATAGCGGCAATCCTCTTTCAAACAGGGGCAGAGAGAACATGCTCGACGGGCAGCTGCCAAGCTTCGCGCAGAAAAAATGTAAAAAAGCGAACAAGGCCTGTCGAAGCCAGAATGCTTCGCTCGTCGCTTGGATAGAACTGCACCAAGACCGAGAGAGAAACGAAATGACCACCACCCTTCCCACCCAGGATACGGATCGTGACCTCGTGCTGACCCGCGTGCTCAATGTCCCGCGCGAAAAGGTCTATCAGTGCTGGACGCAGCCCGAGCTGATGAAGCAGTGGTTCGCGCCCCGCCCGTGGACCACACCCAAGATCGAGATCGACCTGCGTCCTGGCGGCGCCAATGTTGTCACCATGGCGGACGAGAATGGCACCGAATACCCCAATCCCGGCCAGTATCTGGAGATCGTCCCGAACGAAAAACTGGTCTTTACCGACGCTTTCGTCGGGGACTGGGCTCCGTCGGGCAAGCCGTTCTTCACCGCCATCCTTACCTTCGAGGATGGCGGCAACGGCAAGACCAAGTACACCGCCGTGGCGCGGCACTGGACTGCCGAGGACGCCGCCAACCACAAGAAGATGGGTTTCCACGAAGGCTGGGGCCTCTGCGCTACCCAGCTCGAAGAAGTGGCCTCCCGCCTCTGAATTCTACGCAACCGGCAAGGCCGGACGACGTTCTCCCCCGAGCGCGGCGCCACAAGGCGCCGTGCTTAGGGCTGGAGGATTGACCATCATGAATACGCTGCAAGACGACGCCATCCGCGACCGGGCCTATGCCCTGTGGGTCGAGGCCGGATCGCCCGAGGGCAACGACCTAGAATACTGGCACAGGGCGGAGCGCGAGTTGGCAGAAGAGGCCGGCCTCGACACATCCGAGGCGGCCGCCGAAATCGCACAACCGACGCCGCCAGCAGGAACGCTGACGCACTAGGATTCGGCCCACAGGCCAGTTTTGGGCACCGCGCCATTCCCGAATGGCGCGGCGGTTCGACCTCAGCTCTCGCCGAGCTGCAGCACCATGCGGGTGACGAACGTACCCTCGCACCACATGGCGAAGTTGGTGCCCCATTTGTTGTTGTGAATGTTGATGCGAATGCCTGACGCGAAATCGGGGCGTTCCGGCTGGAATGGCATGAAGGGGCTCGATGCGGGGCTGATGAGGGCGCTATCCAGCAAAGTCGCGGTCAGCGTGGTTGAACCCAGCTTGCTGCGCACGGCCTCGACGGCTTGAAGCTGACCGCCGCCGCGACGGGCGATGTCGCCCCCCTGGTGCCAGAGCCCCATCTTGCGGAGCTCCCAGCCCTTCGCGCTTGCCGGGGTCAGTGACAGAAAGCTCGCCTCAGGCATGCGGTTGGCGGGTTTGTCGCGCAAGGTGAGGGTGATTTCCAGCCTGGTGGCATCAAGCGCGCGGATAGAGAAATCGTGCCTTACCGGTCCGCCCAATTGCTTGTGGGCGAGGTCGGGCAAGGCGCCCTGCCCGGCGCCGAGATGGCGTGGGGTGAAAACCTGGGTGACCGCCGTGGCGGCGTTGGCGAGGCCGGGCTTGTCATGATCGAGAATGGCCCATTCGGCCCGGTGCTGCAGGTAGGTATCGAGGTGACGCTGCAGCTCTATCGAGTCGTAGCTCTCGTAGCGGTAGCCGAGCAGCGAGCCATCAATGCCTTCAACGATGGTGCCGCCTGGGGTGGCAATGCGGGCGATGTCGCCGGTTTGGGGATCGAAGGTGACAGACCAGCCGCTATCGGTGGCCTCAAGCGCCGCGCCTTGCGGAACCGATGGCGGGGCCAGTTCGGCGAGGGCGCTATCCGCGGCGGCCCGATCGATCGCCTCAAGGCTCTCGAGCGCGGTATCCACGTAGGCGCGCTGTTCGGCCCAGGATTGCTCGGTATAGGCGAAGCGATAGTCGCTGGCCCGGGCGGCTTCGAAGGCGGGGCGATCCCACGCCGTGTCGTCGCGAAGGTAGGTCTTGATGTCGACACCCCAGGTATGTTCGGCAACCATGGTCAGGTTACGCCCGAAAGCCAGCCGGCTCGGGGTGAGGTCGTCGGCAAAGGTGTCGTAGAGGCGCTGGAGGGCGCGGAAGCGGGCGAGCTTTTGCGGATCGGTGGCGGTGCCGAAAATCCAGCTGTCGCCGATCTCCTGGGTGATAACGGGCAGGCTGTCGCGGCGCGCCCACATCTCGGCGCCAAAGGCGTCCAGCGTGGAGGCGCCTATGTCGGCGTCCGGGTGCGCATGGTGCAGGCCTCGTAGCGCCTCGACGGTCTGGCCGACGCTTTGCGGGCCGATATTGTCGTTGGTGTGGGCAAAGCTCAGGCCGATATCGTCGCCGGCGGGGAAATCGGTCTCGCCGTAGGACGCCTGATACATGACGACCAATTCGGAACCGTCGGGCGCGCGCCAGCGGAAGATCGGCGGGACGTCGGGCACGGGGCTCGCAGTATTGACGCCAAGGTGCAGGAACTTGACGCCGGCTTCGGCCAGCAGCGGCACCATGCCCAGCGTGTGGCCGGGAACGTCGGTCATCTTGGCGGCGATGCTGGTCTTGCCAAAGCGCCTGTCGAGTTCCTGAGCGTAGCTCAGACCGGCGCGAAACAGGGCGGGCGACATCAGCTCGGTATGGGTGGTGAAGGGCAGCGCATGCCAGGCGATGAGGCCGCGCTCGATGGCCCGCTCCAGCCGCTTGATGCGCGCCGCATCCTGGCTGTTGAGATGATCCCAGATCAGCCAGGCGCCGGTGGTCCAGATGAAGGCGGGCGCCTGCGGGTCCTCGGCGAAGAAGTGCTCGCCGGTGGCGATGGCGTGGGGAATGAACTGCTCGTGGTACTGCCGGCGCACATTGGCCGCGTGGTCAGTGAAGCCGATATCGAGGTGGGTCTTGAAGACCAGATGGATACGTTTGCGGGTCATCAAAATCTCCTGGCGTCGTCAGGCACACCTTAGCGGAACAAATATTTCAATATCGGAACACGATCTAACACACGTTCGAACGGCGAGTGTCGGCGACGAATAGAGCCGGATTCGACCTGTCGCTCCATATGGTCACGCCAGCGCCCATCGCGGCAAGAGCCGTGTTATCGCGAGCGGAGAGATGGATGGGGCTGCGGCCGATGCGGTGGCGTATCTCAAGCTCTCACGCAACATCACTTTCAATATCAAGGACGTATGTTGTCACACTCCTGATCACTGGCGGCCGCATGATGGTGATGTTCTGGACGACTGCCTCGTGTAACACGACTGTCGCAAAGCTGTGATTTGTACGCCGCTGTCGCGATCTCGACAGGCGATTGGTTTCTGCTTGCATAATCTCCGGACCGGTAGTTAGCTGATTTCCGGGAGAGGTCGACGCTAGATCGATGAAACCTACGGGCGTAACTGACCGTCTTGTGGAACATCCGTTCCAAGGAACGGACTTTGGGAGATGACAATGAAACGGCGTGATTTCATGCTCGCGGCCGGCGCTACTGCCGGTGCTCTTATGCTGCCCCGCATGTCGTTTGGCGCTGAAGGCACCATCGACTGGTACACCAGCTCGGACCAGAATGTGCTCGACTTCTGGACCAATGTGGTGAAGCCGAAGTTTGAGGCCGCCAATGCCGGCCTGACGCTGAACCTGGTTGACGGTGGCGACGGCGCCGGCGTGGCGGCCATCGGCGATCGTGCGCTTGCCGCACTCGCTGGTGGTGGTGATCCGCAGGCCGACATCTTCGAAGGCTTCGACACCCGCGTAACGGTGGATGGCATTGCCAAGGGCCTCTATGTCGATTTCGAGACGGCCGGCCTTTCCAACTATTCCAAGATCAATCCGCTGGCCTTCGACATTCCGACCAACCTGCCGTACCGCGGTTCGCAGGTGCTGCTGGCCTACGATACCACTAAGCTTGACCCGGCCAACGCGCCCAAGACCTGGGCCGACCTGGTTGCCTGGATCAAGGCGAATCCCGGGCAGTTCATCTATAACCGTCCCAACAAGGGTGGTTCGGGCGGCAACTTCGTGCGTCGCGCGATTTTCGAAGCCAATGGCAACGATCCGACCAAGTTCACCGTCGACAACTACACTGCGGAACTCGGCGAAACCACGCTGAACCCGGCCTGGGATATCCTGATGGACCTGGCTCCGTCATTGTTCGATGGCGGCGCTTACACGTCGGGTAATACTCAATCTCTACAGCTGCTCGGCCAGTCGGCAGTGACCATGATCCCGGCCTGGTCGGACCAGGCGCTGTCGGCCATCGCCCAGGGCGTACTGCCCGAAACGACCGGCCTGGTGCAGCTTTCGGACCTTGGCCTGCCCGGCGGCTTCACCAAGATCGCCGTGCTCAGCAATGGTGTGAACAAGGAAGCGGCCCTGAAGCTGGCCGACTTCGTACTCAGCGAAGAAATCCAGTCGGCGGTTCTCACCGAGCTCGGAGGCTTCCCCGGCGTGTCGTGGGACTACGTCGCGGCCGACCTGCGCGAGAAGTTCAAGGATATCATCCCGTCCACCATCCCGACCTTCCCGGGTGGCGATTGGGAAAAGGCCGTCAATGACGGCTGGTATCGCGCTGTTGCTCCGAACGTGGACCCGGCCTCGTGACCACTGACACCGCGAGCGCCCTGCCGCCCGCCCCCGCACAGAGCAAGAGGCCAATTGGCCTCTTGCTCGTCGCTGCGCCCGTATTGCTGGTCATCTGGCTCATCATCTGGCCGATTATTTCGGCCGTGGTGCAGACCCTGTGGGTGAAGACACCTGAGGGCAGCGCTTTTTCGATCGAGACCTATCGCTTCTTCTTTTCGGATGGCTACAGCCTCTCGAACCTGTCCATAACGCTATGGACCACCGGCGTATGCGCCATTCTGCTGCTGCTCGTGTGCCTGCCGATCGCGCTTTACCTGCGCTTTTCGGACAGCCGCGTGGCCGGTTATGTACAAAGCCTCGCCATCTTCCCGATGTTCGTGCCCTCGATCATCCTCAGCTTCGCGTTCATCCGCGTGCTCGGACCAAACGGCACGGCGGATCTATTGCTTAACGCTGTCGGCATGCCAAAAATTCGCTCGCCCTATCTGACGCCGTGGGGCCCGGTCATCGGGCTGGTGTGGGACAATATTCCGTTGACGGTGCTGATCCTGCTGTCGGGATTGGGCAGTATTTCCAACCAGGCGATCGAAGCCGCCCGTGACGTCGGCGCCGGCAAGTTCGCCTTGCTCTGGCACATCATCCTGCCGCGCATTTCCAACTCGATCCTGGTGGCGATTTCGTTTGCCGTGCTCGGCATCTTCTCGGCCTTCACCCTGCCCTATGTGCTGGGTCCGGCGGCGCCGGAAATGATGGGGCCGTTCATGCAGCGCACCTTCCGCGAGCTGTTCGAGCCGCAGACGGCCATCACCCAGGCGGTGATCACGTTCGGTTTCTGCATCATCTTCGGGCTCTTTTATGTGCGCTCTGTCGCCAAGAACCAGGCGGCATAGATGACCACACTCGTTCGCCGTCGCATCGACTGGACCGGCATCGCCTTCGCGGCGGTGCTGACGCTGGTCATCGTGCTGCCGCTGGTGGTGGTCGGCACCTGGGCCTTCACCAATGTGTGGCGCTACCCCGCGCTGATCCCACAGGAATTCGGGCTCAGGTTCTGGGGCCAGACATTGGCGCGCGCCGATGTGTGGACCTCAATCACCATGAGCCTGACGCTGGCAGCGACCGTGACGCTGCTGTCGGCCATCATCTGCCTGCCGGCAGCCTATGCGTTTGCACGGCTGGATTTTCCCGGGCGCAGCATCCTGTTCTTCTCGTTCCTCGCCGGGCACGCGTTCCCCAAATTCGGCCTGCTGGTGGCCATTGCCGGCATCTTTCTGCAGCTCAACCTGATCGGCACGTTCTGGGGCGTCGTGCTGATCCAACTCGTGGGCACGCTGCTGTTCATGATCTGGATTCCTGTGGCGGCCTTCCAAGCCGTCGACCGGCGCATGGAAGAGGCGGCGCGCGATGTCGGCGCCGGGCCGTTCCGCGTGTTCTGGTCGATCACCCTGCCTCAGGCGGGGCCGACCATCGCTGCGGCCATCCTGCTCAGCTTCGTTGGCACATTCTATGAGACCGAGGGCGCCTGGCTGATCGGGGCGCCGCAGGTGCGCACGCTGCCGGTGCTGATGATCTCGTTCATCAACAATCAGCCGGTGATCCAATATGGCGCGGTGCTGTCGGTGATCTTGTGGGTGCCCAGCTTCATTGCGCTGCTGTTTGCCCGCCGGGTCGTCAATTCCGGTTCGTTTGCCCGCGGCTTCGGCGGCTAGGAAAAGTTATGTCCGTTCTCAAGATCAAAGACGTTTCCAAGATTTTTCCCAATGGCACAAAGGCCGTCGACAGCTTCTCGCTCGACGTGGCCGATGGCGAGCTGGTGTGTTTGCTCGGGCCGTCGGGTTCGGGGAAATCGACACTTTTGCGCATGGTTGGCGGCTTTGAGACGCCGACATCGGGACTGATGACCATCGATGGTGAGGACATCACCTTCATCCCGCCGGAGAAGCGCCCGACCGGCATGGTGTTCCAGAGCCATGCGCTGTGGACACATATGAATGTGTTCAAGAACCTGGCCTTCGGCCTGAAGCTGCGCAAGGTGGCGCCGGACGAGATCAAGCGGCGGGTGGAAGCCGTGCTCGATCTGGTAGGGCTCAATGGCTACGGCACGCGCGCCGTGACCCAGCTTTCGGGTGGGCAGCAGCAGCGCGTGGCGCTGGCGCGGTCCCTGGTGCTGGAGCCCAAAATTCTGCTGCTCGACGAGCCTTTTGCGAGTCTGGACCAGCACTTGCGCGAAAGACTTCGCGAAGAGGTGCGGGACATTCAGCAGCGGCTCAAGATCACCACGCTGTTCGTGACCCACGGTCAGGACGAGGCGCTGTCGATGGCCGACCGTATCGTCGTCATGCGCGATGGCAAGACCGAGCAGATCGATCGGCCGGACATCGTGTATCGGGAACCGCAGACGCCGTTCGTGGCCGGCTTTATCGGTACGATGAACCTGGTCGAAGGCACTGTGTCCAATGGCATTTTCAGCAAGGCGGGGTATTCGACACCCCTGCCCGTCAGCGACGGCCCGGCGACCCTGGCCATCCGTCCCGAAGCGCTGGACTTGGCCGTGGCAACCGAAGGCAGCCAAGGCAAGGTGCACCGGGTGACCGACTATGGCACGCATGGGCTGGTTGATCTGGAACTGCTCGATGCGACGCGCATCAAGGCGATGGTGTCTCACCCGGATATGTTCAGGCCGGGCCAGGGGGTGACGCTGTCACCGCGGGCGATTGCGGCCTATCGCGACAATGCGGTGATCCACCGGGCTTAAGCGGTGGGCCTCACGTCCATCCGACTTCCAGTTCCGTCGTCGTTGCCCGGCTTGTCCGGGCAACCC